>NZ_CP126279.1:3095280-3404808 GCF_003234815.2 Curtobacterium sp. MCBD17_035 | reverse complement strand
GGCGCGCTCGTCTCCTCTGGTCGGTCGACGTGGACCGACGGTCGCTCCGGCCGGCTCCCCGCAGCGCCGACGTCGCCCGCGAGTCGTGGGCGGACCACTCGGCCGTACACAGGGTTGTCCACAGTGTTCTCCACGAGTCGCGGATCGTGCTCGTGCCCGGTCCCGCCAGGTGATCACGGGCCGCGCGCCCATGGATCAACCCACTGTAATTGCTCGCGGCGCGTCGGACGCAACCGGAGTTGTCCCCAATGTGGAGAATGAGCGGTTGGTCCCGTTCGTTTGACCCACGGCCCGTCCTCACGTACCGTTGAACGGTTGACTGCGGCCAATCGGTCGCGCCCAGAGCGTCCGTTCCCATCGCGTCAACGGACCCAACGTGACCGGACCGCCGCGAGCGTCCGTGTGGAGACGAGATCATGAGCAAGCGCACCTTCCAGCCGAACAACCGCCGCCGCGCCAAGAAGCACGGCTTCCGCGCTCGTATGCGGACCCGCGCCGGCCGTTCCATCCTGGCCGCCCGCCGCAGCAAGGGCCGCACCGAGCTCTCGGCCTAACCCCCGGGGTTGTTGGCCCGAGCCAACCGGATCGTCCGAGGTGACGACTACCGAACCGTCGTGCGTCGTGGTCGCAGGAGCGCCACGGCGCACGCCGTCGTATCGGTGGTCGTCCGTGCCGATGCCGATCCCACCCGGTTCGGGTTCATCGTCTCGAAGGCGGTGGGGAACGCGGTGACCCGGAACCTCGTCCGCCGCAGGCTCAAGGCCATCGCCCACGAACTCGTCGTCGATCACCCTTCGGGGCTGGATGTGGTCGTTCGCGCACTGCCAGCCGCCGCGCAGGCCGGCTGGCCTACCCTCATCGCAGATGTCAGGCAGTGCTTCAGTCGGAGCACGAGCCAGAGCAAGGGTGTGAACAAGGCATGAGACGAGCACTGTCGGCCGTCGCGTTGCTCCCGCGCAACGTGTGCGTGGTGGTGCTGCGCGCGTACCGCGCGGTCGTCTCCCCGCTGTACGGCGAGGTCTGCCGGTACCACCCGTCGTGCTCGCGGTACGCACTCGAGGCCATCCAGCAGTACGGCGTCGTCGTCGGCTCCAGCATGGGCGCCTGGCGTATCGCCCGGTGCAATCCGTGGGCGTCCGGTGGCATCGACGACGTCCGGCCTCGGACCGCGCCCTACCCCGTGACTCGCTTCGGGTTCGTGCTCCCCCGCCCAGCCGGCGACACCCGCGCGCTCGGCACCCGCCGGCTCGACGGCACCCCCGTCCTGGAGACCCGCCCCGTGGACGGCACCCACCGTTCGGCCCCGCAGGCCGCCCCGACCTCCCGGCGTCGCCGGTTGACACCGCACCCCCGAAAGGCGTGACCGCTTCTCATGGAGTTCCTCGAAAACACGATCCTCTGGCCACTCAAATGGGTGGTCTCCGCGATCCTCGTCGGTTTCCATTCGTTGTTCGCGGCCATCGGCATGGACCCGAACGCCGGGATCACCTGGGTGATCTCGATCATCGGTCTGACCCTCGTGGTGCGGGCGGCGCTGATCCCGATCTTCGTCCGGCAGATCAAGAGCCAGCGGCGGATGCTCGAGGTCGCGCCGCAGCTCAAGAAGATCCAGGACAAGTACAAGGGCAAGAAGGACCAGTTCTCGCGTGAGGCCATGTCCCGCGAGACGATGGCGCTGTACAAGGAGACCGGGACGAACCCGCTGAGCTCCTGCCTGCCGCTCATCATCCAGATGCCGGTGTTCCTGAGCCTGTACTCGACGCTCCACACCGCTCAGATCGACAAGACCGGTATCGGCCTGCTGACCACGCCACTAGCCCATTCGTTCGGTGTCGCGAAGCTGTTCGGCGCTCCCCTGCACGAGACGTTCCTCAGCGCCACGGGCTGGGAGGTCCGCCTCATCGCCGCCGCGATGGTCATCATCATGACCGTCTCGCAGTTCGTCACGCAGCTGCAGATCGTGGCCAAGAACATGTCGCCGGAGACCAAGGCGAGCCCGATGTACCGGCAGCAGCGGATGATGCTCTACGTCCTCCCGCTCGTGTTCGTGTTCTCGGGTCTGAGCTTCCCGCTCGGCGTCATGTTCTACTGGCTCGCCTCGAACGTCTGGACGATGGGGCAGCAGTACGTCGTGATCCGGCGCATGCCGACGCCGGGGTCCGAGGCGGCGCTCGCCCGTGAAGCCCGGCTCGCCCGGAAAGCGCAGCGACGTGGCGCGACCGCCGGTGGCGCTCTCGCCGCCGTGAACGACATCCGCGTGACCGAGATCGAGCGTCCTCGCCCGACGACCCAGCGGCAGCAGCCGGTGGGCAAGAACCGCGCCAAGAAGAACGGGAAGAAGTCGTGACCGACGACGAGCTGCTGACCGAGGACGCGCCCGTGTCCGACGAGCCGACCACCGAGGCACCGGTCGACGACGTGGAGGGCGTCGACGACGAGGTCCGTGATGAGGGCGACATCGCTGCCGACTACATCGAGGAACTGCTCGACATCTGCGATCTCGACGGTGACATCGAGATCGAGGAGCGCGGCGGCCGCGTCTACCTCTCGGTGACCGATCAGGGTGGCGCGCTCCGGGTGCTCTCGAAGCCCGACACGGTGTCGGCGCTGCAGGAACTCACCAGGATCGCCGTACAGGCCGAGACCGGCGAATTCAGCCGTCTGATCCTCGACGTCGGTGGTTCGCGGGATGCTCGGGCGTCGGAGCTCGGTCGCCTCGTGGACACGGCCATCGAGCGGATCGAGGCCGGGTCCCCGAGCGCGGCGCTCCCGCCGATGTCGTCGTACGAGCGCAAGCTCGTGCACGATCTCGTGGCCGAGCGCGGCTTCCACTCGGAGTCCGAGGGCGAGGGCCGCGACCGGCACACGGTCGTCACGCGCTGACGTGGCTGACAGCACGGACGAGCGTTCCGCGTCTGGTGAGGGCGACGTGGAGATCGCCGTGACCGAGAGGTTGCCGGTCGAGCCAGAGCCCGACGCTGCTGCGGCGGTGTTCGGCGACCACCTCGAGCAGGTCCGGTCCTTCACGCAGGAACTCGCGCGACGTGGCGAGGAGCTCGGGTTGATCGGACCCCTGGAACTCCCACGGCTCTGGACGCGACATATCCTCAACTCGGGTGTGGTCGGACCGCTGCTCCTCGATGGAGCGAAGGTCGGTGACGTCGGATCGGGTGCGGGACTGCCGGGCCTCGTGCTCGCCATCATGCGGCCTGACGTCGAGATGACCCTCATCGAGCCGATGGAGCGGCGCGTCGAGTGGTTGCGTGGTGAAGCGGACCGGCTCGGGCTGCAGAACGTGCGGGTGCTGCGCGCCCGAGCCGAGGACGTCGCGGATGACATCGTGCTCGATCAGGTGACGGCCCGCGCTGTCAGCGCCCTGAGCAAGCTCATCCCGATCACCGTTCCACTCGTCCGCTCGGGCGGCCAGTTGCTGCTCATGAAGGGGGCCCGGGTCGATGCCGAAGTCGATGCGGCACGGAAGGTGATTCTCCGGAAGCGCCTGACGGACGTCGAGGTCATCGAGCTCGGTGCGGGCGTGGTGGAGGAAACGACCCGGGTCTTCCGGGCTACAGTTGACTGACGTTCCCGTGCGGAGTGTCTGGTTGAGCATCGGACGACTGCTCGCCGCAGCCGCACCAACGTTTCACGTGGAACATCGAGGCGGGGAAGTGCATTCGTGAGTTCATCTACTGACTTCGACGCGACCACGCCACTCGCGCGCGAGATCGCCGACCTCAATCGGCGGCGACGCGCGCTCGCGACGCAGCAGTTCCCCTTGCCCGAGCAGACGCGCGTGTTCACCGTGTCGAACCAGAAGGGCGGCGTCGGCAAGACGACAACGACCGTCAATCTCGCGGCCGCGCTGGCCCGTGGCGGCGCTCGCGTGCTCGTCATCGACCTCGACCCGCAGGGGAATGCGTCGACGGCGCTTGGCGTGGACCACCGCGCGGAGGTCGCCAGCATCTACGACGTGATCGTGGATGAAGCGCCACTCGCCGGCACCATGCAGCAGAGCCCTGAGTCGGAGAACCTGTTCTGCGTGCCGGCGACCATCCACCTGGCGGGCGCAGAGATCGAGCTGGTGTCCCTCGTGGCGCGTGAACAGCGCCTCCGGACCGCGCTGCAGCAGTTCCTCGACGGCGTCGACGAGCCGTTCCACTACGTGTTCGTCGACTGTCCGCCGTCGCTGGGTCTGCTGACGATCAACGCGTTCGTGGCGGCCCGTGAGGTGCTCATCCCGATCCAGTGTGAGTACTACGCGCTCGAGGGGCTGAGCCAGCTGCTCCGGAACATCGAGCTGATCGAGCGGCATCTCAACCCGGCGCTGCGGGTGTCAACGATCCTGCTGACCATGTACGACGGCCGGACCAATCTGGCGAACCAGGTCGCGACGGAGGTCCGCGAGCACTTCGGCGACCAGGTCCTCGCCACGCTGATCCCCCGCTCCGTGCGCATCAGTGAAGCTCCGAGCTACGGGCAGAGCGTCGTCAGCTATGACACGAATTCACCAGGGTCGCTCTCGTACTTCGAGGCGGCCGCAGAGATCGCAGCACGAGGAGCGCAGCACTGATGGCACCGAAGCGGACGGGACTCGGCAAGGGCATTGGCGCGCTCATCCCGACGAGCCCCGAGCAACAGGAGCGTCCGGTCGACGTCTTCTTCCCCACGAACACGAGTCCTGCGACCAGGGACCCCGCGAGGACCCCGACGGATGCCGTCGCTGCGATCCTTGCCGACGGAGCGTCGCCGAACAGCGTCGGCCAGACCGCCGATGACCTGGTTGCCGTGCCCGGCGCTCGCCTGGCCAATCTCAACCCCCTGGACATCGTGCCGAACGCCCAGCAGCCGCGCTCGGAGTTCCGCGAGGAAGAGCTCCAGGAGTTGGTCCACTCGATCCGCGAGATCGGCGTCCTGCAACCGATCGTCGTTCGTCCCATCGCGGGCGCGACCGGAACCGAGCCGCGGTACGAGCTCATCATGGGTGAGCGACGGCTGCGGGCCACGAAGGAGCTCGGCCTCGGCACCATCCCGGCAATCATCAAGGAGACGCCTGATGACGCGATGCTGCGCGACGCGCTCCTCGAGAACCTGCACCGTGCGAACCTCAACCCGCTCGAGGAGGCATCGGCCTACCAGCAGCTCCTGGCGGACTTCGGGATCACGCAGGAGCAGCTCGCCGCACGTATCGGGCGTTCGCGGCCACAGATCACGAACACCATCCGCCTGCTCCGGCTGCCGTCACCGGTGCAGCGGCGCGTCGCAGCCGGTGTCCTGAGCGCTGGCCATGCTCGCGCGATCCTCTCGGCACCCGATGCAGAGGCGATGGAGTACCTCGCCGAGAAGATCGTGAACGAGGACCTCTCTGTCCGGGCCGCTGAGGCAGCCGCAGCAGCACTCTCGGCCAAGACGCCCTCGGTGCGGCCGCGGACGGAGCCGTCCAAGCGGCAAGCCCATCTCAATGACCTCGCGGGACGCCTCGGTGACCGCCTCAACACGCGCGTGAAGATCCAGTTGGGGTCGCGCAAGGGCACGCTGAGCATCGACTTCGCTACGATCGAGGATCTCAATCGGATCCTCGAGGACCTGCGGAACGAGGCAGTCGCCGACGGGGCGTCCTGACGTTTCACGTGGAACATCGTGGGGCGCGTCCGCAGGTGGCGTCCGAAGGGCGTCTGCGGCGCTGACCACGATCAGCACGATGCGTGGCTCGTGCCCTGATCGTGAATCCTGCGCACGCCGTCCTTGAACCAGTCGAGCCGCTGGTGCGACCGATCCGGTGTGGCGTCGCGTGCGCTGATGGTGGTGCGGCGGCCGGGGTCGAGAGACCGGCGTGGCGGTCATGTTCCACGTGAAACCACGGCCGCCCTCCTGCTGGTCGCGCCGCAGCCGGTGCGCGTGACGAAGCGGCGTTGCGCGCGGACCGCGAACAAAGCGCGAAGCGATGCAGGCGGAGGATGACTTGACGGCCGTCGCGAGGATGGAACTGCGAGCACTGGGGATCGGGCCCCCCGCAGATGACAACGCCACGGTACGACGAGCGGCTTGGCTTGCAGTGTCTCGACCACGACGGACGGCAGGCCGGAGATCGCTGCAGGAGGTTGACCGCGGCGCTGGTGGCTCACGCTCGGATGAGCGCGGGGGATCGCGCCGGGACGTTGATCGGGTCCGCCAGGATGGCAGCGAGACGGGCGGCGGTTGGGCCGTCAGGTGGGCGGCGAGTCGGGTGACGCGTGAGGCGGAGCGCGAGGCGCCGGATGGTCGGCGATCCGGGCTGCCATCCGGGCGGCGCGTGAGGCGACCACGATGGGTGATCCTCGCCGCCACCGGGGGTGTAAGCGGCCGTCGCGAGGCCGGGTGCGCGGATCGTGATCAGCGCGCCTCGTCGCCGGAGTGGGCGGTCCTCGGCAGCCGGGCGGCGACCAGGCTGCGCTCGGTGGAAGCGGAGCCGAGCTGCCGCAGCGCACGATCGCACAGTCGTGTCCCGGCGTTCTCGGTCTGCTGTTGATCGGCCGCCACGCAGAAGGCCCTGCCGCTGGGCACCGAATGCGCCGATCAGCTTGCTCCTCGGCGGACGACTGTGGCGCCCGGCTGCACACCGATCAGGGCGACGGGTGGCTAACTCCAGCCGTCCCGCTCACCCTCGCCACGCCACAGAGCCGGGTCGTCTCCAGCCGCGGCTGGAGCAGCCGAATGTTTCACGTGGAACGCGCGTGCACCGCGCTGCCCGGGACGGGGCTGGTCCCCTGTGAGACCGACGGCCGCTACCGGCGATGGTCGCGGATGGCCTGCTCGGCGAGTTCGGCGTAGACCCACCCGAGATCATGACCGGAGGCCAGGAGGGCCTGCGGCACGAGCGACGTTTCGGTGAGTCCGGGAAGGACGTTCACCTCGAGGAACCACGGTGTCTCAACCGCGTCGACGATCATGTCGACGCGCGAGATGTGCCGGAGGCCGAGCGCGACGTGTGCGGCGACTGCTGCGTCGGCCGCCGCCGTTGCGGCTGCGGCCGACAAGCGCGCCGGGGTGTAGAAGGTCGTCTCACCAGCGTTGTACCGCGCCTCGTACCCGTACACGCCGGATCGCGGGACGATCTCGACGGGAGCGAGGGGCACCGGGCCATCACCGGTGTCGACCACCCCGACGGCGATCTCGGTCCCGGTGATGAGCTGCTCGACGATGACGTCGTCGCAGTAGGTGTACGCCGTGACCATCGCTCGCGGCAGATCGGCCGTGTCGTGGACCAGGGTGACGCCCTGCGCGCTGCCACCGCGGGCGGGCTTGACCACGAGGGGGATCGGGTGCTCGTCCGCGATGGCCGCGAGCACGCTGACGGCGCCGAGTTCGCGGAAGACGTCGTGCGACAGGGTGACCGATCGCGGCGTGCGGACGCCCGCCCGCGCGGCGAGTGCCGACGCGGTCGGTTTGTCCCAGGCGAGGCGAGCCGAGGTGGCGTGTGAGCCGACGAACGGCACGTCGAGCGCCTCGAGGATGCCGCGGAGCGCGCCGTCCTCACCACTGGCGCCGTGGAGCGCGGGCCAGACGACGTCGGGCTGGAGCTCGCGCAGCGCGGGGAGCAGCGTCGCGTCGGCGTCCCGGAGATCGACCTGCCAGCCGTAGCCGATGAGCGAGTCAGCCACGCGTCGTCCGGAACGGAGCGAGATGTCCCGCTCGTGCGAGATGCCCCCCGCGACGACGACGACGTGACGACGGGCGAACTCCACCATGATGCGTTCCTCGAGTGCGGCCGCGCGGCGCGTGGCGTGATGAATCCCTGGTCAGGAGCGGTCGGCGAAACGGCGACGCGAGTCAGGACATGTTCGGCGGCGGTGCCGAGACCGTCTGGGCGGCGTCGGGGACCGGCGCCGGCCGGGCGGCGGTGCCGAAGGTCTCGATGAGCTCGAGTTCGTCGTTCACGACGGTCGCGAGCCGCTTCACGCCGGTGCGGATCTGCTCCGGCGTGGGGTAGCAGAAGGACAGACGCATTTGTCCGCCCCCGCGGCCGTCCGCGAAGAACGCGGTACCCGGCGTGTAGGCGACGAGTTCCTTGACCGCGCGGGGCAGCATCGCCTTGGAGTCGAGCTGGTCCGGCAGCGTGAGCCACACGAAGAACCCGCCGTTCGGCGTGGTCCACCGCAGGTCGGGCAGGAACTCGGCGAGGGCGGCGAGCATGGCGTCGCGGCGCTCCGCGTAGAGGCCGCGGAAGGTGGTGATCTGGGCCTTCCAGTCCGCGGCATCGAGGTACGCGTTCACGACGTACTGTCCGAATGAGTTCGGCGCGAGCACGGCGGATTCGTTCGCGAGCACGAGCTTCTCGCGGATGGCGTGCGGCGCGAGGGCCCACCCGACACGGAATCCCGGGGCGAGGGTCTTCGAGAAGGAGCCGAGGTACACGATGCCGTCCTCGTCGATCGAGCGGATGGCCTGCGGCGCCGGCTCGTCGAACCAGAGGAGACCGTAGGGGTTGTCCTCGAGCACGAGGATCTGGTTCGACCGGCAGATGTCGAGGATCTCGATGCGGCGTTCGCGGCTCATCGTGACGCCCGCGGGGTTGTGGAAGTTCGGGATGGTGTACAGGAACTTCATGCGCTTGCCGGCGGCCCTGAGGCGGGCGATGGTCTCGCGCAGGGCCTCGGGGACCAGGCCCTGGTCGTCCATGGCCACGTGCACGGTCTCGGCCTGGTACGAGCGGAACACACCGATCGCACCGACGTACGACGGCGACTCCGCCAGGACGACGTCGCCCGGATCGATGAACAGCCGCGTGACGAGGTCGAGGGCGTGCTGCGAACCCGTGGTGACGACGACGTCCTCAGCGCTCGCACGGACGCCCTCGAGCGCCATGATGTCGACGATGTGCTCACGGAGGGTCCGGAGACCCTGGCCGCCGCCGTACTGCAGCGCCATGGCGGCGTCGTGCTCCATGACCCGGTCGATGGACCCGGTGACGAGCTCGCGGGGGAGCGCGGACACGAACGGCATGCCGCCGGCCAGGGAGACGACCTCGGGGCGGGATGCGACGGCGAACAGTGCTCGGACCTCGGATGCGCTCAGCCCTGCGGTGCGCTGGGCGTAGGAGTCGTACCACGGGTCGAGGCTGGTTCCCCGGTCGGTCATCGCATGGTCTCCGATCACTCGGGCGCCGATCGCGGACGCCGACGCCGACGCCGACGGACGGCGTTCCGGCCACGATACGGCATGCCCGTGGACGCCCGTCGGTCCCCGCGCAGGCCAGTTCCGGACGCGTGGCTCCGCGTGGACGACGGAAGCCCCGCCTCCCGGATCGGGAGACGGGGCTTCGGGAGCCGTCGGGGCTGGTGTCAGACCAGGAACTCGGCCAGGTCGGCCTCGAGCGCCGGCTTCGGCTTCGCACCGATCACGGTCTTGACGACCTCACCGCCACGGAAGACCTTCATCGCGGGGATCGAGGTGATCTGGTACTGCATGGCGGACTGGGGGTTCTCGTCCACGTTGAGCTTGACGATCTCGATCTTGTCGCTGTGCTCCGACGCGATCTGGTCGAGGATCGGGGAGACCGCACGACACGGCCCGCACCACTCGGCCCAGAAGTCGACGAGGATCGTCTTGTCGGACTGCAGCACGTCGCTCGAGAACGACGCGTCGGTCACTGCCTTGGCGTTGGACATGGTTCCTGCTTCCTTGGGTTGGTCGTTGTGGACAACATCGACGTCCGTGTCGCTATTCCGTTGGACGGGAGGCACGGCGCGGCCGGGCGCGACCGCTCAGCTCCCGACCGTGGCCGGCTCGACCGGCGAGATCGTGACGGGCTCGACCGGGACCGGACCGTCCGCCAGGGCGGCGAGCTCGGGCTCGAGGTCGGCGAGGAACTTCTCGGCGTCGAGGGCCGCCACCGTGCCGGAACCGGCCGCGGTGATCGCCTGCCGGTAGGTCGGGTCGATGACGTCACCGGCCGCGAAGACGCCGGACAGGTTCGTGCGCGACGAGCGTCCGTCGACGGCGATGGTGCCCTCGGGGGCGAGGTCGACCTGGCCGTGGATGAGGTGCGTACGCGGGTCGTTGCCGATCGCGATGAACAGACCGTCGAGGGGCAGCTGCGACTCCTCGCCGGTGGTGGTGTCGCGGAGCGTGACGCCCTCGACCGAGGTCTCACCGTGGATGGCGACGACCTCCTTGTTCCACGCGAACGCGATCTTCGGGTCGTTGAACGCGCGGTCCTGCATGATCTTCGACGCGCGCAGGACGTCCTTGCGGTGGATCACCGTCACCGTGTCGGCGAAGCGGGTGAGGAACGTGGCTTCCTCCATCGCGGAGTCACCACCGCCGACGACGGCGATGTTCTTCTGGCGGAAGAAGAAGCCGTCGCAGGTCGCGCACCACGACACGCCGTGGCCCGACAGGCGCTGCTCGTCCGGGAGGCCCAGGTTGCGGTAGGCGGAGCCGGTCGCGTAGATCACGGCGAGCGACTCGTAGGTCTGGCCGCCACCGACGGTGACCTTCTTGACGTCGCCGGTGAGGTCGACGGACACGGCGTCGTCGTACAGGATCTCCGCGCCGAACTTCTCGGCCTGCTCCTGCATCTTCATCATGAGGTCGGGGCCTTGGATGCCCTCCGGGAAGCCGGGGAAGTTCTCGACCTCGGTGGTCTTGGTGAGCTCGCCGCCGGTCTCGACGCTGGACGCGACCACGAGGGGCTTCAGCTCGGCGCGCGCGCTGTAGATCGCGGCCGTCAGCGCGGCGGGACCGGAGCCGATGATGATGAGCTGGCGCATGCCTGGTGCCCTTTCGTCGTGGACGTCCTGGAGGACCGGACCGGTGCCTCCCGGTCCGATCGGATCAACACATGGTACCGGCGGCGCATTCCGCCGTTCGGCCCGCGTTCAGCGTCCGAGACGGGCCCGGAGGAGGCCCACCGCGCTGCGGATCTCGCCGTTGCGCGTGAGGACGAGCACGGCCACGTACACGACCACCATGGCGGCCGCGGTGAGTGCGAGGGTGATGAGCGCACTCGTGACGTCCGTCATCGCGAACCCGCCGGCTCGGAACGCCCCGAAGAACGCGGCGACGGCGACCCCGGCGGCCCCGGCGACGATCGCGGCGACGAGGAACTGCACGTGCGAGCGCGTCACGGCGCCGCCCTCGATGCCGGCGAGGCGTCGGCGGACGATGACGAGCGCGACGACGGTCTGGGCGCTGCCGGCGAGGGTGGTCGTGATCGCGACGCCGACGCCGATGGCCGAGCCGGGCAGGGCCGCGACGGCGTAGGCGCCGATGACGAACAGCCCGGACTGCACGAGCTGCATGAAGAACGGCGTGCGGTGGTCGTGGAGGGCCCAGAACACCCGCTGGATGATGAACAACATGCTGAACAGCACCAGGCCGGGCATGTAGGCGACGAGCACGAAGGCCATCGACCGGACGTCCGTGAAGGCGTGCTCGTAGATCCGGGCGAACGGGAACGCCAGGACGATGAGGGCGACCGACGCGAACACGGTGAACAGACCGACGATCCGGAGCGACTGCGACAGGTTCCGGCGGACCGCGGCGATGTCACCCCGTTCCGCGTCGTGGCTCATCCGCGTGAAGTAGGCGGTGGCGATCGACACGGTGATGATCGAGTGCGGCAGCATGAACAGCAGCCACGAGTTCTGCAGCGTCGCGTTGCCCGCGCCCGTGCCGAGGGACGCCACCCGCGACTGCACGATGCCCGCGAGCTGCGTCACCAGGATCATGAGGAACAGCCAGCCGGCCGCGGTGCCCGTCGCCTTGAGCCCCACCCCGCGCCACCGGAAGTCGGGACGGAACCCGAGGCCGGCCCGACGCCAGAAGAGCAGCAGGAACGCCGCCTGCACCGCGACGCCCAGAGTGGCGCTCCCCGCGAGCACGGCGATCTTCGTCGGCGTCCAGTCGCCTGCGTCGCTGTTGAACCCGCGCGTGCCGAAGAGGGCGATGAACACGACGAGCCCGGCGATCGCGATGACGTTGTTGAGGAGCGGCGCCCACGTGAAGGGCCCGAACACCTGGCGGGCGTTGAGGACCTCGCCGAGCAGCGAGTACAGCGCGTAGAAGAGGATCTGCGGCAGGCACCAGAACGCGAACGCGACCGCCAGTGCGGTGGTGTCGTCCGCGAAGCCCTTGCCGCCGCTGCCCGCGGACTGGCTGTACAGGTGGACGAGCAGGGGCGCGATCGCGGTGGCGACGACGGTGACGCCGAGGAACACGATGCCGCCGAGCGTGACGATCCGGTTAATGTACGCCTGACCGCCGTCGGCGTGCTGCTTCATCGAGCGGACGATCTGCGGGATGAGGACCGCGCTGAGCAGGCCGCCCGCGATGAGCGCGTAGATGTTGTTCGGCAGCTGGTTCGAGACGGCGAAGGCGTTGGCGGCGGCGCTACCGGACTGGCCGATCGCGGCCGCGAGGACGAACGTCTTGGCGAACCCGAGGACGCGCGACACCATCGTGCCGATCGCGAGCAGGGCGCTGGCCCGGCCGAGGCCGCGTTCCGCCGGGGCGGTCGGGGTCGCGCCGCCGGTCGGGGTCGCGCCGCCGGTCGGAGCCGCGCCGCCGATCGCGCCCGCTGCCGCGATCGCGCCCGCTGCCGCGACCGCGCCCGCCCCGACGGCCGCGTCCGTCGTGCCCGGGGTGCCGGCGGTGGGTGCCGCGGCACCGATGGGGGTCCCGGCGAGTGGAGCCGTGCCTCCCGGCCGAGCGGTCTGGAGGTCGTCGGTCACGTCGTTCCGTTCTCGTGCTCCCGTCGGGCGTGCAGCGGCGACGGCGGCGGGTGCGGCGACGGCTGCGGGGGCGGCGACGGCCGTGGATGCGGTGGCCGCCGGGGCGGCGGCCGACGCGGCCACCGGCTGGTCGTCGAGCGGACGGTTGGGGTCGTCGTCGTCCTCAGGAGGCGCGCCACCGGACCGGCGACGGAGGCGTCGGCGGATGTTGCGCAGGATCCCGAGGCCGAAGATCACCACGACCGCGGCTCCGGCGAGGCCGGTGATGATGGTCTCCCACTGGGCCTGCACGTTGATCTCGACCGCGCTCGGCTGCGCGACGCGCGTCCCGGTGGAGCTCGTCAGGCTGAGCTGGAGCTGCACCTTGCCGTTCGCGACGGACTGCACGGGGAACGTGATGCGCGACTGCGACTCGGGCTGGACGGTGACCTGGAGCGCGTTCTTCTCGACCCGGAGGAACGAGTTCGACGGCGTGACCGTCAGGTAGACGGTCACGGGGAACTCGGACTTGTTGCGGACGGAGATCGGCAGGGACGACCGGTCGCCGAGCAGGGTGATGGAGCTCGAGTCGACGATCCCGACCGAGTCGACGACGGCGTTCGCCCGTTTCACCCGGACGGCCACGGCACGCTGCAGTCCCGCGAGGTCGGTCGTCCACGCGGTCGAGGCGAGGGCGAGCGTGTGGAGCCGGGTCGGCGCCGTGAGGTCGGTGGGGGTGGTCAGCGCGGTCGAGAACGCGGTGACGGCACTCTCGGACTGGACGAGCTGGCGGAGTTGCGCGAGGCGGTCGTCGGGCTCGGCGTGGTTGCTCACCGAGACGCTCGTCGGCGCGGTGCCGATGGTCGTCGAGAGGTCCGTGGGCGAGACCCACGGCATCGACTCGAGCGCGTCGAGCGTGTCGGACATGCGGGTCGGGTCGGTCGGCCATGAACGGTCGAACGTCAGGAGGATCGGAGCGGAGGTGCTCGCCTGGCGCGTCGTCGTCGCGAGGGTGGCGGTGAGCGCCGCCATCGCGCTCTGCCACGACGCCTGATCGGGTGCGTCCGCGGCGTCGTCGAGGAGCGCGCTCAGCCGTTCGTCGGACACGAGGAGGTCGGCGGTCCCGGCCTTGGCGGAGGCGGCGACCGTGGTGTCCGCGCCGGCCGTGGTGTTCCCGTTCGCGACGATGGTGTGCTGGTAACCCCCCTTGGCGAGTACCGGGAGGTCGTCCGAGGTGACGGTGTCCTCGTCCGGCCAGGCGATCGAGGGCAGCGTGTACGGGAAGTCGAGCAGGGTCTGCATCGTCGGCAGCGTGGGCGCGGCGGGCGTGGGCTCGCCTTCCGGCTGGCCCGTGCCGGGCGCCGGGGTTGTGTCGGTGCCGGCGGTCGTTCCGGTTCCGGCCGCCGTTCCGGTCTCGCCCCCGGTGCTGGTTCCGGCGCCGGCGCTCGTCCCCGTGCCTCCACCGGCCGACGTGGACGGGCCCGCACCGGCGGTCGGCGTCGCGCTCGCGGCGGCCGCGCCGGCGCCGCTCGCACCGTCCGTCGTCCCGGTCGCGGTGGCCGTCGGTGTCGGGGTGACCGCTCCGGGGAAGTGCCGTGGGTCGACGTCCTGGTCGAACGAGATCGGCGTGAAGACGCCCGGCGCCCCCGCCTGCCGGAGGCCCGTCAGGTCGGCGTCGGCGTAGGGGAGCGCGAACGTCTCGTTCCGGGCGGCGGTCAGACGGTCGAGCCAGGCCACCGCGGACTCGGGAGCGTCCTGGCCCAGGAGCCGGATCGAGACGATAATCCGCGGGTCGATGCCGATCGCGACGTTGTGGTCGATGGCGGCGTCGAGCTGCGCCGTGAGCGTGCCGTCGACGGCGGTGTCCGCGGCGAGCTCGGACGCCGACAGCGTGGTCGACGTCGTCGCGGGCACGGTGATCGGCATCACGACGGAGACGTCCGTGGGCTGCTGCGTCAGCGACGGGTACCAGGTGATGGCCGAACGGCCGACGACGTCGACCGAGCCCGACGCGTACGAGACCGCGAGGCGGCGCGCGCCGAACGAGTAGCCGTCGAGGCCGACCGTGGCCGACGGGATGGTGATGTCGGTCATCGTGACCGTGTGGTGCGCGGGGACCACCGGGACGTCGAAACTCGTCAGGTAGGAGCCGAGGTAACCGTCTGAGCTGGTGTCCTCGAGCCAGTCCTCGAGGTCGGACCGGTCCCCGGTCACGCTCCGCGACAGGGAGACGTCCGCGGTGGTCGCGGCGAGATCCGTGTCGGTGCCGTTCGTCACGGTGACCGTCAGGGTGAGGTCCTGGTCCTGCTTGAGCACACCCTGGTCCGTCGCCGCCACCGACAGGGAGGCCGTGGTCGCCGTGGTGGGCGCCGCTGCGTTCTTCTGCGCGGGGTGGGTGGGCGCGGGGGTCGCGGTGCTGGCGTTCGTGCCGGTGGGACCGGGGGTCGCGACCGCGCGCGCATTGCTCGTGGCCGACGCGGCGTGGCTGCTGCTGACCGCTGCATGGCTGCTGCTCGCCGCCTCCGCGACTCCGGGCGCGCCGACGACGCCGAGGGCGACCAGCGCGGTCACCGCGGCGGCGAGTGGCGTTCGGAGGATGTGCATGGAAGAGGCGCCCGGGACCGTCCGGGCCTCGGACGAGTGTAGGAGGCCCAGCCGGAGACGCAGCCGAGGAGGCACGGCACGGCCGGGTTCTGGGATGATCGACGGGTCATGCCCTCCGTCGCACACGCCGTGGAACGCCTCGGTCACCTCGCCGAGTCCGCACCCGTCGCCACCCTGGCCGCCGCCTTCGCCGAGGCCGGCCACGAACTCGCGCTCGTCGGCGGTCCCGTCCGCGACGCCTTCCTCGGCCGGCCTGTGACCGACCTCGACTTCACGACGGACGCCCGGCCCGACGAGATCCTCCGGATCGTGGAACCGATCGCGAGCGCGACCTGGGACGTCGGGCGACAGTTCGGCACCATCGCGGCCCGCGTGCGTGGCGAGCAGGTCGAGATCACGACGTACCGCAGCGACGTGTACGACGGCGAGACCCGGAAGCCCGAGGTCGAGTTCGGATCGGCCATCACCGAGGACCTGGTCCGCCGGGACTTCACCGTCAACGCGATGGCCCTGCGACTCCCCCAGCGCGAGCTCGTCGACGTGGCCGACGGCGTCGAGGACCTGCTCGCCGGTCGATTGCGCACCCCGCAGAGCGCCGTCGTGTCCTTCCGCGACGACCCGCTCCGCATGATGCGTGCGGCACGGTTCACGGGCCAGCTCGGGTTCACCGTGAGCGACGACGTCCGCGCCGCGATGACCGAGCTCGCCGGCTCGATCGCGATCGTCTCCGCCGAGCGCGTGCGCGACGAGTTCGTCAAGCTGCTCGCCACGGACGACCCCGTGCCCGGGTTGCGCCTCCTCGTCGACACGGGCATCGCCGAGCGGGTGCTGCCGGAACTCCCGGCGATGCAGCTCGAGATCGACGAGCACCACCACCACAAGGACGTCTACGAGCACTCGCTCACCGTGCTCACGCAGGCGATCGGCTACGAGCACGAACGGCACGCCGGCGACGCGCCCGACATCGTCCTCCGCGTCGCCGCATTGCTCCACGACATCGGCAAGCCGGCCACCCGCCGCCTGGAGCCCGGCGGCGTCGTGAGCTTCCACCACCACGACCTCGTCGGTGCCAAGCTCGCCCGCAAGCGGCTCCGCGCGCTGCGGTTCGACAACGAGACCGTCGCCGCCGTCACGAAGCTCATCGAGCTGCACCTGCGGTTCTTCGGCTACACGGACGGCGCGTGGACGGACTCGGCCGTGCGCCGCTACGTCCGCGACGCCGGCGACCAGCTCGAGCGGCTCCACGAGCTCACCCGCTCGGACGTCACGACGCGCAACCGCCGCAAGGCCGACCGGCTCGGGTTCGCGTACGACGACCTGGAGGACCGGATCGCCGCCCTGCGCGACCGGGAGGAACTCGACGCCATGCGTCCCGACCTGACGGGCGACGACATCATGCGGATCCTCGGCATCCGCCCCGGGCGCGAGGTCGGCGAGGCCTACCGGTTCCTGCTCGAGGCCCGCATGGACGAGGGGCCCCTCGGACCCGACGAGGCGGAGCGTCGCCTGCGCGCCTGGTGGGCCGAGCGGGGCTGATCCGCACCACCCGACCACGGTGCGGGCGTTCGGGCTGGGGAGAACGCTTGCCGGGCCTCCCGGCCGTCGGCTAGTCTTGTCAGGTTGTGCCCACCGCCTTCGTGGTGGTCGCACACATGCATCAACCCTCCTGCTCCGGAAAGACCGGAGCCGTTCTAGACCAAGGGAGGTGGGTTCCGCATGCACCAGTACGAACTGATGGTCATCCTCGACCCCGAGATCGACGAGCGCACGGTCGCTCCGTCGCTCGACCGGTTCCTCGCAGTCATCCGCAACGACGGTGGCACCGTCGACAACGTGGACGTCTGGGGCCGTCGTCGTCTCGCGTACGAGATCAACAAGAAGTCCGAGGGCATCTACGCCGTCGTCAACATGACGGCGAACGCCGACGCCGCCAAGGAACTCGACCGCCAGCTCGGTCTCTCCGAGGCCGTGCTCCGCACCAAGGTCCTCCGCGCCGAGGAAGCGATCGCCCAGGTCGCCGCCGCCAAGAAGCTCTCCGACGAGCGCGCCGCCCGCAAGGCCGCGGCCGCCACGAAGAGCGCCGAGTAGCCCGTGGCCGGCGAGACCGTCATCACGGTGGTGGGCAACCTCACCAGCGATCCCGAGCTGCGGTACACGCAGAACGGCCTCGCGGTGGCGAACTTCACCATCGCGTCGACACCGCGCACGTTCGACCGTCAGGCGAACGAGTGGAAGGACGGCGACGCGCTGTTCCTCCGTGCGAGTGTCTGGCGTGAGTTCGCCGAGCACGTCGCGGGATCGCTGACCAAGGGCTCGCGCGTCATCGCGCAGGGTCGTCTGCGTCAGCGCTCCTACCAGGACCGCGAAGGCCAGCAGCGCACGAGCATCGAGCTCGAGGTCGACGAGATCGGCCCCTCGCTCCGCTACGCGACCGCCCAGGTCACCCGCGCCTCCGGTGGTGGTGGCGGCGGTGGCCGCGGCCAGGTCGGTGGCGGCAACGGTGGCGGTGGCGGCGGCTACAACGGTGGCGCGCAGTCCGACGAACCGTGGTCCCCGCAGGGCAACCAGGGTGGCAACACGTCCTCGTCGGACGTGTGGAACACCCCGGGCGGCACCTACGACGACGAAACCCCGTTCTGATCAGTCGGCTCCCCCGCTGATCCGGAAACAGAACTAGAAGGAATCCCCCAATGGCTGGAAAGAGCAGCGGCGACCGCCGCAAGCCTCGCGGAGGCAAGGGCGGCAAGAACGCCGCCCCCGCGAAGTCGATCAAGGTCGGCGTCATCGACTACAAGGACGTCGCGACCCTGCGCAAGTTCATCTCCGAGCGCGGCAAGATCCGTGCCCGCCGTATCACCGGCGTCTCTGTCCAGGAGCAGCGCCTCATCGCCCGTGCCGTGAAGAACGCCCGCGAGATGGCGCTCCTCCCCTACGCCGGCTCCGGCCGCTGATCGGAGGATCACCCATGTCGAAGCTCATCCTCACCCACGAGGTCTCCGGCCTCGGTTCCGCCGGTGACGTCGTCGACGTCAAGAACGGCTACGCCCGCAACTACCTGATCCCGCAGGGCTTCGCCGTCGCGTGGTCGCGTGGTGGTCAGAAGCAGGTCGAGTCGATCCAGGCCGCCCGCGCCGCGCGCGAGCTCGCCACGATCGAAGAGGCCCAGGACCTCAAGCTCAAGCTGCAGAACGCCGTCGTCACGCTGACCGTCAAGGCCGGCAAGGACGGCCGCCTGTTCGGCTCGGTCCGCCCGGGCGACGTCGCCGACGCCGTGCAGGCGCAGGGCATCGGCTCGCTCGACAAGCGCAAGATCGAGGTCCCCGGGTCGATCAAGTCCGTCGGCGAGCACGAGGCCACGGTCCGGCTCCGCGAGGACATCGTCGCGACCATCGCGCTGAAGGTCGTCGCCGCCAAGTAGTTCCGTCCGGGCCGGCGCTGCCGGTCCGACCGCCGAGGGCGGGTCTCCCAGTCGGGAGGCCCGCCCTTCGTCGTCCCCGCAGCCTCCTCCGGCTTCGCTGCTCTTCGACAGTCCGGCGGTCGTCCGACATCGGATCGGCGGTCGTCGGATGCACACGCACGAGATGCGGTTGCATGCGACGACCCGACTGCTGTCGGACGACAACGGTCCTGTCGATTCGGGCCCCCTGCCGGGAGGCGCGGTGGCGGTGCGTCCCGCTGGCCGCGAGCGGGGCGAGGCCGGTGGGGTACGCGTGTCCTCCTGGTTGCGGACAGCAACTCCGCGTGGTTCCGGCGCGCGCCCAGCGACACCCGTCGCGCTGTTGACCCGGGGACCGTTCCGGGGGACAAGCGCGCATGTGGTGGGGCTGGGAGCGTGGGACGTGGTACTCCACATCAGGCCGCCCTGTCCAGGTTCTATGCACAGGCAGGACGTCAAGTCGGGAACCTTCAACCGGCACTCTAAACAACGTTGTGCACACATGGTGTGCAACCGGAAACGCCTGGTCAGAAGCGGTTTATTTCGCCCCGGTCCCCGCTTCTCCACAGGAGTTTCCACAGTTGTCCCCACCGCTTTCCGGCGTGTTCCCCGTGTCATCCACAAAGTTATCCACAGGACCTCTTGCTGGGGATAACTTCGCTCCCCTAGCCTGCGGGAGCGACTCGGGCAGGGGGCATGGAACGGGTCGTCACGGGACCGGAACGACCGTCGCGCTCGAGCCGCGAGGGTGGTGTCGGGGGGTGGCGGTACCAATGGTGGGACGGGCCTCCCGGATCATGCTCGAACGGCCCGGACGGGCCGACCAGGACAGTGAGGAGTCTGCGTGTCGATCGCGCATCTCGGTGCACCACCGGACATGGCCGAACGGGGCATGGAGCGGACGCCGCCCCACGATCTGCTGGCCGAGCAGTCGACCATCGGCGGCATGCTGCTGTCGAAGGACGCCGTCGCCGACGTGATCGAGACCGCGCGGGGCGTGGACTTCTACATTCCCAAGCACGAGGTCATCTTCGACGCGATCCTGTCGCTGTACTCGCACGGTGAGCCGACCGACGTCATCGCGGTGACCGACGAGCTCACCAAGACGGCCATGCTGTCCCGGGCCGGTGGCGCCGAGTACCTGCACTCCCTGACCTCGCTCGTGCCGACGGCGGCCAACGCGGGCTACTACGCCGCGATCGTCGCCGAGAAGGCCGTGCTCCGTCGCCTGGTCGAGGCCGGCACGCGCATCGTGCAGATGGGCTACGCGTCCGAGGGTGAGGTCACCGACCTCGTCAACAACGCCCAGGCCGAGGTCTACAACGTCGCGGGTGGCGTGCAGACCGAGGACTACGTGCCGCTGACCGAGGCCATCGGCTCCGCCATCGACGAGATCGAGGCCGCCAAGGGCCGCGACGGGCAGATGACCGGCGTGCCGACCGGGTTCGCCGGGCTCGACGCCCTGACGAACGGGTTCCACCCCGGCCAGCTCATCATCGTCGCGGCGCGCCCGGCGCTCGGCAAGTCGACGCTCGCCCTCGACCTCGCTCGCGCCGCCGCCGTCAAGCACAACCAGACCGCGGCGTTCTTCTCGCTCGAGATGGGCCGCTCCGAGATCGCCATGCGCCTGCTGTCCGCCGAGTCGAGCGTGCCGCTGCAGAACATGCGCAAGGGCACCGTCGACGCCCGCGACTGGACGACCATCGCCCAGACCCGCGGTCGGATCAACGACGCCCCGTTCTTCATCGACGACTCCCCCAACATGACGCTCGTCGAGATCCGAGCCAAGTGCCGGCGGCTCAAGCAGCAGCACGACCTCAAGCTCGTCGTCATCGACTACCTGCAGCTCATGACGAGCGGCAAGCGCGTCGAGAGTCGCCAGCAAGAGGTCTCGGAGTTCTCACGTGCGCTCAAGCTCATGGCCAAGGAACTCCAGGTCCCGGTCATCGCGCTCTCGCAGCTCAACCGTGGCCCCGAGCAGCGCGCGGACAAGAAGCCCCAGATCTCCGACCTGCGCGAGTCGGGATCGATCGAGCAGGACGCCGACATGGTCATCCTGCTGCACCGCGAGTCCGCCTACGAGAAGGACAACCCGCGGCAGGGCGAGGCGGACTTCATCGTGGCGAAGCACCGCAACGGGCCGACGGACACCATCACGGTGGCGTTCCACGGGATGTTCTCGCGGTTCGTGGACATGCCGCAGTAGGGGAACGTTGTTGTCGTCCGCAATCAATCTTGTCGCGCTCGCAACCAATCTTGTCGCGCAGGCCGCCAGCGACGAGATTGATTGCGAGCGCGGCCGAGCGCCACTCTTGGTCGACAACTCGACCGCGAGGCTCCCCCGATCAACTACGGCCGCCGGCGAGGGCTCCCCTATGAGCACTTCCTCGTCCATGCCGACTGGATCGCCGTCTGCCGCTCAGCAGGATTCGAACCAGGCCGCAGTAGACGACACGAACTCGGACGACGCTACGCTTACGCTCGTTTCACCGGCAGCGCCCCCGTTTCGTTTGCATCAGCATCCCGCCGCCCCGTCCGTACTCCGGACTACTCCAGCTTCATACTGAAGATCACCGCAGAGCTACAACAAGCGGTCGACTTTTACTTGGAAAACATCCTCTCGATGTGTTTCGCGCAGCCGATTCTGGAGTCTGTGGTGTGGTCACCAGCGCGTCCCCAGCAGCGTGATCCCGCGGCCGGACGGGAACTGCATGACATCGACCTCGAACGCGCCTATCACTTGGCGGCGCACGGGAACACCATCGAGCAGATTGCACAAGCGGTGAAACGCCCTGTTGAGCACACCGCGTTGGCGCTCGAGACGTGGCCGCGTTCAAGCGGACAATCCGCTCCGATGCGAACTGTCATCCCGTCGAACGCCCGCGACCTTGCGACCATCCCTGAATAGCTGAACGGCTGAACCCTCGAGGACGCTCTACCCTTGAGGCATGCCGCGATCCGCACGATCAGTTCCCATGGAACTCGCTCCCGCGCCTTGGCCGGAGCACCGCGCGGAGGACCCGATCGCCGAAGTAGCCCGTCAAATGGCGCTCCGAACCCGAGCCGCACTCGAAGGTCGGAGCATCCGAGCTGTTGCGCAGGCCGCGGGGGTGAGCCACGTCACCCTCATCAATGTCCTGAGTGGACGCGCCTGGCCAGATCTCACGACGATCGCAAAGCTCGAGCTCGCGCTCGAGGTCGACCTCTGGCCCGGCCGTCCCGACTGAGCGTCTCACCCCCGCCGCACGCGAGCACTGGTTAGAGTATTGACCGTGCGGGTGCGGAGGATCTGGTTGTTGAAGCGGTGGAAGCCAGCGCCCATCACGGTCCGCGTTGGCTCCTCCCCGTCGCACGTCAACGTCGTCGTGGAGGCGGGAGCGAAGGTCGTCACCGCGACTGAATCACGCACCTCACATGACCGGCTGCTGCACGTCAGCGTTTCGCGGTGGGCAACGTTGCGATTAGCGATGCGAGCCCTCGACGTGCTTGCCAGCCGGGAGGCAGACACTGAAGCCGCTGAGTCGCCTGTCGCTGCGGCTACGAGTGACCGGGAAGTCGCAGAGGCGCTCGGCGCCCTGTGGCTGCCGCCCAGTCGGCCGGGTCCTCGGCGACGCTGCCGAGACCTGGCGCTCCTCCTACGCTCAGCCTTTCGGCGCTGACGACCGTTCGCTCACCTCTCCTCGCAAACGACTGCGGCCTCGACGACGGGGACGGCCCCGCGGTCGCTTGAGGACCGGTCCTGTCCGATACCGCAGCGACCAGCGACGACTCTTCGCAGTGCGTCGCATCGAGGCATCCAACGACGCTCTGGGACCGAGCACGAGGCTGCTCCGCCCTTCCAGCGAGTGGTCGATGAAAGGCGTACGTCGAGTCGCTACCCAGCCGTGGATGCTCTCGCTTCGGTCGCCCTGGTCGTTACCGTTCCTCGGCGAAGACAGACATCGCGATCTGAATCGCGGACATCGCCCTCGGCCAACCGGCGTAGAAGGCGAGGTGAATGATCGCCTCCTTCAGCTCGGCTTCGGTCAACCCATTCTGCCGCGCAAGACGGAGATGGTTCGGGAGCTGCTCGAAGCTGCTCGAAGTGATGAGGCTCGTCACGACCACAAGGCTTCGGTCACGTTTGGACAGCTCCGGGCGTTCCGTCGGCCGCTCGTCCTCGCCTCGAAGATGGCCGGCACGCCCACCAGCAAGTTAGAAATACATGTATTGTTACCGTGTGCCCCGTCGTCCACTTACGCCTGCAGAGGTTGATTTCGGAGCGCGCGTCGGCGCGGCGCTCCGTGAGCGGCGCAGAAGCTTGGGTATCAGTGGTGGAGACCTCGCCGTCGCAAGCAACGTCAGCCTCGACGCGATCCGAAGCATCGAGTCCGGCAGAGTCGGAAGCCCCGGCCTTTGGGTGGCGTCTCGGCTCGCGACGGCCCTGTCGCTTTCTCTGGACACGTTGAGCCGCGACGCGATGGATGAAGCAGGTA
This sequence comes from Curtobacterium sp. MCBD17_035, assembly GCF_003234815.2. Taxonomy (NCBI): domain Bacteria; kingdom Bacillati; phylum Actinomycetota; class Actinomycetes; order Micrococcales; family Microbacteriaceae; genus Curtobacterium; species Curtobacterium sp. MCBD17_035. Next base: position 3,381,604 of record NZ_CP126279.1, on the reverse strand, counting down.
GGGACACCCGATGACTGTTGCGACTGCGGCCAACGTCGCCGCAGACTCGGCGCTGATGTTCGATCGAGGGGAGCTACGCTCCTTCGATCTGCATCAAGGTCGCTGGAGCGGTACTCGGCGATACTGGTCGGGGCGCCCCTGGCAGATGGGAAGCGCGGCGTATTGGGAGCAAATCGCGTCCGAAGCAGAACGACCCGTCTCCTACCGGCTAGGCGATGACCTTCTTGAAGAGCTGGGCGCCTGTCTTCTCGGTGGCTACGGCATCTCATCAGACATGGCAGCGGCAGCGTTCGAGCGAATCCGCGCCAACGGGGTCTTCGAGGGTTCGACCAACTGGAGCGCTGCTGACCTGGAAGCAATGCTCAGTGAGCCGTTCTCCGACTTCGCCCGACCGCGTCGCTACCGATTCCCTCGTCAGCGCGCAGCACGTCTCCACGCGGCGCTGGGCGCAGCCGCATCAGGGTCACCGCCAGATCATCCGGTTGCGCTCCGCGATTGGTTGCTTCGACTGCCCGGAGTTGGACCGAAGACCGCAAGCTGGATCGTGCGCAATCAGACTTCCTCAGACGCCGTTGCGATCATCGACATCCACATCATCCGAGCAGGCAACGCAGCCGGGATTTTCGACGCTCGGTGGCAAGCGAACCGCGACTACGCACTCTTCGAACATGCGTTCCTGAGCTGGGCCGGCCATGCCGGTCTTCCCGCGTCGCTACTAGACGCCTGTGTCTGGGGCGTGCTCGCGCATGCCGGTCCCGCCGCCCGCGACATCCTCGGCACCGACCAGGTTTCGAGGACTCCAGCGCCGGTGTGGCCAATTGACTCATGAGCGACGGGCCTCGTACTGTCAGAATGTCACCACACCCAGCGCCGGAAGGGGCAACGCGATGAGCGGAAGCGACCCATCAGTTCGACGAAGCGCGCAGCCATCGGGAGGGCCCGATGAGTGCGCAATCCGATTCACCACCGTGCTGGGCTCTCCAAATCCGGACGTAGTCGAGGACCTCGATGAAGGGGAAATCCTCGACATCGAGAAGATTGACGACCCGATTCGCGGAGTCATTGCCGTCAGGTACACAGGTGAGACCTGCGGCGCTCTCACCCGGGACATCGCACTGCTGCGCAAATGCATCGATGGTGGGATCGAGTACGAAGCGGAAGTGCAGCGCCTCGTCGGAGGCTCCGTCACTGTCGAGGTGCGCGTCCGGTGATCATCGCGGGTGGCACCTACGACGAGACCGTCGTCACGCCTGACTCTCGGGACCTGATGGGATCCGGCATGCGGGCAGCGGCTGCTCTTCGCTCACGTGACGTCCGACCACAACTTGCAACAGCACTGGATGAGGAAGTTGCGGACGAAGCCGAACTGGTTGCCGGAGCGCTGGGTGTCGAACTTGGAGCTGTCGTTCGACGGAGTGAACGAGTCGGATTCCGCTACGCAACGCCGGTGAGCGCTCCGGCAGTGAACGGTCCGAATGCTTTCGTGCGAGGGCGTGGAGACCTCGAGGACACCACGGTCCTCATGTTCGGGCTGGTCGAAGCGCCAGACGGAGCGTTCAACGTTGCAGCCGAGACGCTTGTTCTCGACCCGCAAAAGCCGCGGGACACCGGTCCGCTGGCAACAGAACACATCCGGAGTCGGGACCTGATCGTGGTCGCAAACGACACCGAGATTCGGAAGCTGGGCGGGAACGTCGATTCTGCTGTGGCTGCAGGTCGACTGCTCGAGCGGAACCCAAAGGTCACGGCCGTCGTGACGAAGCGCGGCGCTGTCGGATCGGTAGTCACTCGTCGTGCCGGCGGCGACATCGTTCAGGATCTCGTCGGCGCTCATCTCACGAGGAGTGTCTGGCCCATTGGAAGCGGCGATACGTTCTCCGCCGGCCTTGCACATGCGTTGGACTTGGGTGCAGACATCGTGCAAGCCGCACGGGTCGGTTCCGCCGCGGCTGCCCATTGGTGCTCAACTCGCGACCCGGCGCTGCCCCGTCAGCTGCTCAATGGGGACCTGTCGGATGCGCCGCCCACAATCGGTGGTCCAGGTGGTCGCGTGTACCTCGCTGGTCCGTTCTTCACCGTCGCGGAGAGGTGGTTGATTGACACGGTCCGCGACCAGCTCATCAGCCTCGGGGTCGACGTTTGGTCACCCGTGCACGAAGTCGGACCTGGAGGAGACGAGGTTGCTCAGGCGGACCTCGACGGACTCGGTATCAGCGACGCAGTGTTGGCCATACTCGATCACTCCGACCCCGGCACCGTGTTTGAAGTGGGGTGGGCGGTGCGGCGTGGGATCCCGGTCATCGGGTTCGGCACTGCCTTCGACCGTGAGGGGGCGAAGATGATGACCGGTACTGCCGTTGAGATGCATCGGGACCTGTCGACCGCCTGCTATCGAGCGGCGTGGGCCAGCATGGGCATGCGGCCACAACGAGGGTGGGTGTCGTGAGAGCCTCGGGCGGCCTCCTTCTGCTGTCCGGAGGTATCGACAGTGCCTGCCTCGCCGCTTCACTGCGACCCGCGCAGACCCTGTTCATCGACTACGGCCAAGCTCCCGCGGAGGCCGAGCGGGCAGCAGCACGAGCGGTCGCACGCGAGCTACGGCTCCCGTTCGAAGCGATCACAATCGATATCCAACTCCTGGGATCCGGCATCCTCGCCGGCGCTGACCCCGTCGCGGGCGCGCCCAGCCCCGAGTGGTGGCCGTTCCGGAATCAGCTACTAGTGACGTTCGCGGCAGCCTGGGCCGTCTCGAAACGACCCTCAGCGCTGCAAGGCCTTGACCACGTCGACGTTCTCACCGGCACAGTCCGCGGCGACGGAGAGCGTCACCTCGATGGCACTCGTGCGTTCTACGAGGCGTTGGACACGCTTCTACGTGCTCAAGAGGGTGGGTTCGGCGCCGCAGCACCGGCCATTGAGATGGAGACGACAACCCTTCTTGCTGACAGTGGTATCGAGGACGCGGTGCTCGGTTGGACCCACTCCTGCCATCGCGCGAACCTGCCCTGCCTCGAATGCCCCGGCTGCTACAAGCGAGAAGCAGTTCTTCAGGAAGCGGGACGGCTCGGCTGATGGCAGCGGTGCGATCCGCGGGCGAGCCGGAGACAGCTGCCCAGGCGTTCTCGGATGCGCTGCGCCGAGCCACTGCGGTGCGTCCCGTCGACGCCGCAGACCTCGCGCCGACTGCAGCGGACGACGCCGGTGAACCACGGGAGCATTGGGTGGATCAGCTGCTGCCGCTCGGGCCCCGTCGTAGACGTCCATCCGTGACAGCTGCGCCGGTGCAGATAGCAGCCCGCACCTCGATGGTCTCCGAAGCCGCGGATGACGTGTCTTGTCTCGCCGTTCTCGCCGATCTGCGAACAGACCGGGCCCGAGGCGTCGACGACGCGGGCCGGCGTTGGACGTCTCGTGTGACGCCCTCGGCGGGCGGCACCCATTCCATTCAGCCGCTGCTAATGCTCGCTGGGTCGGACGGTGCACCTTCCTGGTGGCGAAGCGACGGTCAGAGCGTGCAACAGATCCAGGTTGCGGCAAGCAAGCCACTGATCGACAACGTCGAGGCCGCGCTCCGACAGGACGCCATCGCCGCCTGCGTCTTTGCAGTTGCCGAACCAGACGTCATCGCTGCTCGATACCCGAACGGGGAAAGCTTGCTCTGGCGCGATGCTGGCGCGTTCCTAGCGACGACGCAGTTTCTCGCTCTCGGGTATGGGATGCAGTCGCGCATCCTTGGCATCACGGCCGAGCTCGGCGACGCCGGCCGCCGTATCCCGGCATATGCCGTCGGTGCCGTCGTGCTCGCGAGCGGAGGGAATGGCCATGGTCAAGACTGAAACGGTGAACGTTCGACTCCGTGACGACCGGGACGTTTCGCTGACCCGGGAAGCGCTGAAGCGCGCTTTGGAGCAGATGTCCGACCGCGGCAGGAACTTCACGTTCACGACCAACGATGAGGGTCGTGTCGAGGCGCTGCGCCTTGTAGCGGAAGCGTTAGGGGTCGAAGTGGAGGAACTTCGTCCAACGCAAGCGCTCGCGGCTCTGCAGGAGCTTGATCTCCCGACCGAAGAGGCAGGAAGCGACTCGCACCCGGCGACTAGTGAGGATGAAACTATCGCTGACCTTCGGCAGGTTTTCGGGCGCGAGCTGCACCGACTGCGAGGCCGCTGGGTCGCGATTCAAAGCGGCCGGGTCATCGCCGACGACGTAGACCTCGCTGGAGTTCTCCGCGTAACAGGGTCGGAGGTCGCTACCGTGCTGTACGTGCCAGCCAATGGAGTCACTGACGCGCTACCAGGCGACCAATGAAGTTCCCCTTCGTGCGCCCAGTCTCTGGACCGAACCGGCCGATCGTCCCGTTCTCATTCGCTGACCTCCCCCGAGTCACGCTGCTCGGACTGGTCGACAGCGGGTCGCTAGGGGTTCGGCTGGATGCGCAGTTTGCGGAACCGCTCGGAGTGGATTTGTCTCAACTCGAGCAGCACTCCTTCAGTGCGGGCGGTCAGCACTACGTCGAACGCCTTGCCAATGTCCCACTCCGGATCGGCACCCGCGGCTACAGCTGGGACGCAGAGGTGTCTTTCGTGCACGGCTGGGGGCACAGCTTTCAGTTACTGGGTTTTCGGGGCTTTTTCGATCAGTTCGTCGTCCAGGTCGATGCACGGAAGGAACAAGTGCTACTGAGGCCGCATCGCACGACTTGAGCCCCTCCCGCTCAGCGGCCGCGTTCGTCGCCCCACGCGAGGAGATGCAGACGCGGGGAGGCGTTCACACCGGCGCGGACCGCTGCGTCAGCGATGCGCGGCCAACGCCGCAAGAAGGTCTCGACGTCGGTCGCTTCCGGCATCACCCAGGTGCGATGGGAAGGCACGCTCGCAGTTTTCGCGCGCAGTGCAGCTTCCTCAACATCCTCCGCGCTGTTGCACACGTACTTCAAATGAACCTCCGCACACGACGCGACCCGGCTCCATCCGGCGGGGAAGTTGCTGCCGTTCGCTTCGGCGCGCAATCTCGCGTTCGGCAGTTTCGGCGACACGACGAACACATCGATAAGCGCTGCGGCACGGTCAGGGGGAACGATCGTGCCATTTGTTTCGACATGCACGCTACGACCGCGCGTGCGCAGGCCTTCAAGCAGCTCAATGAATGCTGGCTTCCGCACCTGGAGCAACGGCTCTCCGCCGGTCAAAACCACAATACCTGGTGCCGGGCTCAAGGTCGAGAGAAGCACATCGACGGTCTGCGGGCGAATCTCCTCGCTAAGGTCGAACCGCGAAGCGTCCCAGGAATACGGGGTGTCGCACCAACTACAGGAAAGATTGCATCCGCCAAATCGAATGAAGTCCGCGAGTCGGCCCGCGTACGGACCCTCACCTTGGATAGTGGGTCCGAAGGTTTCTACGACCGGGAGGGCAGCCGCCGTCATCGCCGGACCCACAATGCCGCTTGAGTCCGTGGCGACTCCGACACTGTCACCCCGAAGCCGGTGAAACGGGCCGAATCGGACCGAGCGTTCAACCAATCAGCCACACGCCTTCCAAGCCACGACGCGATGTTTTCCGACGTTGGGTTCGTAGGGAGTACATCATTCAGGTGACGGTGGTCTAGTTCCGACTGAATCAGTTCGCCGACCCACGCCAGGTCGCCAAAATCAAGGACGAAGCCAACTCCGTCTAGGGAACCCTCGATTGTGATCTCGGCGGTGTAGGTATGACCGTGAAGACGAGAACACTTGTGGTCTTGCGGTAGTCGCTCGAGACGGTGCGAAGCGGAGAATGAGTAGGACGTGGAGATCCTGTGCGTCCAGCCGTCGGTCCGAGCCGGTGTTTCCATGGGCAAATCTTGACACAGGGAACGAAGGGTCAGGGAGCCTGTCGCCCGACTCTTGCGTCGGCCGGTCAGCTTTCGAGACCAGCGCGCGTTGAGCGGCACTCCCGACGCTGCCATTGAGTGACTAGCCGACGCCAGCGGGCTAGACAGAGGCGGCCGCTTGTCGAAACGCCGCGTCGATTGCAGCAGCCCCGATCTTCCGTCAGGCAAGCGACTGAGCCGGGCTGAGTGCGAAGCGCAGAGCGCCGAGGTTCAGGCCGAGTGGCCGGCCGGATAGGCCACGAAGCTCTCGGGCTCGGAATCGATCGGGCCCGAGGTGAAGTGGGATGTGCACGGAGCAGCCAACCGACAGGGACTCCGTGCGGCTACTGGCCACCCGATGGGTTGTCCGGTGTCGTGATTACCCCTCGTGTTTGAGCGATCATCAGCAGTAACCTCCTCGAGGGAGGGCGAGATGACAAGTCACAACTTTCAGACCCTGCGGGGTTCGGTCATCGCTGAGTCGCGCGCGAACACCTGGGCAGCAGCGGTCGAGGAGTGGGAAGTGATCGGCCTAGAGGAAGACCCAACCGCGACGGGCATGTGCGTATGCGGCAACACCGGACTGCGCTACCTCTACACAATCCGGAACTCCATGACAGGTCAGGAGCTGTCCCCGATTGGAAGCGTGTGCGTTGAGTACTTCGAGGTCGTTGAGTTGACGGAGAGTGTGTCCGCCCTTCGGAGGCTGTTCGATCTGCGCGCCGCGTTCATCGATCGAAGGACCGTGACACTCACGACCGACTACTTCTCTCGTGCGCTCCTAGCGGACTTGTGGGAGCACGGCGCCTTCCCCGACAACGACTACAACCGCGGCAACGGTGAGCGCGACTACCAATTCCTCCTCGACTGGTTCAACAGTCGCAGCGAACCCAACACGAAAGAGCGTCAAAAGATCTGGGTACTGATCAACAAGACGATCAAGCCCTTCGTACTGGCCGACCAACGCTTGAGCTAGTGCGCACCGGTCGCTCACGCGGCGTTTTCTCACCACTCGACTCTCGGCGGCAGAGGGTACAGCAATCCAACGCCGCACTCAGCCACGCAGTGCGATATCCGACTGTGTGAGCTCGACATCTCCGTAGCCATAAGTGTCGAGAGCCCGACGGGTCACCACTATGGCGCTCGGAGAGGCCCTTGGCCCGACCATCACTGAGGTGATCGGCAGTCGGCCACCCGTCGATGAAAACACGCCCGAACCACTCGGTGCACGCCGGACGGCTCCCGCGGTGAGGGCTGCGTATGCAACGATCTTTCCACCACTCACGCGGAACCGCTCGATCTCGTCGCTCCCGCGCGACCAGAGATACCGCACCTCATTCTCCGCCGCAAAACGCTCGTCCTTCAGCGTGCAGACCAGGGTGTACAGCTGTCGCATCTCTGTGATGAAGGAGAGTCCTCCCTCAGACGCCACTATGAGCGCTATGAGTTCATCGATGAGTTCGTTCTGTTTTTCCCGGCCGTAGTGAACCTCGAACCAACCAGGGATCGCCGGTGCCAGTCGATCCATCGGAGTGCGTCGCTCACTAAGATTACCGGTCGGCTCTGCCACCAGGAGCTGTGACATGTCGAACGACACGCAGTAGGAGTCGCCGGTCGTATAGTTCAGCCACTGATTCGCCAGGTCAGCCGTCTGCGACGCCGAAAACATGTACACCCCGCCATCGCCAAACTGAGCGAGGTACCCATGAAGGGCAGTCTCAACATGGGAGCGATCTGCATCTGAGTGGTGCTCTTTGATTTCGTGCCATCGGTTCCAGACCCGGCGCCTGCCGTAGGCAACTTCAGCGGTGTCGTTGAGCGCAGCAGGTGAGCCCGCCCAGATCTGGTGGGACTGAAGCATGCCAAGAAGGCCAGTTGCGCCGGTGTAGTGGAACGCGGTCGACGCGGGGAAGCTCGGCGTCCACGCATCGAGGAGCAAGCCGGGGGAAGAGCTGACAGACTCCATCGTTAGCCGCTGCAAACTCGTGAGAAGAATGCGTCAGCCGCGACCAGGGTGACGCGTGGCACCGCGCCCTGCACTCGCTTAGCTCGGCCGTCCCGTTGGTTCGCCACAGGGCAAGGCTACGTCCGTTCGCGATCCAGCATGAAGCTGACACCCGAAACGATTCCGCCCTCAAGCAGGTCATACGGATGGTTGAACTGCTTCTCTCTGCGGCCGCCACCGGCAGGGCACCACGTCAGTCGTGGGTCGGCTCTCAGACGTGCATTGACGGCTGTCGATGCGTCAGAGTCCCGTTAGCGCCGCCGCCGACTCGCGTACTGCTATCCAGTTGATGTCAACGCCGTCAGCAGCAGCATGGAACTTTGCTCGCAACGGATGCGTGGAGGTGGCTGGCGTGGCGACATCTCGTAGTCGGGTCCTGGCGGGCCGGGGCCGCATTGGCACCATGGCCGTCGCTACCGCGCTGCCGGTGATCGCGCCCGCAGCAGCGTCTACCGCAAGGAGCTCTGACCCGTCGCCCGCGACGAAGGGGCGGTCGGCGACGGCCGCAGTGGTAACGGCCAGAGTCTCCGACGCCGCCCGGGCGCAGCGCCGAGACCGCCACCTCCAAACGCGCATCCGCATGTTCCATACCTCACCGCTTGACCGCCACGACGAAAAGGACGCTGCAATGAACGCCCCGCTTCCGACCGCCGCCGGGATCGACCCTCCAGACCTGTGCCTGCCTCCAACGCAACCGATCGACATCACCCATCTGCTGACGCCGTGGCAGATCGGAAAGGGACCGAGCGCATGACGAGGACGGTGACCATGACCTGTCAGGAGGTCCGACACCTCAGCCGGCCGCCGTCGACCTGGCGGCATGCCGGCCAGACGCCTCCGCACGAGTACACCGTGCTCGCGGAGCACCTCGTCATCCAGCACCACCCCCAGGAACGCGGGTGCCGCTGCGACCCCACCGACACCTAGACGAGCGCACAGACCATGCAACGCCCCACCCTGCCCTCGCCCGCCGAGACCCCCAGCAGTGGCGCCGCCACGGGCTTACCCCACCGCACGAGCTTGAAGCGATGATCACAACTCGGCTCCAGTCCTTGCCCGCGGAGCCCCGCTACGCCGACTTCTTCGCAGAACGCAGTCGACGTGACGCAGACACGATTGGGTCCACAGTGCTTGGATCACCACCGCCGCAACCCGGCAGGTGCGCCGCTCTCCATCGAAATGTCGGGAGTCACCGATACCGTCCGGCCATGGAACTCGTGCATACCGGGCTCGGTGCCCTCGCCGCCGCGGTGGCCGTCGCGTTCACCGCTCTTGTAGCGACCAAGGCCGCCGCCGCCCTCTGGGTCGCCGTGACGTTCGTTGCACGAGGCGTCTACTGGGTCACGATCGGATGGTGGGTCAACCGCATCAGGGCCGCCCTCATCGGCTACTGACCTGTCTCGATGGGCGATCTTGGGTTCAGCCGGTCGTTGCAACACCACCGTGATCCGGAGTGCGCCCATCGCCCGGTCGAGGTACGCCTCGTACGGTTCGGTCTGGTTTGAGTCGAGCCATGCGAGTCGGGCAGCTTGCATGCACGCGAACGCGGCGCCGACGATCGCCGCCGGACGCGGGTCGTCCGGTGCGTCGGCGAGCCCGAGACGCGCGGCCACGCGCCCAATGAGCAGGGCCTGGAGTCGCTGCATCTTCTCGAGGTAACGGGCGGTGAGCTGCGGGGTGGTCTGCACAATGCGATCCATTGCATCGTTCCGGGCCCGCTGGTGGTCGTCGCGGACGTGGTCGAGGGTGATATCGAACACCCGCCGGAGGGACGTCCACACGGACTCGTCTGTGGGGCGCGCATCGAGGGCGTCCGCCATCCGGTCGCCGAACAGGTCGTACTTGCCGATCACCAGGAAAGACGCTCCAGTTCTCGTTCGACGGGAACCACTACAAGATCGACCTCTCCGACGACAACGCCGACGCGTTCCGCGCAGCGTTCTCCGACTACGTCGCCGCTGCCCGCAAGATCAGTGGCCAGGGACGCCGCGCTGGCGGCAGTGTGACGAAGCGCGGGAACTCGGACGAGCTCGCGGCAATTCGCGAGTGGGCGCACGCCAATGGGCACGAGGTCTCGAGCCGAGGACGCATCAGCCAGGCCGTGCGCGACGCGTACGACGCCGCGCACTGACCCTGTCCAACCGCGGTTACGGCCGGCACCTCCCCTGCGGTGCCGACCGTAACCCTCTCCGACAGTAAGCCGCTCTTTGTCAGCTCGCACCAGCCGCACCGCCCAGTTGCGTCGGATGAGAAACCGGCCCAAGCAGCTCGCCGCAGGCGTTCGTTACGTACTCCGGCACGGCGTCGCGCTCGATCTTGCGGTGAACGGCCAAGCGGGCAACATCGAAGAGCTCGGCAATTCAGATCGGGTGCAGCGGCCAACAGCGCGTAGCCACCAGGTCAGAGTCCAGGTCCGGTATTTCGGGCTTCATATGAGATGGTTGGATCGGTGACTGCAGCTTGCATCACGGGCCAGGCTGGATCTTATCGAAAACCGCCGGGTTCAAAATGATACGCCGAATGCTTCGTTTGTCAGCAAAGGGAACTATCCGATCCGGAGTTGCGTCAATCGCAACTTCGGAATCAACGACACCTTCTGGCTCACTTTTTGTCCGCTTCAAGTCGACGTATGTGCCATAGTCCAAGGCGTAGATATTGTATCGTAGACCAGGATTCTCCTTGTCGCTATAACCGCGGGAGACCAAATGTAGGAGCCTCAGGTCGAAGAGGGATTGGACCATAGGGTCGTCGTTATGCTCCCGTGCCAGCATGAACATCTTCGCCTGTCGAGACCCAATCACCTCATTGATGATTAGGTGCAGCGCCTCAGATTGCTCGTGCGATAGGTTAGTCGACTTGTCTGTTTCGTACCAAGCACGGGCAGCCTCTTCAACGGAGTTAAGATCGATTTTTAACTTGCCTTCCCGCACGGCCCTGAAGTACGCGGCCGTGAAAACCCCAATGAAATCGCGGACAACTCCTTCCCCGGCGCGGACTAGCTCCGTGAACGTTGCCTGTTCGGTGAAAAGGTCTCTTCTGAATGCACCTGCGGACTTGATGCCAGTAGAATCCAGATAACCGTCGGGCAGCTCCGACTCCAGGTGCTTCAGGAGCACTTCTAGGAACAGGTCGACAACGTGAGCCGGATTTCTGTCGTAGACGTAGTAGTCGTCGAGATCCAGATTGGCAGAGACGTCGGGGCCCAGTTCGAAACCGACGACCCCACCTCCCTCAGCAGGGATTGAAAACCGTGACCGATACTCCAGCGCAGCGATTTTCAGTGTGACCCGCTTCACGGGAATGAAGGTGCGACGCAGAAACTCTGCAATGTAGGGTTGGAGGTCTGACGGGATGGCGGTCCACTCATCAATGAGAATGTATAGATTGGTAATGCCTAGAGCTTCAAGGGCTGTGTCGAGCTGGAGTGCGACCTCTGCAAATACGATTGTGTCGCGAAGCGCCTCGGTGTGACTTACCGTTTTTTCGTCTTCGTTGCCGTCAGTCGCATTGACCTCGGCGTTGGGTAGCCCACTCCCGGTGAAACCGATTTTGACGCTTGACCCCCCGATGACCTTTGATCGCTGGCTGATGTCGCGTTCTGCAATCGACACACTCTTGGCTCGAATCACGTCCTCGAACTCGGAAACCTCTTGCAGGCCTGATCCGCTTGCTTTCGGCGCCGTCGCCAGGTCCATCAGTTGACCCTGCAGGAGGGAGAGTAGGTCCTTGAACACGGCTACAGCGCGGTCTGCGAGAGGCCGGTCCAGTTGAATCATGAGGCTGGCGCTACCGAGGACCCGAAGATCGATGTAAAGCGTAGTTCCCGGGGCTGTCTTCTCGATTTGAAGGCCGAGGACCCGGAGCACGTGAGACTTACCAGTTCCTCGTCGACCATAGAGAATCTGGTTGTTCGAATTGGCAAGCTGGGGGAGTATCCCCGTGTCGACAAATGTGCGAGAGAGAATATCGTCGTCAGTCTCTCGATCTGCACGAGGTTGAATTTTGCTAACGGCTGACTTGAATTGCTCGTCGTTGACCAAAGACACAGTTTTCCCCTCATCAAGCTGGATACAGTCTTTCACAACTCGATCGTCTCGGGTGGCGTCTCGGTTCCTTGACGCTGTAGGACGTCCCGCAGCGCGACCCGCTTCACCCGGAGGAGGTCCAGGGGCGACCGCCTCGCAGCCATGTCTCGCAAGGACTCGGTGGCCCTTGCGTCGTGGTGTTCGGTTACGAGACAGGGCTGTAGCAGCTCCCGACCGCGGGGCGAATGTCTCCTTCGGCGGCTACACGATCGCTGCTGTCGGTGTCCGGTAGCCGGTCGGGAAGCGTGCGCGGCGGCCGTCGGCGAGGCGGATCGTGTCGTGCGCCTACACGACCGCGCGAAGCCCAGCGAGCTTCAGGACCGAGAGAGTGATGGTGAGGTCGGTGGTGTCGCCAAGCCCGTACGGCATCGTGATCTGCGGCCTGCCGGCGTACGCGGCGGCCACCCATTCAACCTCGGGCCCATCAGCTGCGCTCTTCCGAGGTGTCGGCCCGGGTGAGGGCGATGAGCCAGCGGGTTTCCTCGAGGAACGGTTCCCACCCGCCGCGGGTATCACCGTGTGCTGGTTCGCAGATGTTGCCGCTGGCGGTGCTGCGGATGATGACCTGCCGCAGCGTGGTGCTGGGTGGGTCGCGGAAGAACACGTGCCCGTGCACGCCGGTGACGTCGAACGCGACGTTCAGGAGGAACAGGTCCGGCCGGTTGGTCATGGCCGCCACCGTCGTCTGCGGAACAGGGCGATGATCGTCGCGAGGGGCCGGCCCTGCAGCAGCCAGGTCAACGGGGTGAGCGGCTCATCCTCGATGGTGAGGAAGCGGCGGGGTGTGTTCATGAACTCGGTCATCGCCGCCGCGTCGAGCAGCGGCTGCGGTGCCGCCGCGTAGAGGACGTCGAGGCCGGGCAGCAGTGACGCCGGGTCGCCGAACTCGGGGAGGGCGGGCTTGACGAGTTGCCAGTCGGGGATGCGTTCCTCGCCGTCGAGGTCGAAGCTGATTAGCCGGTTCGCTTCGAACAGCGCACCGACCTCTTCGATGCTCACCTGGAGGGCGGCGGCGACTTCTGGTTCGGTGAGAGTGGTGTTGAGCAGGTTCCGGCGGATGCGCGCTTGAGCGGTCTGCCACCAGTCCTCGGGAACGTCCGCAGGACCGACGGCACTGTGTTCGGGTTGGCGGGGGATCTGTCGGCCTTCATCGGCGTACGCGGACAGTTGCTCGCGGGTGACTTCCCCGCGTGCGTACATCCACAGCTGCGACTGCCACGGCATGTCGTCCGGGAACCCTTCCAAGTAGCCGGAGCGGATCACCGCCCGGACCGCGTTCTCCCGCTTCGCAACAGGGATGAGGAGGGTCTGCACGATCCGGTTCGCCTCCCGCACCGCCGGCACGCTCAGATCCGACAACACCGTGTTGGTCCTGTCGTAGAGCTCGTACCCGGGCTCGACATCGGTGGGGCGGACGAGGATCTGCGCCAGGTGCGCGTCCGGGTTGTCGGTGTCCTCGAGGAGGACATGCCCCCAGAGGATCCGGTCGTTTGACAGGTGCATGGACACCAAACGCATCATCAGCAACTACCTCCAAGGCATTGGGCCTGAGCAGAGTGGGCTAGGGCTGGGGGAAGTCAGCCGGGGTGCGGCCGATGCGTTCGGGCGTGTAGCGGAGCAGGAACCGCATGATGCGGTCCGCTTCGACCATCGCCGGGACCGACGGGTCCTGCTCAGTGGCGTCGACGTTGGTGAGGCGGAACCACGGCGGTTCGTCGGCGTGGTCGATGAGGATCGTCGGCGGTGGATCGTCGGGGTGATCAGGTTCGGTGAACATGACCGACCCGAAGAACCGGGTGTCGTCGTAAGCCAGGGTCAGTGACAGCAACTGCAGCATCAGCCCACCCCGCCCCTCACCGCTGCCCTTGTTGGGGTGCCAGCGGAGATCATGGGCGAGGTCGGACCGGAAGTGGAGCAGCTGCCGGAGCCCGTTCACTGCGTCCGTGTTCGCTGTAACCCAACTGTCTTCGTAGATGACATGCGCGGTGATGAAGTCGTCCGTGGAGCACCCTTCCGCGCTGGTGAGGGTGGTGGCGTCCTGCGGGATGACGACCTTTACCGTCGCGTGATCCGCCGACGCAGGCTCGTAGCCGAGCGCCTGCACGTCGGGATGCTCGGCGAAGAACGCGGTCAACCGGTCTGGCGGGACGAAGACGCCGGACTGCTGCGCCGCCCACCGGTCGGACATGACCGCACCGAGACTGATGAGCTGGTCGGCTTGCACGTCGATGGTGGCGTCACGCCGCCAGCAGGTTCGGACCCCGCCGTAACCCGGATACGCCGCGAGGGCCCAGTCGACCAGGGCAGGCCGGTCCGTGGCTTCCCACCCGATGGGCGTGTGGAACACGTGCGAACCGAGAGCCGGCATCGCGGCACGCACGTCATCGAAGGGGATGCCGGTGCGGTCCGCGATCGCGTGCGTGCCGCCACCGTGCATGACGATGCTGCGAGCAATCGCGAACACGGTCCGCCACCCTGAGGTCGCCTCCCGCTGCATCGACGTGCCATGCACCTGCCGACCGTCCGCCCACACCCGCCCCCGTTTGCCGTTCACCACCACCAAGTCCGGGTATCGGCGCACCAGGGACAGCACCCCACCCTCGGACCCGCCAGGAAGCAGGATCACATCGTCCGAGCGGCCCCCAGCCGCGTCGCCGTCAATGACGGTCGTGGTCGGGTCCGGGGTGGCGAGGAACGCGGTGCGGCCGTCGTCGAACTGGAGCCGGTCGAACGCCTCCACCCGTGCCGGCATCCCGGCAGCAGCGAGGGCGGTGAGGGTCTGGGTGATGTCGATCGTGTAGCCGAGCCCGAACGGCAACGACAAGACTGACTGCACGTGGCGAATGTCCTGCACCCACTGCCGGTCAGACATCAGCCGGCCCCACCGCTTCCGGACCACGACCCGCGGCGCGCAGCTCGGAAAGCACCGCGAGCACCTGAGTCGCTGCTTCCAGCAGCGGGTCAGCAGGGTCCGTCCGCGGCGCCCCGTTGAGGAGCGTGAACACCCACCCGTCCTCGCTAGTGCGGACGTTGACCGTCCGTTGCAGGATCTTCGGCCCGGTGGAGTTCGTGACATAGGTAGTCCGCAGTGTGTCGCAGTGATGGCACGTCATACGAACGCGGTGCAGCGGACAATGCGGTCACAACTTCGTCTCGACGTGCCTGCCTCATCGGCGGCATCCGCCTCGTCCGCTGAGCCCCAAGAGAGGGTATTGGCGGGGATCCCATGCGAGGGCATGCTGTGCAGGGTGCGTCAGCGGAACATCATCACCATTGCAGTCATCTCGGCTTGCGTTGCCGCGATGTCGGCAAGTGCGGGGTACCACGCGCACGCGGCGGCCGTCCGAGCGGGCCAGCTGCACGCAGCGGACGCCTCGCCCGAGACGATGACCAGGGCCTACCTCCGAGGATTCGGGTGGCCGTCAGGCGCAAGCCATAGCCTCCACGCAGGGACCGAGAGGAGCCGCCATGACCACCATCCAGCGAACGATGCTCGCGCTGTCGATCAGCGGCGTCGCAGCGATCGCCGGCATCGCGGGCAGTGCGATGACGACCGCGCCCGCTGCTTCGGCTGCGGAACAGGCGGAGCACTCCCCGTCCGCGGTCACTCAGGGCATCCAGCAGCTGCGCGAGCTCGGCGTGAGAAACATCAGCGTGGTCGATGCCTCGACCGGTCAGGTTGTTTCCCGAGAAACCTCGTCTGGATTCGTCTACCCCGGCCCGTAATCGTCTCGGCAGCCCGTACGCGAACGTGAGTTTCTACCCGACCGGGTTCGTTGCCGCCTGGCTCCCGGCGTCCGTTAACCGATCCCCTGCCGGAATCTCCGGCGAGGACAAGGAGTGTGCGGACACATCGGCTCCGGGTTGGCTGGATACTCGGACCGGTGACCGTTGCGTTGTTCGTCGTGACCGTCCTCGCAGCTGTCACGGTCTTCACGTCTTGGCCTCCGCTGCTCGCCGCCGTGGCTGCATGAGTGCTCTTTGCGTTGGGGCCGCGCGCTGCCCGACAGCAGCCACGTACGGCTGCGGATCGAGTCCGCGGATCGCGACCGGTGGACGCTCAGCGGACGCGGTGCATGATGCGATTCGACCCGTCCGCGGCGTAGGTCAGCAGTTCGAGCGTCAGCGGGGAATGCGGGTTCATGTGTCGCTCGCCTGCGGAGGCCGCCACGCCGGCGCGGTGTCGATCGCGTCGGCGATGCTCCGCGCGATGACGCCGAGCTGGTGCGCCTGCTCGGGGCTGATCGTGTCGAGAACCAACCGTCGGACCAGGGCCTGGTGTGCGGGGGTCGATTCCGCGACCTTCTCGCGTCCGTCGCCGGTCAACACCGCGAGCGTGAACCGACCGTCCGTCGGGTCGACGACACGGCGAACCCATCCCTTCCGCTCGAGTCGAGTGACCGCTCGGGACAGCCGTGAGAGTGTCGAACTCGCGTACCCGGCGAGCGTGCTCATCCGCAGCGTCTGGTCTGGAGCGGTGTCGAGTGCGGTGAGCACTCCGTGCTCGAAGTGGGTGAGCCCGCTGTCCCGCTGCAGCTGCGCGTCGAGGGCAGCCGGCAGCCGTTCGAGCAGCGTCGCCACGGCCGCCCAGACCTCGAGTTGCTCGCCGGTGATCCTCGGCCGCGCCATGCCGCCAGCGTAGCGTGCATTGACTTGCTCAGGCAAGTGATCCGTCCTACGGTGCTTGCCTGAGCAAGTCAATGCGTCGTGCGGCGCGAGAGGATCGAGGAGGAATCGTGGACCTGCAACTCCAGGACAAGACGGCGTTCATCAGTGGATCGACGCAGGGCATCGGGTACGCGATCGCCTCCGCACTCGCCGCCGAAGGCGCACGGGTGATCCTGAACGGCCGAGACCGTGCCCACGTCGCCGACGCCGTCGAACGCCTGAGGCGAGAGCGCCCCAGCTCCGACCTCTCCGGGATCGCCGCCGACTTCGCCGATCCCGGCGACATCGCTCGACTACTCGAGGCGCTCGACCGCGTGGACGTCCTGGTCAACAACGTCGGGCTGTTCGGCCTCGCCGACTTCGAGTCCGTCACCGACGAGGACTGGGATCGGTACTTCGCTGTCAACGTGATGAGCGGTGTCCGACTGTCGCGACACCTCCTGGGCGGGATGCTGGAACGGGGCTGGGGCCGCATCGTCTTCATCGGCAGCGAGTCCGGCGTCAACGTGCCGGCGGACATGGTGCACTACGGCGTGACGAAAGCGGCGATGATCGCCCTCGGCAACGGCCTCGCCAAGCGGACGCGCGGCACCGCCGTCACGGTCAACACCGTGCTCGGCGGGCCCACGTACTCGGACGGCGTCGCGTCCACGGTCGACGCGATCGCGGCGGCCCGGTCACTCCCCGTCGAGACGGTGCAACGGGCGATCATCGGCGAGAACCGGACCACCCTCCTCGAACGGTTCATCGCGCCGGCCGAGATCGCGGCGCTCGTGACGTACCTCGCGAGCCCCATGGCGTCCGCGACGAACGGCGCCGCCGTCCGGGCCGACGGTGGCGTGCTCACGAGCCTTCTCTAGCCACCCGACCCCAAGAGCATCGACGAAGGGTCGCTCGCCAGAACTGGTCTCCCCTCTGGCGATACCGCCGTGCCCCACGAGTGGCTCGATGCCGCGACCCCGGCTTCGCGCCGCATGCGGCGCCGTCGCTCACGGCCAGCCGGCTGGCTCGTAGGGGATCCGACGTCGAGCGCCCGAGGTCACCGACCTCAGTGGCGGAGCTGTTCACTCGGTTCGGGCGGCCGCACGTCGGTCGGGGGCGAGTCGACGCGGTCGACGTCGATGGAGTGTCAGCGTCTCGCACTTGATGCCGCATAGCGGCCTCTGAATGGGGGTAGCGTGCGGGCGTGTGCAACGCGTCCCAGTGTCCCTGCCGCCTCGAGAACAGGTACGTCGCTGTACTCAGGAGGTCGGGGCGGCGCGGTCAGGCATTGACTGACAGCCTTGTTGGCGGGGGTGGCGAGGTCAAGGAACTGTGCGAGTGTCCGGGACGCGCCGTTTCGGGCCGAGGGGCGGTCTCCGTGCTCCGCTGAGGTGCCGCAGGACGCGAGTGAGGGCGGCAGTGTCTTCTTCGTCGAGCCGGTCGAGGAGGTGCTCTTGGACTGCAGTGTCGAGATGGGGGCGGGCCTCCTCGTAGTGTCTGCGCCCTGTCGGGGTGAGCTCGATGTCGACGCCATTGGTGAGCTTCCGGCGTGCCACAGTCCCCCTGGTTTCCATGCGGGAGACCAAGTGGGACAGCCGGGTCCGGTCCCACGCGAGCGCCTGCCCCAAGGCGTTCTGCCGCAGGCTGCCGCCCGCGTCGTGGAGGTGGATCAGCACCGAGAACTCAGGCTCGGTGAGCTCGGAGTGAGCGATGACGTCCGCAACGATCGCGGATCGGACCGCCTCGTGGCTCCGCTTCCACAGCTGCCACAGCTCACTCGGATTGTCTGTTGACACTTCAACATCTCCTTGAATACTGTTGACACAGCAACAGTACCGAAAGGGGCAGGAACGTTGGTGATCCTCGTGACCGGTGCCAGCGGAAACGTCGGAGGTGCGGTGCTCACGACCCTGATCGCCGCAGGTGCGGCGGTGCGGGCGTCAAGCCGCTCCCCGCGTCCCGGCCAGTTCTCGGACGAGGGAGAGGTTGTCTCCCTCGATCTCGATGCGCCGGAGACCTTCCCGCATGCCCTCGACGGCGTCGACAAGGTCTTTCTCTACGCCCGCCCGGAGACCGCGGCCGACTTCGCTGCCGCCGCTCGGGACGCCGGGGTGGAGCACGTGGTGGTGCTCTCCTCTGCCTCGGTGATCTCCGCGAGCACGGGATCCGACCCCATCGCCGAGCAGCACCGCGTAGTCGAGAAAGCCGTGCAGGAGTCGGGCTTGGACTGGACGTTCGTACGACCCGGCTACTACGCGTCGAACATGCTGCGCTGGCAGAGCATCCGCACGCGCAGAGAGCTGCGCACGGCGTTCCCCAACGCGGTGTCCTCTCCCGTGCACGAACGAGACATCGCCGAGGTCGCGGCCGCGTCCCTGCTCGACGACACCCAGCGCGGCAAGGCCCACGCCGTCCTCGGCCCGGGCCCGTCGACCGTGCGTCAGCAGGTCGCGGCGATCGCGCACGCGCTCGACGAGGCGGTCGACCTCGTCGAGATCGACACCGACACCTACCGCACCGAGCTCCTGACACAGCTGCCGCCGTTCGTCGTCGACCGCGTGATCGAAGCACAGGGCAACATGCCCATGCTCCCCGCCGGGCTCGCAGCGGACGCAGTCGAGAGCCTGCTCGGCAGGCCACCGCTGACCGTCGAGACCTGGGCACAGGACCACGTACAAGACTTCCGCTGACGAGGGGCGCGCGCTGCCCGGACGACCCGGGCGACCGGCCGAGGCGAGGCACCGATGCAGAGCATGGGACGAGCTCGGGAGTCAAGCTGACCCGTCTCAGTGGTCGATCTTGGAGCGAGACGGTCGAGGTCGCTTCTCACCGACTGAGAACCGAGGGTGCTTTCGTCGACGCGTTGGCTGGTCGTCGACGCGCTTTCAGCAGCGCGGCGGTTCCACCGGCCATGCTCGGGTGGATGCAGCGGTTGTGGGCTTGGGTTACGGCTTTCCTGGGACTGGTCATCATGGTCGTCGACTCCGTCGACGGCGCAATCCTCGGGACCTGGTTCGACGAGCATGCTGTTTTCGATGCTCCAGAAGTCCTCGGCGAGTTCCTCATCGCCGGCCTTGGTCTGGTCCTTCTGGTCGGAGGTGTACTCACCCCGGTGCTGCCTCGGCCGCCCGCCCACCGCTCACGCATCCGGTAGGGGATTGGCGATCGAACGGGCCCCCGATGAGTCGCCGGTATCTCGTACCCGTACTTCTCTGCCAGTGCTCGAACGTCCACAGGGTCCTTGTGCTTCGGCGGGCACGCCGTCTTGAAGCGGAACATCCAGTCGGAAGCGATGCACCGACCCGAGCGTGAGCCGCTGTTCTTCCCGCCTGCTATCGAAGACAATGACTCATGCGCCTCGGTCCAGTCGTTCACTTCGCCAGCCTGTTCACCGCCATCCTCTCGACGGGCGTGTTCTTCGGCACCCTGACCAGTCTCGGACCCGCGACTGTGAGCTTCTCGCCGCGCACGTACATCGAGGTGCAGCAGGCGACCGTGCGCAATCTCCGGCCAGTGATGGGGCCACTGCTCCCGGCTGCCGTAGCGGCCAACCTGGCCATGGCCGTCGTGCGACGCCGGCAGGGATCCTCGCGCGCGTCCCGCCTGACCGTTGTCGGGTTCACCGGCCAGCTGACCGCTCTGGCCATCACCGTCGCCGTCGAGCTGCCCATCAACGCCCGATTGCTGACGTGGTCGTCCGAGAACCCGCCGGAGGGATGGGAAGGTGTGCGGAACCGCTGGGCTATGGCGCACCGGGCCCGGGTAGCTGCTGCCGTGCTGGGTCTGGGCTCGCTCCTCGCAGCCTCGGTGTCAGAATCCGCACCTCGCTGAGCGACGCCGCACATCCACCGCAGCGCTCTCGCGCGTACCACCGCCGATGGCCGGTGGAGGATCCCTCGCCGGGCACGCCGCGCTGTCGTCCGATCAGGAGTCGGCGAGAGCGTGGAAGAACTGTCCGTGTGGGCCGACGATGGCGACGGGTGTGCCGTTGACTGCCAGGACGGTGCCGTTCTCGGCGTCTGCCGGTAGCTGCGTCGCAATCTCCGGGAGTACCGACTTGCCTTCGTTACTGATCCACACAGCACCGCTGGTGCGCACTTTGCCGACGAACGACTCGCGCGCGTCCTGGCTCAGGTACACGAGCACGGCGCTGTGGAAGACGACCAACGTCGCGTCAGCTGGTGCCTGCGCGGCGAGCTCCTCGAACACTTCATTCAGGTCACCAGCCACCAGCTGCGGCCGCTCTGCCGCAACGACGGATGCCGCCGCGTGCAGATTCCGGCGGCGCTCGTCATGCTCGGGCCACACGAGTGTCTCTAGCCATTCCAGTGACACCGGATCCGCGATGTCGAGAGGGTTCACGTCGATGCCGGCACGCCAGACGATCTCCGGGAGGTTCGTCGGAGCAGGACGCCCGCGCAGCTCGGTTTCGAGCGCAACAGCGCTGCCGCTTGCAGGTGCCAGTTCGTCCACTCCGCGTTCGGTGACGAAGCGGTAGGCGTACTTGTCCGGGTACAGGCACAATCCCGCAGACGCTCCAACTTCGAGCAAGGCGATCGGTCCGGTGATCTTCGCTAATTCAGGCAAGAGCACGGCACACCGGCGGACTTCGTTCGTCTGCGTGGCGTGGGTGAGTGCAATCCCGCGGATCGCATCCCACCTGGCCATGAACTCACTCCTTGCCTCCTTGTAGGGCACGAGAGGAACACCAGCCATCCGGGCCGAAGCGAAGACAAGGTTCGGTTGCCGCTTCGTCGTGGGCAGCTCCTCGACCAGCTTCACGATGTACTCATCGGCTGCGATCCCAGTCGCCCAGTCGAAGTACAGATCGGAGATGCCATGCGCTTCGACTTGCGCCCACGCCCGATACTTCTCCCCAGCCACACCCACAGACGCATCCTACGGAAGGCACTTGCCAAGCCCGGGAGCCGATCCACTGCGGGACAGGAGCTGCCGGTACGCTGCCGACATGATGGTGCCGCCGTGAGTAGGCCCGAAGGGACACCGAATCAGCGGGCCTGGCGCAAGACGCGCAGGTGGTTCATCGTCGCGATCATCTTCGGGGCATTCGCTTTGCTCTTTGCGGTTCTGCGTCTGGTGGGTGAACCGTCAGTCGGCCAAGTGGTGCAAGTCGCCTGCTGGGTCATCTTCGTGGCCGCGTTCTCAGTGGTGCTAAGGCGGGAAGACCGCCGGAAGCGTTAACGCGTAATTGGCGCCCGGTAAGCCATCCGCAAGCGAGACGACTGGCGCCGTCGGCGTAGCGGTGCTCAGCGTCCGATGAACGACCGGCGGTTTCACGGGGTCGTCGCAACGGGTGGTTGTTTCGGGTCCGAGAGTAGCCCTTCGAATGCTTCTACTGGGGTGCGGTGGCCAAGGGTCTTGCGGGGTCGTCCGTTGAGCTCCGTGGCGACTTCGAGGAGCCGTTCCGGGCTGCGGACGGTGAGGTCAGTGAACTTCGGGAAGTACTGCCGGAGCACGCCGTTGGTGTTCTCGTTCGAGCCGCGCTGCCAGGGCTTGTGCGGGTCGCAGAAGTAGATCGCGATGTCGGTGGCGAGCGTGATGTCTTTGTGCCGGGCAAGCTCCGAGCCCTGATCCCATGTCAACGAACGGCGGAGATGCTCGGGCAGGGTCTGGATGGTGGGGATCATCGCATCGCGGACGGCGTCGGCGCTGTGCCCGTCAGGCAGGTGCAGCAGCATCACGTACCGGGTCGTGCGTTCGACCAGGGTGCCGATCGCGCTCCTGGCGTTGATCCCGACGATCAGATCGCCTTCCCAGTGCCCGGGAACGGCGCGGTCGTCGACCTCGGCGGGACGTTCACTGATCAGGACCATGTCCCGGATCTTTGACCACGACGCCCGCCGGGGCTCACCCCGGTGGCGACGGATGGCGCGGCCGGTGCGGAGGTGTTTGTGCAGGTCAGCGCGAAGGTGCCCGCGGCCCTGAACGAACGGGGATTGGTAGATCGTCTCGTGGGACACGTGCATCGGTACCTCCCGGAGCGGGGCACTCGCTCGAACGGGTTCTTCCCGTGAGCAGCTTTGAACCATCGGTATCCCTGACGTGGATGCACTCCGACAGCATCGCAAGCAGCCGGCCTGCTCAGGCCTTGTCCGAGTGGCTCCCAAAATCGTGCCTCACGGGCACGCTGTTCCAGCCTCGATCCCATCTGCAACACTCCGAATCACGGTGGTGTTGCAACGACCAGCTGAACCCACGGATCCACTACCGGACAACCCTCTACAGTGCGAATCGTGCTGGTTCCGTATGATCGTCGCTGGCCCGAGCAGTTTGTTCCGCCCCGGATTTAGTGGAGGCTCGGTAGTGCCGCCTCGACGGTAATCGGAGCGGGGTTGTGCCGGTAGTGGTCGTGCTCAAACTCGACCGGCGGGACCATGCCGAGTTCGCCGTGGAGGCGGCGGTGGTTGAACCAGTCGATGTACTCGACGGTCGCGATCTCGAGGTCCTCGATGCCCCGCCAGGGACCGCGGTGGCGGATCAATTCGGCTTTGAAGATCGAGTTCACCGCCTCCGCGAGCGCGTTGTCGTAGCTGTCGCCCTTCGACCCGACGGACGCGACCGCACCGGCTTCTGCAAGCCGTTCGGTGTAGCGGATTGCTCGGTATTGCACGCCGCGGTCGCTGTGATGGATCAGTCGCGTCAGATCGCGGTGTTCGCGTTGCCTCGTCCAGATGCCCATCTCGAGGGCGTCCAGGACGAGATCGGTGCGCATGTTCCTCGACAGCTGCCAACCCACGATCCGGCGGGAGAACACGTCGGTGACGAACGCGGCGTAGACCCAGCCGGAGAACGTGCGGATGTAGGTGATGTCCGCCACCCAGAGCTGATCCGGGCCGGTCGCGGTGAACGCCCGCTGGACCAGATCCGCGGGTCGATCCCCGACCGGACCTGGAACCGTCGTCTTCGGGCCCTTCCGCTTCGAGACGCCCTGCAACCCGGCGACCCGCATCAGGCGTTCAACGGTGCAGCGGGCCATCAGATGGCCTTCCCGATGCAATTGCGCGTGCACCTTCCGGGCGCCATAGACGCCGTAGTTCGTCCGGTGTACCCGCTCCACCTCGACGACGCGAGTGGCGTCGCTGATCGATCGGGCCGACGGCGGCCGCGCCTTGGCGGCGTAGTAGCTCGACGGGGCGACCTGCAACGTGCGACAGATCGGCTCGACCCCAAACTCGGCTTTGCGCTGGTCGATGAACGTGATCATCTGCTGGACGGGCGGTCGAGCTCCGCCGCGAAGAAAGCCGACGCCGACTTCAAGATCGCGTTGGCCCGCCGCAGCTCGCGGACCTCACGCTCCAACTCCGCGATCCTGGCCGCGTCGTCAGTGGTCACGCCTGGCCGGTCGCCGGCATCGATCTCGGCTTGCTGCACCCAGTTCCGCAACGTCTCCGGATTGATCCCGAGTTGCTCACCGATCCGACGCAACGCACCGGATCTCGTTGCCGGCTCGCGGCGTGCTTCCACCGCGAGCCTGACCGCTCGCTCCCGAAGCTCCTCCGGGTACTTCCTCGGTGCTCCCATGACTCTCATCCTCCCGTGGATTGAGAGCCTCCATCAGACACGGGGCGGAACAGTTCGAGGCTGCCGCTGCCGAGTTGAAGCGGCTGGGCAACGCCGACTGGCTAGTCGAACACATCGGGTCGACGTCCATTCCGGGCCTGAGGGCGAAGCCGATCATCGACCTTGCTGTTCGGATCCGTGACCGCGGCGACTTCGACGCTCACCGGGACCGCCTGGAAGCTAGCGGATGGCATATCGGCAGCGGGGTTCGCTCGCACCTCGTGATGCTGTTCGAACGCGAGGGGCAACGCACCCACATCGCCCACTTCTTTCCAGCTGTTGAGTGGGAAGAGAACAACCAGCGCATCTTGCGCGACTGGCTGCTGTCGCATCCTGCCGACGCGGCGTACTACGAGTCCGCGAAGATTGCTGCCGCCGCCGCGGCGCGCGGGCAGAGCGCGTCCTACAACTCTGCAAAAACAGCGGTGATTCAGGGCATAGTCGATCGAGCGCGGGCCGAGCGGGGCCTTCCGTCGGCGGCCGTCTACGACAAGTGACGCCGCTGCTGCCCGCAGCCGGATCGGCTACTGAAACAGCTGGCGGAGTCGAAGGTGACCGGATGAGCCGGGGGAGCTGTGCTCGACCCCGGCTCATCCGGTGCGGTCCCGCCAGCGATCATTCCGCTTTCGCCGACTGTCGAGTGAGTCGGCTATTGCATCAGCTCGTGGACGGTGCTCACTGAGCGGTGAGCTGGCTCATGAAGGCGGACATGTCGCCGATGGCATTGTGCTCGACGATCTGGCCGTCGCGGATGACATCGACGGCGACGGCGACGGCTTCGAGGCGGGTCGCGTTGCCGTTGGCAGGGACGCCGAACAGGTCGCCGTTGCTGAAGGTGCCTTCGAGGACCCAGTGGGTGTAGACGGTGTCGCCGTCGGCGGCCTGGCCGAGGATCGTCATGGTCTGGTCGGGGACCGCGGTCTTCGCGGCGAGGTCGGAACCCATCCACATGTCCCTGTTCATCGCGCCGCCGTTGGTGTGGTTGACGAGCTCCTGGGAGATGTAGGTGTCGAACGCGCCCTGCAGGTCGCCGCCGTTGTAGGCGTCGTAGAAGGTGCGGGCGATGGTCTTGTTGTCGTCGGTGGTACTCATGGTCTTGTCCTTCGGCTGGGAGCGGTCACTCACGAGCTTGTGGGTGAGGTCGTGTGATGCCCGGGCTGCGGGCGGTGGTCAGTTGGCGGAGAGCAGCAGCGTGTTCAGGCTCGGGTCTCGGACGAGGAAGCCGGCGTCGGATTCCTCGATGGGTCCGTCGACGGTTCCCAGGACGTGGTCGAGGCGCTCGTGGGTGTCGAGGCGGAGGGTGAAGGCGCGCATGCGGGCGGTCCCTGCGGGTGATTGCGGTGCGCCGACGCCTTGCCAGGTGTTCACTGCGATGCGGTGGTTGAACGCGCCGCCACCACCGAGGTCGCCCATGTGGAAGCGGGGTGCCCACACGGCCTGGTTGAACCCGAACGTGCGGTAGAAGTCGTATGCGGCTTCGAGGTCACCGACGTACAGGTGAACATGGCCGATCTTCGTGCCCTCCGGCACGGGAAGGGTGGTGTCGTCATCGGGCAGTGCGGCGAGGACGGCGCGGACGTCGAGCGGTTCACGACCGTTGGAGCGAGTGCCGTCCTGGCGGATCACGGACGGCCCGTTGTCGTCCATGCGGAACTCGAGGAGACGTTCCGGCGTCTCGAGGGTGATCTCGACGGTGATACCGTCCGGGTCGAGGAGGTAGATCGCCTTCGACATGATGTGGTCGGTCGGCGAGATCTGCCAGCCGACCCGGATGAGGCGGAGCAGGATCCGTGCGAAGTCCGCTTCTGTCGGCGGGTGCACGGCGAGGTGGTAGAGCCCGCTGTGGCCCTGCAGGAACCCGGTCTGAGCGCCCGGGTGCAGGGTGACGAGCGTCCGCGCCTTCGTACCGAGCTCGACCTCGTCCTGGGACTCGGACCGCAGGACGAGACCGATGACATCGGTCCAGAACGCGGTGGAACGGCCGAGGTCGGTGACCTCGAGGTGCACGGCGCCGAACTCCGCGACCTCACGGTCCGGGGTGCCAGGCGCGGCCGCGTTCGGGGCGGGGCGCGGGTCCGAAGAAGTGTCGAGGGGATTCATTGCTGCTCCTGCAGAGTTCGACGTCGGCGTGGGTCCCGGGCCGCGCTGCTGCCCGAACCCGGAGTTACTTGAAAGATCAAGCACCGAAGACCACTGTACGCCGTTTTGTTGAAGAGCCAACCATCTGCTGCAGAACATTCCTGATGGTTCGTCGCAGCAGTAGCGGGCCTGGATACAGGACGCCCGCCAGCCGAGCGACGAAGGCGTCGCATCGGCTGGCGAGCGGAAAGAGATGTCAGCGCGCGATCGGGAGGAACGTGCGGTAGAGCGGCACCGCAACCGCCGTCGTCACGAGGTGCATGATGCCGAGCGCCACGCCCGCGGTCATCATCGGGGAGTCACCACTGACGGCGAGGAGCACGTCGGGGATGAGGGAGAGCACGAGCACGACCGGGACGAGAATCGCGAGCACCCGTCCAGCCGACCGCGTGCGGCTGATGAGCGCCCACCCGATCGCACCGACCAGGACGCCGACGACGGTGAAGGTGACGTACGCCGGCGCCGTCAGGCCCTGTACTGCCGTGTCAGCACCGGCCGCCAGGGCGCTCACGGCGATGATCGCGTTGGCGATGCTGCCGATGACGGCGGCGAGGACCGTCGCGATGAGAACTCCGCGAACCCTGCTCGGGCGGCGGGTGGTCGTGTCGATCGTGCTCATGGGACTTCCGTTCTGAGAGGGGCGGCCGCATCGGATGAGCGGGCACGGCGGAGCAACGGACTGACGGGTGCCAGTCCGAGCGGTCGGGGGTCTGTGGAGTGGGCGGCCTGTGGAGTCGTAGGTCAGTCGTGAGCCACCGGCGCAGCGGCGGCGCGCGCCGCCGGCCCGCAGTCGGCGTCCGGTGTCAGGAGGTTCGCGGCGATCGGCCGCAGGATCTCTGCAAGATCACCGACCCGCTCGGGCGGGATGGCGTTGAAGAACGCCCGCCGAGCCTCCTCGACGTGATGCGGTGCCGCTCGCTCGATGAGCGCTCGACCCTCGGCGGTCAGGGTGGCTACGAGAGAGCGCTTGTCCGTCTCGGACGGCACTCGACGCACCCACCCACGCTTCTCGAGCTTCGTCACCGCGTGCGACAGACGGGAGAGTGAGCCGTTGGTGAGGAAGGCGAGGCTGCTCATCGGGGCGCTGTCATCGGGCGACTCGCTCAGCATCGAGAGAACGTTGTACTCGAAGCGGGTCATCCCGAAGTCACGCTTGAGCTGAGCGTCGAGGGCCGAAGGCAGCAGCTCGATGATCGCAAGGAGATCCATCCAGGCTGCCGCCTCGGTCTTGTTGAGCCAGCGCGGTTCGTCCATGCGCACATCGTCGCAGAAAAAACTTGACCGTTCAACAAAACGGTGTGTACTGTCGCTCTCGTTACTTCAACGTTCAAGCACAAGGAAGATCATGCTCATCGCACTCTGGATCATCAATGGCCTCCTGGCGCTCGCGTTCCTCGGAGCCGGCCTGATGAAGCTGGCACGCCCGACCGAGGCCCTCGCCAGCAGCGGGATGGGCTGGGCGGCCGACTTCGCCAGCAGCCACGTCAAGCTCATCGGCCTCGCCGAGGTTCTCGGCGCGATCGGTCTGATCCTGCCGCTGCTGCTCGGTATCGCGCCGATCCTCACCCCGATCGCTGCGATCCTCCTCGCGGTCCTCATGCTCGGCGCCGTGGTCGTGCACCTGCGCCGCAAGGAATCTCCGGCGGCGCCGATCGTCCTGATGATCCTCTCGATCGTCAGCGCGATCCTCGGCTTCATCGCCCTCTGAACTCACCCTCTCCAACCGCACCACCTCTGAAACAGGAGCACACATCATGACCAGCATCAGCATCCTCGGTACCGGCAACATGGGCACCGCGATCGCCTCCGTCTTCTCCGACGGCGGCGCCACCGTCGAGTCCATCAAGCACTCCGACGAGCCCACCTCCTTCGCCGGCGACATCGTCGTCCTCGCCGTCCCGTACGCGGCCCTCCCCGAGATCGCCGACAAGTACAAGGCCGCCCTCGGCGGCAAGACCGTCGTCGACATCACCAACACCGTCGACTTCGCCACCTTCCAGCCCGTCGCCTTCGACGCCGGCAGCGGCGCCGCGGACCTCGCCGCCCGCCTGCCCGAGTCCCGCGTCGTCAAGGCGTTCAACACCAACTTCGCCTCCGCGCTTGCCGCGAAGAGCGTCGGCGGCAAGAAGACCGCCGTCCTCATCGCCGGCGACGACGCCGACGCGAAGGCCGCCCTCCGCGAAGCGATCACCGCCGGTGGCCTCGACGCGTACGACGCCGGCCCCCTCGCCCGCGCCCACGAGCTCGAGGGCATCGGCTACCTCCAGATGGGCCTGGCCGTCTCCGAGCAGATCGGATGGACCGACGGTCTCGGGGTCATCAAGTGACGATCGCCGTCACTGGCGCGACCGGTCAACTCGGCCGCCTGATCGTCGAGCACCTCCTCGCCCGCGGCCTCGCTGCCGATGACGTCGTCGCGGTCGGCCGCAACGCCGACCGCCTCTCGACACTGTTCCTCGACCACGGTGTCCGCACCGCAGTCGCCGACTACACCGACCCGGACGCCCTCCAGGCCGCGTTCCACGGCATCGATACCCTGGTGCTCGTCTCCGGCAGCGAGGTGGGCCAGCGTGTCCCGCAGCACACCAACGCCATCCGCGCCGCGGAACAGGCCGGCGTGCAGCACATCGTCTACACCAGCGCTCCCCGCGCCGACACGTCGACGCTGTTCGTCGCACCCGAGCACAAGGCCACCGAGGACCTCCTCGCGGCCTCACCCGTCACCGCGACCGTGCTCCGGAACAACTGGTACAACGAGAACTACGAGCAGGCGTTCGCCCAGATCGCCGCGACCAGCCAGTGGCTCGCCAGCAGCGGCACCGGCCGGATCGCCTCGGCCTCCCGCTCCGACTACGCCGAAGCGGCAGCCGTCGTCGCCGCAACGGACGCGCATCGCGGCGAGACACTCGAGCTCGCCGGCGACACCGCCTGGGACGGCGCCGAGTTCGCCGCCACTGCCAGCCGTGTCCTCGGACGCGACGTCGCGTACGCCGGCGTCTCGTCGGAGGAGCACCAGGAGGCACTCGTCGCTGCAGGTCTCGACGAAGGCACGATCGGGTTCCTCGTCGGCCTCGACGCCGCCGTCGCCGACGGCGCGCTCGACGGACCCTCGACGGTCCTCTCCACGCTGATCGGTCACCCGACCGAGACGCTCGAGGAAGCCTTCCGCCGCTTCCACACGGCCTGATCCACCCGCGGATCCACGACGCTCCGTGGTGCCGGATACTTCCGTCCGTACCACGGAGCGTTGTCGCATCCATGCCGCACGGCCAGCGAAGTCTGCACCTCCAACTTCAAGTAGTTGCACTGTGCCTCGCAAAGTGCAAAGCTGCAGAGTGTGAACACATCTGAGCGGACGCGACTGCTTCGCCGTCGCATGATCGCCACGGCCCGTCGCCGGACGATCGCGGACGGCCTGAACGGGTTCACCATCGAGCAGCTCTGCGAAGAAGTTGGTGTGTCCCGCCGGACGTTCTTCAACCACTTCGCGTCGAAGGAGGACGTCGTGCTCGGGATCGAGCTCGGCGTCGAAGACGACCTGCTTGCCACCTTCGCTGCGGGAGCGGCGGTCGACCCCGACCTCGCCCCCTTCGAAGCGGCGGTCGCCCTGGCGATCGAACATCTCCATGTCGTCGGCCTCGACCGCGGCGAAGAAGCCCTCATGCGGGACGTCCTGGAACGCGAGCCCTCCCTCGTGGCGCGATTCGTCACCGCGACCGACCGGCAGATGAACCTCGTCGGCGACGCCATGCGCTCCCGATTCGGATGGACAGACCCGGCCGACGACCGCGGGCGGCTCGTTGCCGAGATCATCGGCGCACTGCTCAAAGCGACCGCGTGGCGGTTCTTCGCCGATGACGACGGGCCGCCCTTCGAGGACATCCTCCGCACCAACTTCCGCCTTGTCACAGCGATGGCGAACTCGGACAGCCCCGCTGTCCCGGCCAGCAGTGCGCCGCTCTCGGCGGCACACTCGATCAACGAACTGGAGCACACCCCATGAGCTCGACCAAGAGCGCGAAACGGGCAGGACGGTCCGACGGGCCACTCCTGCTCACCCAGCGCCGCATCTGGACCATCTTCTCGGCGCTCATCGCGGGCATGCTGCTGTCGAGCCTCGACCAGACCATCGTGTCCACGGCGATGCCCACCATCGTGGGCGAGCTCGGCGGTGTCGCGCACCAGGCGTGGCTGACCACGGGCTACCTGCTGGCCTCCACGATCGTGATGCCGATCTACGGCAAGTTCGGCGACGTCCTGGGTCGGCGGAACCTGTTCCTCATCGCCATCGCGCTGTTCACCATCGCATCGGCCGGCTGCGCGTTCGCCGGTGACTTCACGCAGCTGATCGTGTGGCGTGCGGTGCAGGGCCTCGGCGGTGGCGGTCTGATGATCCTGTCGCAGGCGATCATTGCCGACATCGTGCCCGCGTCGCAGCGCGGCAAGTACCTCGGCCCGCTCGGTGCGATCTTCGGCCTCTCGGCGATCGGCGGCCCGCTGCTCGGTGGGTTCTTCGTCGACCACCTCACCTGGAACTGGGCCTTCTACATCAACATCCCGGTCGGGATCGCCGCGTTCTCCATCGCCTGGTTCGCACTCACCCTGCCGACCAAGAAGGCCGAGAAGAAGATCGACGTCCTCGGCGTGCTCCTCATGTCCGCCGCCACCACCTGCCTGGTGTTCTTCTCCGAGTTCGGCGGCAACAAGGACCACGGCTGGGACGCCCCCGAGACCTGGGCCTGGTTCGCCGGCCTCGTCGTCGCCGCGGCCCTCCTCGTGCTCGTCGAGTCCCACGTCGAGGACCCGGTGCTCCCGATGTCGTTCTTCCGCAACCGTACCTTCCTGCTCGCGACCGGCATCGGCCTCGTGCTCGGCATCGGCATGTTCGCCGCCATCGGGTTCGTTCCCACGTTCCTGCAGATGGCGTCCGGCACCTCGGCCGCAGTCTCGGGGCTCCTCATGCTCCCGATGATGGTCGGCCTCATCGGCACCTCCGTCGTATCCGGCAACCTCATCACGAAGACCGGCCGCTACCGGATGTTCCCGATCGTCGGCACGATCCTCGTCGCCGCCGCGATGCTGTGCTTGACGCAGCTGGCTGCGGACACCCCGATCTGGCTGATCTGCGTCTACCTGTTCATCTTCGGCGCCGGCCTCGGCCTCATCATGCAGGTCGTGGTCCTCGTCGCACAGAACGCCGTACCCGCCGAGCAGGTCGGCACCGCCACCTCGACGAACAACTACTTCCGCGAGGTCGGCGCCTCCCTCGGCACCGCCGTCTTCGGTGCACTGTTCACCGCACGTTTGACCACCTCGCTGACGGACGTGTTCCGCGGCGCCGGCGGTTCCGCGACGGATGCGGCGTCCTCGGCGGGCAGCATCGACCCCGCGACCGTGGCGAAGCTCCCCGAGGCGGTGCAGAACGGCATCGTGAACGCGTACGCCGACTCCCTCGCGCCGGTGTTCTGGTACCTGCTGCCGTTCATCGCCGCCGCGTTCCTCCTCGCGCTGTTCCTGCCGCAGATCAAGCTCTCCGACACGGCCGGCATGGTGGCCCGCGGCGAAGCGATCGGCGGCGCAGAAGCCGACGAACTCGAGAAGGCGCGACAGGACGCCGCTGCAGCCGGCCAGCCGGCTGCAGCCGCAGCCGCAGCCGCCTCAGGCTCGGACACCGTTCGAGCCGGGACCCGTCGCGACAAGTAGCCGGACAGAAGGAGGGGCCGTCAGCGGCGGCTCCTCCCTCCATCCCCGGCCCGCGATAGGCACCGACGAACACGCTCGACCCGCACGCCTGCACCAGTAGCCACGCCACAGAAAGAGACCATCATGGCCGCCCCTCTCGGCATGCGCGTCCGCACCTGGGCGATGTCAACGCTCGTCACACGAATCATCCGGGCGCCGAAGGTGGAGTTGACCTCCCGAGCGGTTCCGGACAACGAGATCGTGCACATCCCCACCCGTCACGGGTCAGTCCGCTGCTACATCACACGGCCTCCCGCGGACGCCCCGCTCGCCGCCAACGGTGCCACCCCGCCGGTGGTCATCAACACCCACGGTGGTGGGTTCGTGATCGGGAACCCGCTGCAGGACAACCACCTCGCTCGAGGGATCGCGGGCGAAGTCGGCACAGTCGTCGTCAACGTCGACTACAGCACAGCTCCCAAAGCCCGGTTCCCACAGGCGTTGGGGGAGTGCTTCGACGTGCTCAGGTGGGTCGCCCGCTCTGGGGACACCATGGGATGGGACGGCACCCGGATCGCGGTGACTGGCAGCAGCGCCGGGGGGAACCTCGCCCTCGGCACCCTCACGCAGACCACCCGCGAGCACGGCCCCGCTGTTCGCGCTGCCGCCCTCATCGTGCCCGCCGTGGACCTGTCGATCCCGCCCGCCGAAGCGACCTTGCTGATCGAGAAGCCGTTCGTGAACGCCGGGATGCTCGAGATGGTCGACACGGCCTACCCGCTGGAGGACACCGACCGGAAAGATCCCCTCGTCTCGCCCAGCTTCCTCTCCGACGCCGAGCTCCGGGCACTGCCACCGACCCTGGTCGTCACCGCGGAGCACGACACGCTGCGCCCCTCCATCGAGGAGTTCACCGCGCGAGCGGTAGCCGTCGGCGCGCCGGTCGAGACCCGACGGTTCGACGACGTCGACCACGACTTCTACTACGCAAGCTCCACGCCGAAAGCGACCCTCGACACGCTCATGGCCGCGTTCACCGCGCACCTACTCGAACACCTCCGCTGAGCCACGCTGCAGGCGGTTGCAAGGCCCGGCGGAGCCGTCACCGGGAAATGATGCCCCGCGCTGCGCTCTGAAGGAGCATCGAAGCGGCCAGCACCATGAAGCCGGCAAACCGCAACACGGCGCTCGTGGCAGCGATCGCCGCCCATACCGGCAGCAACGGGACCCGTGCGATCGTCCGAGCACGAGAGGTGTGGTCCCGCTGGTCAGATTCGTCGTCGAGCTCCGCCGGCGTCGAGATGAACATCGCCGTCCGGGCGGGGCGAGCGGGAAGAAGCGTGGTCATGAGGTGTCCTTCCATCGGTGCGGCTATGGGGACCAGCATCACCGCAGCGACACCCGTCGGCGTCGTTCCCCAGAACCGAGGAACCTGATGCAGATGGAGTACACGACCGGCACCGGCCTATCCCAGACTCAGGGGATGACCGTTCCGACGCCCGGCGGGCCCGCGACGCCGCGCCCGCTGTGGCTGCGCACGCAACCCGTGCTCGAGCGCCTCCCGCTCTGGGTGAGCGTGACCGCGATGATCGTGGAACTGGTCGTCATCGTCACCAACGGCGGCGGTCTGCTCGCCGGCATCGGCGCACTCGTGACCCTCGCCGGCGCGCTCGTCGCCGCGCGTCTACCGCAGGTCGGACTCACGTTGACGATGGCGGGCGTCGTCGTGGTGATCGTCGGAGGGCGGGAGCCGATCGGCGAGTGCACCGTCGTGGTGTTCGTCCTGTTCGCACTCACCTTGCGCGGCTTGCCGCCCACGCGCAGCATCGGGATCACAGCGCTGGCGATGGCCGTCATCTTCGGACTCGCCAGCTTCCTCTCCGCGGGCCGCGCGGTCGGTCTCGACGCCGTCGCGGTCATCGTCGCCGTCGTCGCCGGTGGTGCCGTGGGCGCGGCACTTCGGCTGCAGCGACAGTACTGGGAGTCCCTCGAGCAGCGCACCCGCGACGCGATCGCGACACGGGAGGCCGAAGCCGAACGGCGAGTGGCCGAAGAGCGGGTCCGCATCGCCCGCGACCTGCACGACATCGTCGGCCACCAGGTCGCCGTCGTGAGCATGCACATCGGCGCGGTCGAAGTCACCGCCGGCCGCGACGACGCCGCGACCCAGCGATCGCTGGTCGCGGCGCGCACCGCCGTGCAGTCGATCCTCAGCGACACGCAACGCACGCTGGCGATGCTCCGCAGCGACGACGCCGACCACGACGACGTGCACCGACCGACACCCGGCCTGTCGACGATCGACGAGCTGGCCGCTTCGTTCCAGGACGCTGGCCTATCGATCGACGCGCAAATCACCGACCAAGCTCGCCGGGTGCACGAGGCCGTCGGGGTGACGGTGTTCCGCGTGGCGCAAGAAGCGTTGACGAACGCCCACCGGTACGGCACCGGTGAGGCCGCGCTGACGGTGCTGACGGACGAGGCTGATGTGGTGATCAGCGTCACGAACCCGGTCGCGTCCACGCCGCCGACCGCACACGGCAGCGGATATGGACTCATCGGCATGCGCGAACGCGTTGAGTCCGCCGGCGGAACCCTGCAGCTTGGGACCGACGAGGATGTCTTCACCGTCACAGCACGAATCCCATGGAACGAAGGAGCCAGCTCGTGACACACGTGCTGTTGGTCGATGACCAAGAGATGATCCGGCTCGGACTGCGCACCATCATCGACGCGCACCCGGACTTCACCGTCGTCGGTGAAGCAGCGGACGGGTTCGCCGCCCTCACCTTCCTCAACGATCACCACGTCGATCTCATCCTCATGGACGTCCGCATGCCCGGGATCGACGGCGTCCAAACGACGCGACGGATCCGGGAGCGGATCCCGTCCGAGCAGACCCGCATCGTCGTGCTGACCACCTTCGAGCACGACGACACCGTCCTCGCCGCGCTCCGGGCCGGCGCGAACGGGTTCCTCGGCAAGGGCGTCGGACCAGCCGAGCTCATCGTCAGTCTGCAGGAAGTCATCGCCGGGGGAGGTGCCCTGTCCGCAGCAGCCTCTGCCGCGCTCATCGGGCACGTCACCGACAGCCCGGGCCGCGTCATCGACGCCGACCTCGCCGACCGGTTCCTCGCTCTGACCGCCCGCGAGCGCGACGTGGTTCTCAGCATCGCGGCGGGGCACGACAATGACACCATCGCAGCGGAGTTGTTCGTCTCACCGTTCACGGTGAAGACCCACGCGAGCCGTGCGATGGCGAAGGTCGGCGCCCGTGACCGGGCCCAACTGGTCGCGTACGCCTACCAGGCCGGCCTTCTCGCCTGACGCGGCCGCGCGCAGCACGCGGACGCAATGACCGTTCGGGAAGCCCTTCGGAAACATGGACGGTCGTTAGGCTCCTGGGAACGGGAGGAGCCGCCATGACTGATGCCCAGCAGAGGACCCGAGCGTCACGTGTGGCTGCAACCCGGGACGCGATCCTCACGGCGGCCGAGCAGCTCTTCGGTGAGTACGGCATCGCACACGTGTCAGGACGGCAGATCGGAGAGGCCGCCGGGCAGGGGAACACCGCGGCGGTCGGGTATCACTTCGGAGGCAAAGCAGATCTCATCCGCGCGATCCTCGCCCGGCACCAGCACGCCATCAACGCGCTCCGACTTGCCGAACTGCAGCGAGTCGAGGGGCGGAACGACATCCGCGACTGGATCGCCTGTTTCGTGCGTCCGACGACCACCCATCTCGAGTCCCTGGGATCACCGACCTGGTACGGCCGGTTCAGCGCGCAGGTCGCGACGGATCCCGCCTGGGCTGACATCGCGATGGACGAAGCTCGAGAAGCACCGGGGCTCATGCGCATCGCGCATGGCATCCAGCGCTGCCTCCCGGACCTCCCAGCGCCGGTGCGTGTTGAGCGGATGACGATGGGCCGAATCCTCCTGACGCAGGTGATCGCGGAACACGAACGCGCGCTGGAGCGAGGCGGTGCCCGCATCTGGGCGAACTGGTCCGCCGTGGCGGACTCTCTGATCGACGTCGTGTCGTCCTTGTGGCTGGCCGAGGCGGTGACGTCTCCGCGCGCTGCCGGGCAGTCGCCATCCTGAGCGCGGTCCACCCTTCGGGGGACCCCCTTCGCAGTAGGTGGAAATCTCCCGGGAGTGTAAATCAAGCGATTGAGTTAAAAAGGGTACGGCGATTGACTCGCTGGGGCGGCAACAGCTGTTGCCGCCCCGCCCATCTCAAGGAGCACGATGACGGACATCGCCACGGACAGCAGCATGCGCGAAGCGGACCTGGAGGCGTTGCGCGCCCGGTACCGGGTCGAACGGGACCGACGCATCCGTCCTGACGGGCTCCGGCAGTACCAGGGCATGCGCGGCGCGTACGGGTACTGGGCGACGGACCCGTACACGCGCCGTTCGGATCGTCCGGCGAAGACCGACCGCGTCGAGGTGCTCATCGTGGGTGGCGGGTTCGGCGGACTCCTGACCGGGGCGCGGCTGCGCCAGGCGGGCTTCACGGACATCCGCATGACCGAGGAGGGCGGCGACTTCGGCGGTACCTGGTACTGGAACCGGTACCCGGGCATCCACTGCGACATTGAAGCCTCCGTGTACATGCCGCTGCTCGAGGAAGTCGGAACCGTCCCCACTCGCCGGTACGCGCCCGGCGAGGAGATCCGCCGGCACGCGATGGCGATGGCGAGGCACTTTGACCTGTACGACGACGTGCTCTTCCACACCCGGGTCACCGATCTCCGCTGGGACGACGACACCGCGGACTGGGCAGTCCGGACCGACCGCGGCGACACGATGCGCGCACGGTACGTCATCGTCTCCTCCGGGTCGCTATCTCAGCCCAAGCTCCCCGCGATCCCCGGGATGGAGAACTTCAGGGGACACACGTTCCACACGAGTCGGTGGGACTACGGCTACACCGGTGGTGACCAGGCCGGGGGGATGACCGGCCTTGCCGACAAGCGCGTCGCGGTGGTCGGGACCGGTGCGACGGGCATCCAGGTGATCCCCCTCGTCGCCGAGGACGCTGCGCACCTCACCGTTTTCCAGCGGACCCCGTCGAGTGTGGACGTCCGCGACAATCGCGATCTGCCCGCGGACTGGACCACGGGCCTCCCGACCGGATGGCAGCAGGAACGCATGGAGAACTTCCTCGCGGTCGTCTCCGGCGAAGAGACCGAGGTGGACCTGATTCAGGACGGCTGGACCTCCACCGCAGCGCTGCAACGCACGATGCTGACCGGGCAGACGGAGGACACGCTCGACCCGGAGGAACGCGACCGGCTGATCGAGATCGCGGACGCCCGCAAGATGGACCAGATCCGTGCACGCGTCGATGCCGTCGTCACGGATCCCGCGACCGCAGAGATCCTCAAGCCCTGGTACCGGTACATGTGCAAGCGGCCGACGTTCAGTGACAAGTACCTGCAGGCCTTCAACCGGCCGAACGTGACCCTGGTCGACACCGCCGACACCGGGGGAATCACCGCCATGACCGAGACCGGTGTGGTGGTCGGCGACACGGAGTACGAGGTCGACGCCGTCATTTTCGCCACCGGGTTCGAGACCGGCGTCTCGGGCGTCATCTCCGGAACACTGCCGGTGCACGGCCGGGACGGAACGCAACTGCTCGAAGCATGGGCACGAGGCCCCCGGACACTGCACGGATTCGTGTCGCACGGCTTCCCGAACCTCTTCCACCTCGGAGCGCTGCAGAACGCGAACTCTGTGAACTTCGTGCACATCCTGCAGGAGCAGGCCACGCACATCGCCGCGGTCCTGGAGCACGCTCGCGACGAGGGCGCACGGCAGGTCGAGCCCACCGTCGAAGCCGAAGACCGGTGGTTGGCGACGATCCACGAGGTGGAGGTGGACAACGCGGCGTTCCTGGCGGAGTGCACGCCCGGTTACTACAACGGCGAGGGCACCCGGAAGCGTGGGGGCGGCGGGTACAGCCCCGGGCCCGTCCGGTTCCACCGCCTGCTCCGGGAATGGCGGCAGACCTCGATCGACGAAGTCCTCGTGCCCGAGCTCGCCGTCACCAACTCCTGACCCGATCACTCCACCCAGATGGGCTGGCGCACACACTGGCTCGGAAGGACGACGATGACCACGAGAATCGCAGCACCGTCCGCTGGCGACCTCGACGGGTAGCGGTGCTGTGCCTCAGAGTGGGAGGTCCGCTTCGTCGCCTGATCTGACCCCCACCCTTCGGAACCGGCCGCCGCTCAATGAGCGTCGGCCCGCCGATGTCGCGCCTACTGGTTGTGCAAGGAAAGGGCGGGATCTACTGCAAATGGAGTAGCCCGAACGGTGCGAAAGGAGGCCGTGTCGAAGCGCTCGGATCGGGATCGTTGACGTTGTTCGCACATCGCAACCACGACGACGAAGGAAACCGCATGTCCACGTTCCTGTCCCACCTCGGGCGCTTCAGCGCCCGGTTCCGATGGCTGGTGATCGGAGCGTGGCTCCTGATCATGGCCGTGCTGATCGGCATCTTCATCGTCGGTAGCGGCATCGACAAGGGTGCCGCGACCACGAGCATCCCCGACACCAAGGCCTCCCAGGCGTTGGAGCGGATGAACAAGGAATTCCCTTCCAAGACTGCCTCGGACACCGCGTCCCTGCAGCTGGTGTTCCAACCGAAGTCCGGCAACGTCACGGACGCGACGACTGCGAAGCAGCTCGAGTCGTTCCTCGCGAAGGCTCGGACGGTCGACGGCGTCAAGTCCGTCAGCGACCCACTGAACGCAGAACAGCCCTACATCTCCAAGGACCGCACGGTGGCCGTCGCCACGATGACCTACGGGGACCTGACGAAGAAGCAGGAGACGAAGTACTACGACGCAGCCCTCGAGCTGCAGGAGAACGCCCCTCCGGGGCTCGGTGTCGAGCTCGGCGGGAACCTCGTGCCCCTCGGCGCCCCGGCCACCAGCCCGAGTGAAGGCGCCGGCGTCATCATCGCGTTCGTCATCCTCGCGATCACGTTCGGATCGCTGCTCGCTGCGGGCATCAATCTCCTCGTCGCTGTCTTCGGCGTCGGTGTCGGCCTCATCGGTGTCCTCGCCTACGGCGCACTCACCCCGATCGGTGACAACGCGATCATCCTCGCAACCATGCTGGGCCTGGCAGTGGGTATCGACTACAGCCTGTTCATCCTGTCCCGCTTCAAGACCGAGCTCCGTTCCGGTCGGAGGGTCGACGACGCGATCGCTCGCGCAACCGGTACGGCCGGCACCGCTGTGGTCTTCGCCGGCATGACCGTCGTCGTCGCGCTCGTCGCGCTCATGGTCGCGAACCTCAGCTACATCACCGAGATGGGTGTCGCCGCAGCGTTCGCGGTCGCCGTCGCCGTCCTGCTCTCGCTCACCCTGCTGCCGGCACTGATGCGGTTCATGGGCGTCAAGGCGCTGTCGAAAAAGCAGCGCGCAGCGCTGCAGCGTGGGGAACTCTTCACCGACGACGGCCCGCAGAAGCGCGGCGTCCTCCGCTCGTGGGGCAGCTTCGTCGTGAAGCGCCCGATCGTGTCTCTCCTGGGCGGCGTCCTCGTCCTGGTCGTCGTCGCGCTCCCCATGCTCAGCATGAAGACCGCCTCCAACGTCCCTGGCGGGTCCGACCCGGAGTCCACCGAACGCACCGCCTACAACCTCATCGTCGACGAGTTCGGCGGCATCCAGAGCCCCCTGATCGTCCTGGCTGAGGGTGGCAACATCACCTCGAAGACCGCCGCGATCGTGAATGAACTCACCGGTCTCGACGGCGTGCAGCAGGTCGTTCCCGCTCAGGTCAGTTCCGACGGGGACTACGCACGTATCACCGTCATTCCGACCGAGGGACCGATTGATGACTCCACCAAGGACCTGGTACAGGAGATCCGTGACGACGCTGACACCATCAGCGGAACGCACCTCGAGGTCACCGGTGAAACCGCGATCGGCATCGACTCCGACGACCAGCTCGCTCAGGCGTTGGTGAAGTACGTCATCGTCATCGTCGTCATCTCGATCATCCTGCTCATCGTCCTGTTCCGGTCGCTGCTTATCCCCGTGATCGCGACCCTCGGCTACCTGCTTTCCGTCGGCGCGTCGTTCGGGGCGAGCGTCGCCGTGTTCCAGTGGGGGTGGCTGGACTTCCTGCCAGCACCGCAGGGCGACCCGATGCTGAGCATCCTGCCGCTGCTGCTGGTCGGTGTGCTCTTCGGACTCGCGATGGACTACCAGGTGTTCCTCGTCTCACGTATCCAGGAGATGTACCGCAAGGGCCGTGACCCCAAGCAGGCGATCCGCGAGGGCTTCTCCCGATCCGGTCCCGTCCTCGTCGCTGCGGCGAGCATCATGATCGTCGTCTTCGGCGGGTTCGCCACCGGGGAGTTCGCGATCGGCGCCTCGATCGCGTTCGGGCTCCTCGTCGGCGTCGCCGCGGACGCGTTCATCGTCCGCATGGTCCTGATGCCGGCTGCGTTGTCCCTCCTGGGTCGCTCCGCTTGGTGGATCCCGAAGTGGCTGGACAAGGTCCTCCCCGACGTCGATGTCGAAGGCCACGCCCTCGACAAGCACGAGGCCGCGACACCTGCCGCGCACGACCAGCCACGAGTCCTCGTCGGCTGACACTCCGAAGGGCCCCGGTGAGCACACCGGGGCCCTTCGTCCTCTGCTCGTAGAACGAAAGTGACAGCTGATGCAGCACCCCGTCCGCCCCGAAGACATCCATCTCCCCCCGACTCAGCCCATCGACATCACCGCCTACCTTGCAGCGGAAGCAGATCGTGCGTTGGCCGAGAAAGGCTCCGCACCAGAGCTGAACGTTCAGGATCCCGAACCGCCTTGCTGAGCGCGATATCAGCAGACCCGCTGCTCGAGCGGTGCGCGGTCAACGACCGTGGGTGAAGTAGCCAGACGAGAAACCCCGTCGCAGGGCAACGCGGGAAGACGTTCGGTAGTTGGTCGGCTATCGGGACGCAGGCCGGCCGTACTTGGCGACGATTTCTCACCTCGCCTGGTCTCGAGAGAGCGCTCCTTGCAGCACCCGGCGGACTCGCTCGATGGCGTCTGCATCGACCTGTAGGCCCCGTGCTCGCAGCGCCAACTCGATGAAGGCCACTTCACCTTCGACGTCGATACGGCTCTCGTTGCTCGCCATGGACCAACTGTGCCCCCGACTCCGATACACGATGCTCAGCCGTGGCGCGCAGTACGAGCCGCAGTAGCCTGATCCAAGACCTTCATACAAGACTCTCGAAGGCGGAGCTCTCCTCACAGCGTGGGGGGATTGGCCTTCTGAACCGGCGGCTCCCAGAGATTGCTTAGGCTAAGTGAGTGCGTACCCGTCGGGAGGCACCGGCAACGTTGCCGCGACGAGATCTTCGACGAGGGTTCCATCGAGCGGGCGGCGGGTGACGAGGCACCATAGGACCATCGCCAGGAAGACCTGCGTGACCGTGTCGATCCTGAGGTCCGGGGGGAGCGCACCAGCCTCCACCGCCAGTCGCAGTCGTTCCGCGAGCCGCGTGCGGGCGGCAGTCGTGATCCGTTCGTCGTAGTTCGCGGAGAGGTCAGCATCTTCGGCAACAGCCGCGATGATGGCCTGGAGTACGGCGGCTGCATCGGGGTCGTCGTAAACACGCGCGACGGCCAGCATCCACGCAGTGACGTCGGCGTGGACGTCATCGGAGACGGCAACGGGACCTACCGGGAGGATGCCGCCCGCGGTGACCATCTCCGAAACCAGCGCCGCTTTCGTCGGCCACCATCGATACAGGGTTTGTTTGCCGACGCCAGCTACCGCGGCGATTCGCTCGAACGACAGCGTGTCCCATCCACGGCTGGCCAGCTCCGAGCGTGTCGCGTCGAGGATCGCCAAGCGTGTCTCTTCATTGCGGAGTCGTCCTGTGCTCTTGGCCATACAGCCATCCTCGCGGCATCACGACTCCGGCCGGCGCGGCCAGCCGTGGTGCGGACTACTGAACGGAGACGCCGCCGTCGCTGGAGAGGACGGCACCGTTGATGTTCACACCGTCCTTGCTGAGCAAGAACGTGATCGAGGCAGCGAGCTCGGCGGGCGCCGCGATGCTCGGTAGCAGTGCGAAGAACGGCGCCAACCGCTCCTGGCCCTTCTCCGAGAGCTTCGAGGAGGAGCCGATGTTCGTGGCGACCGCGCCCGGAGCGACAGCGTTGACACGCAGTCCTCGCTGCGCATACATGAACGCTGCGGAGCGGGTCAGGCCCAGGACCGCGTGCTTGGACGCGGTGTAGGCCGCTCCTGAACCGCTACCGAGGAGCGCGGCGCCGCTGATGATGTTGACGACGGAGCCCCTGCCGGCTTCGAGCATGACGGGCAGCACGGCTCGGGTGAGCTTGAAAGTGCCGGTGACGTTGACGCCCATCACGCGCTCCCAGACGGCGTCGCTCGTCTCGTCGATGGGGGAGAAGTCGTCGGCGATGCCGGCGACGTTGGCGAGAGCGTCGATCTGGCCACCGGCGGCTGCGACGATCGCGTCGACGTCTGCCTGCGAGGTGATGTCGCCACCCACCGGCACGATGTCGGCGTCGGGCAGTTCCGCAAGCAGATCTGAGAGGCGGTCGGCGGTGATGTCGACGGCCACGACCCGCCCGCCTTCGCGTGCAACGCGTGACGCCGTGGCACGACCGATGCCGGACGCGGCCCCGGTGACGATGACGGTCTGGCCGGAGAAACGACCCGGAGTGATCTGCTCAGTCCAGGTGGAAGCCTGCGTGGACTGCGGAACCACGTTCGTGTGGCTGTCGGGTGCGGTGGAATCGGACATGGAGGTCTCCTGTCGACAGTGACGAGGGTGAGCTAGGTGGTGATCACCAGGCTTGTCGAGACAAATCGTCTCGACTTCAAGAAATCGTACGCCTGGCGTCGACGCCCTTCCGACACGTTCCACCCTGGGGCTCAACGCGCTCCGGACACCTGTACGAGCATCCGGCCACCCTCCGGTGTGTCCAGTAGCCGATGGGCTTCAAAGATCCATCGCCGAGGGCTACCGTGCCCTCGTGGGGAAGCGGAACTACCTCGTCGAAGGCGTCTCCGGAACAGGGAAGACGTCGGTGTGCCACGAACTGCGTCGCCGTGGTTTCCCAGCGATCGACGGCGATCGAGAACTCGCCTACCAGGGGGACCCGAAGACAGGGGCGCCTGTCGATGGTGTGACCGGGACAGCCGTTCACCACCACCACATCTGGCAGGTAGACAGGGTCCGCTCGATCGCGGCGGACCAGTCAGATCCGGTCACCTTCTTCTGCGGAGGATCGCGCAACGTCGAATCGTTCATCGACGTCTTCGACGACGTCTTCGTCCTGATGATCGATCGGGCAACGCTCGAGCGACGCCTGGAGGCGCGGGGCGATGACGAATGGGCCGGGACGGGCCGGCTGGAAGAGCGGGCCCTCGTTCACGCACTCCATGCGACCGGCACCGTGCCGCGCGATGGCGTGCACGTCGATGCCAGTCAGCCGCTCGATGTCGTCGTGGACGAGGTGCTCCGCCGGTGTGGCCTGTCCGAGTGGTGAGCGCGTCCTGCGTGATCACGACGCGTCATCCGCTTCCGCGCACCGCCGTGAGAGCGCTTGCCAGCGTGGCCAGGTCTCTCTAGTCGCCTTCGATGAAGCCGGCGGCCGCGAGGGCGCGCTCGTAGATCTCTCGGATGACTGCGGCCTTGCGGGCGTTGTAGTCCGACATGCGTTGCGCTGGCTGCTGTGCGGCCTGACGCTTGACGGTCGCGTAGCGTTCGCGATCCGCGGTGTCGTGTCGGAGCCAGTTCCGGAACACCACGTGCTTGACCAGCTCCGGACTGTCCGGCCCGAAGACGTGCAGGTTCACGGGGATCCCGGGAACCGGCGCTGCCGCCCGGTTGCTTGCAGGGGCTCCCTGGAGGAGGCGATGCTCGTGCCACCAGGGCTCGCGCACCGTGAGGACGAAGCCCGCTGCTTCCAACCGCGGCAGCCAGACACGTTCGTCGGAGGGATCTGCGACCGTCAGGTCCAGGTCGAGTACCGGTTTCGCCGCGAGCCCAGGAACAGACGCGGACCCGACGTGCTCGACACGGAGCGCGCGAACGTCGAGAGCATCGATGATCAGGTTGCTCACCGTCGATGCGAGCTGCGGCCATTCAGGGTCCGGGTCGACGACACTGATGACGGTGGCCTTCGGCGGGACCACCCACGGGCTGGCTCCCGCCGGCACGGGCGGCTCGTCGAAGTCGAGAATCTCAGCGGTCGTCGGCACGCCCATAGTCAACCCGATTGGTCGGCGCATCGGTTGATGACCGGGTCGCCAAGGGACGATCCGTGCCGTGCGGAGGCCGACGGCCGAGATCGACGGCGGCACAAGCGGTGATGAGCAGGCCTGACGTGACGAAGATCACCCGTGATCCCGGATCCACCCGCGCTGGACGGCCCTCCACTCCGGCGCTCATGGTGGGGATCGGCCACGCGCGGTCCGACACCGGTCGGGAGGCCCGGTGGCAGCAGAGCCGTGTGTCCCTCAGGCGCACACCGCGATGAACGCACCCCTCTTCGCCGGCGCGGCATCGCTCCTCGTACCAGCGAGGACGGCAGACGGCGCGCGCCGATGGCCCAGCTGGCGCCGCCTGGTGGCGGATCGATCATGCCGACGGATCCGACGCACTCCGGGTCCGGGCGTACCGGAACGACAGCGCGGCGGACGCCACCGTGGCCAGCACGAGGACCACGAGCGGCATGGTCGCGACTCGAACCCCACCATGCGTGATCAGTGCTCCGGCGAGCGATGCGCTCATCGCGATGCCGATCGCGGAGGCGGAGTTGATCCAGGTGAACCCCTGTGTCAGTGCTGAACCGGCGACCGTCGCC
The DNA here is from genome assembly GCF_003234815.2 of Curtobacterium sp. MCBD17_035. NCBI lineage: Bacteria > Bacillati > Actinomycetota > Actinomycetes > Micrococcales > Microbacteriaceae > Curtobacterium > Curtobacterium sp. MCBD17_035. The sequence goes on along the minus strand of NZ_CP126279.1, from coordinate 3,336,744 downwards.
TGCACGATCTGGGAGGACGACGCGAGCAGCGGGGCGATCGCCGTTCCGCCGATCGCCAGCATGATCGCCAGCCCGAGCAGCGTGGGCCAGGCGACGCCGACGAGCACGGCGACCGTGAGCACGAGCGTCGCGACCAGCTGCGCCGCCTGGGGGCGCGGGGTCGCACGCATCGACCCGTACACGAGGCCCGCGATGATGCTCGCGGCGCTGGGGACGGCGAGGACGAGACCGGTGAGGGACAGCATCCCGCGAGCGCTCGCCGCGGCGGTGACGAGGAGCGGAACAGCGCCGAAGAAGCACCCGAGCCCGAGGTTGACGCCGAGTGCGGCGAGGAAGTCCGGAGCGAGGAGTGAGGTCCGGGTCCTGTTCCGGCCGCGTCCCCGACCTCGACGCGGCGCTGGTGCGGTGCGCGGTTGCAGCGACAGCGTGCCGCAGCCGAGGGCGACGAGTGTCGCGGCCGCGGCCGAGCCCGCCCACGGGACGAGGGAGGTACTGGCGAGGGTGACGAGGATCGGACCGGACAGGAACACGACGTCGTTGACGTTCGCCTCGAGGGAGAAGGCGACGCGGAGCGCCGGCCCATCCGTCAGGAGGTGCGACCACCGCGCCGCCGACAGGGCTCCGGGCTGGGGCGTCACGGCACCGGCGACCATCACGGCCGCGAGCGTGACCGGGACCGGTGCGCTCCCCGCGGTGGTGATGGCCGCAGCGACCGCGGCAGCGTGAGTGGCGACGATCACCGGGACCGTCACCGTCTGCCCCCACCGGTCCACGAGGCGAGCGACCTGCGGGCCCGCCACGGCCTCCGCGATCGAGAAGCCGGCCGTGGAAGCGCCTGCGACCGCGAACGATCCCGACGCGTGCTGGATCGAGAACAGCAGCCCGAGCCCGGTCATCGCGACGCCGAGACGCGCAACGGCCGCGGGGAGGAAGAACGCCAGCGCCCCGGGGTGGTCGAGGACACGGCCGTACCGGGCACCGGTCGACCGGAACGGTCCGAGGACCGAGGACAGGAGCGAGCGCGCAGTCGTCATGGACGATGCCTCCGACGCGGTGCCGGTGATCGGTCGGCAGACAAGTCGGCCTGGGCTTCGACGATCATCACGGCACAGCGGTACCTCCGGCATCCTGCTCCGCAGGGGAGCGCTGGCGCAAGGAGCACACGTCGTGGTGCTTCTGCGCCGAGCGATGTCCCGGCTTGCGGGCGTCGCGTGGTTACGTATACAGTCGCTCGGAGCATCCGCGTGAATACGTACCCATTCTTCGAAGGAGAAGACGATGGCCCTCACTGAAGTCCAGCGCCAGCGCGCCGTCCACGGAACGCGGGACAAGAAGTCCGCCGCGATCGGCGCAGCGGTCGGCACCTGCGTCGAGAACTACGACTTCCTCGCGTACGGCACCGCGTCGGCGCTGTACTTCGGAACCGCGTTCTTCCCCGGCGCCGATCCGCTGGTCGGGACGCTGCTCTCGTTCGCCACGCTCGGCGTCGGGTTCGCGATGCGTCCGCTCGGCGGCATCATCGGTGGCTACCTCGGGGACAAGATCGGCCGCAAGCCGGTGCTCGTCGCGGCGTTGCTGGTGATGGGACTCGCGACGTTCGCGATCGGCCTGCTGCCGACGTACCAGACCGTCGGCGTCCTGGCTCCGATCCTCCTGGTCTCGGTGCGCGTCATCCAGGGCGTCGCGTTCGGCGCCGAGTGGGGCGGCGCCATCCTCATGGCCTACGAACACGCGCCGTGGCGACACCGTGGCCGCTACTCCGCGATCCCGACCGCGGGGAACCCGGCCGGGGTGTTCCTGGCGAACATCGTCTTCTTGTTCTCCGTGCACCTCGGCGGTGAGTGGGCGTGGCGGGTGCCGTTCCTCGCCAGCGCCGTCCTCGTCATCGCGGGCCTCATCATCCGGGCGAGGGTCTCGGAGTCCCCGGAGTTCGAAGACGTCAAGGACCGCGGCGAGACCGCGAAGAACCCGCTGCTCAAGGTGCTCAAGGACGACTGGCGGAACCTGCTCCGCGTCATCGGCCTGCGCCTGGTCGAGTCCGCGGGCTTCTACGTCGTCGTCACCTACATCCTCAGCTACATCTCGGGTCTCGACGCGGACCTCCGTGAGGTCGGCCTCGTCGGGCTCTGCATCGCGACCGCGATCGGCGTGGGCTCCTCCCTGTTCTGGGGCGACCTCACCGACAAGTTCGGGCGGAAGCCGATCTACCTGGTCGGGTCGATCCTCTCGATCGCGTTCGGGTTCCCGATGTTCCTGATGCTCAACTCGCAGGTGCCGGTCCTGATCGTGTTCGTCTACGTCATCGGCCTGCCGCTCATCCACGACATGCTCGCCGGTACCCAGGGCGCCTGGTTCAGCGAGCTGTTCAGCACCGACACGCGCTCCTCGGGCGCCTCGATCGGCTACCAGCTCGCCGCCGCGATCTCCGGCTTCATCCCGTTCATCGCCACCGCCCTCGCGGCAGCGATCGGTTGGGGCGGCGTCTCGCTCCTCTACGTCGCTGCCGGCGTCGTCGGCGTCGTCACGGTGCTCCTCACCCGTGAGACGTGGAGCCGGAAGGAGCGGGCCTACGTCGACGAGGTCACCTCCGCCGTGCCGACCGCCGTGGTGGACCCGCGCGTCGCGAACCAGTCCTGAGCCACCGAAGGAAGAAGCAAGCACCATGAAGGCAATCGTCAAGACCACCGCGGCGCCGGGCGTCGAGTTCGTCGAGGACCACCCCGAGCCCACGGTCGGCCCCCGTGACGTCCTGCTCCACGTCGGCGCGGTGTCGATCTGCGGCACCGACCGCGAGATGTACGAGTGGACACCGTCGGCGGTGGCGTTCAACCTCGACCTGCCGGTCGTCCTGGGGCACGAGGTCTCCGGCACGGTGATCGAGGTGGGCTCCGACGTCAGTCGACTCGCGGTGGGGGACCGGGTGGCGCTCGAGACGCACATCCCGTGCGAGCAGTGCTTCATGTGCCGCACCGGCAACGGGCACAACTGCCTGAACATGAAGATCATCGCGATGCACGCCGACGGCGCGTTCGCCGAGCGCGTCGCGGTGCCGGAGAACATCTGCTTCCCGCTGCCGGAGGGCATGCCGCTCGAGGTCGGTGCGCTCCTCGAGCCCGCCGGCGTCGCCTGGCATGCGCTGCAGCGGGCGGACCTCGATGTCGCCGGGCATTCGGTGTTGGTGTCCGGCTGCGGCCCGGTCGGGCTGCTCATCGTGCAGTTCGCGCTGCACCTCGGCGCCACCGAGGTGATCGCCGTCGAACCCAACCCGTACCGACGCGGCTGGGCCGAGAAGCTCGGCGCGACCGTGTTCGAGCCCGGCCCCGGCGTCGTCGAGTACGTCGAGGAGCACTACGCCCACCGCAGCGGCGTCGACGTCGCCTTCGAGGTCAGCGCGGCCGCCGCGGCGTACCCGACCATCTTCGAGTCGGTCCGCCGCGAGGGCACGATCGTCACGATCGGACACCCCGGCACCCCGGTGCCGGTCGACATCGCCAAGTACATCAACAAGAACGGCATCACCCTGCGCGGCACGTTCGGGCGCCGGCTCTGGGACACCTGGGAGGACCTCGTCGAGGTCCTCACCCGTGGCGGCGTGGACATCTCGTGGCTCATCACCCACCGGTTCCCGCTCGGCGACCTCGGCCCCGCGATCGACCTCCTCACCGGCGACGCCAACAAGGTCCTCATCCTGCCGAACGGGCCCGTCGACGGCGCGGCAACCGTCGGGGGAGCCGAGACGGTCGCCGCCACGGCGCACTGATCCGACGCGACGACCGACGAGTCCGAGGAGGGCCCATGGCCGAGACCCACGACCGGGGCGCTCCACACCTCGGCGCGCACCCCCCGCTCGTCGCGCCCTCGCAGCCGACACCCGGCGGACCGGGCGGACACCGTGCCTCCCGGTCAGCGGGCCCCGGTCGACCCGCGCTCGACGAGCCGAGCGGGCACCAGCGTGTGCACCGGCTCCGACGTGTCCCCGGCGATGCGGTCCAGGAGTCGTTGCACGGACGCGCGCGCGATGCTCGTGATGTCCTGTTCGAACGTCGTGAGGTCGAACGCACCCCACGCCGACATCGGGAGCCCGTCGATGCCGAGCACCCACGTCCGCTCGGGGACGGCGACCTCGGCCGCGCGGAGGGCGTCCATCGCGCCGTACGCGATGATGTCCGAGGAGCAGAAGACCGCGTCCGGAACGCCGTGCGCGAGCAACTCGCGCGCCGCGCGGTTCCCCGTGTCGTACGTGGTCGTGCCCCTCGTGGTCTGCTCGGCCCGGATCTCCACCCCGGCGGCCCGCAACGCCTGTCGGAACCCGGCCTCACGCGCCGGGCTCGCGAACGTGTCCGACGGGCCGAAGATCGCGGCGATGTGCGACCGACCGCGTTCGAGCAGGAACTCCGCCGCACGGACGCCGGTCCCGAAGTGATCCGTCATGACGATGTCGGCGGTCGACTCGAGGTCGGCCCGGTTGCAGAGCAGCACCGGAACGCCGCGTTCCACCAGGCGGTCGATGCCGAGCGTCTGCTGCTTCGCGGCGGTGAAGAGCACGCCGTCGACGGTGCCGGCGCCGACGCCGGCGGTCGCGAGCGGCATCGCCGGATCGTCGTCGTTCCACACCACGACGTTGACGTTCATCTCGCGCGCGATCCGCGTCAACTCGTCGAGCAGGTACGGCAGGTACGGGTTCTGGATCTCGCTCGTGACGATCCCGATCGCGCCCGCCCGCGCCGTGCGCATCGCCTTGGCCTGCGCGTTGGGCACGTAGCCGACGTCGCGCATGGCACCGAGGACGCGCTCACGGGTCTGGTCCGAGACGCTCGGGCTGCCGTTGAGCACCCGCGACACGGTCGCCTGCGACACGCCCGCGGCCCGCGCGATGTCACGGCTCGTCAGCGCCACGACGCCCCCTCTCCTCGAACCCGATGCAACGACGCTACAGCGGAGTCGACCTCGGCCTCACCGCCGGGACCTGCCCGCCGCGTGCCGGTGCACGGCCCCTCCAACGTCCACGCCGGTCGCGCGACCGTGACCGGCCAGCCGCACCACCCGATCGAAGGAGCGACACCATGACCCGCCTGTTCAACGACCCGGCGGACTTCGCGGACGAGATGGTCGACGGGTTCGTCGCGGCGAACCGGCGGTGGGTCCGGAAGGTCCGCGGCGGGGTCACTCGTGCGACCACCAGCCCTGAGGGCACGGTGGCCCTGGTGATCGGTGGCGGCTCGGGGCACTACCCGGCGTTCGGCGGACTCGTCGGGCACGGCCTCGCGGCCGGCGCGGCGATGGGCAACCTGTTCGCGTCGCCGTCGGCACAGCAGGTCACCGCGGTCGCGACGGCGGCGCACCACCGTGGCGGGGTGCTGCTGTCCTACGGCAACTACGCCGGTGACGCGCTCAACTTCGATGCCGCGGCGCGCGCCCTGACCGAGGCCGGCATCGACGTCCGCACGGTCCGCGTGACGGACGACATCGCCTCCGCGTCGGCCGACGAGCAGCACAAGCGTCGCGGCATCGCGGGGGACCTGTGCGTGTTCAAGGTCGCCGGTGCCGCCGCCGAGCGGGGCGACTCGCTGGACCACGTGGCAGCGATCGCGGAGCGGGCGAACGACCGGACGCGGAGTTTCGGCGTCGCGTTCAGCGGCTGCTCGCTGCCCGGCGCCGACGAGCCGCTGTTCACGGTCCCCGAGGGGCGGATGGCGATCGGGATGGGCATCCACGGTGAGCGGGGCATCGACGAGGCCGACGTCCCCACCGCCGCCGAGCTCGCCGACCTGCTCGTCGGCCGCCTGCTCCAGGAGCTCCCGGACGGTGTCTCCGTCGACGGCGCCCGCGTCGTCCCCATCCTCAACGGACTCGGCTCGGTGAAGTACGAGGAGCTGTTCGTCGTCTACGGCACCGTGCAGCGCCTGCTGACGGACGTCGGCGCGATCGTCGTGGAACCCGAGGTCGGCGAGCTGGTCACGTCGTTCGACATGGCCGGGGTGTCGCTGACGCTGTTCTGGGTGGACGAGGAGCTCGAGCAGCTGTGGGCGGCGCCGGCCGACAGCCCCGCGTACCGGAAGGGCGGAGCGGTGCCGCAGGAGCGCGTGTCCGACGAACTCCTCGAGGCCGGCGAGCAGGTCCAGGTCACGCCCGGCAGCGAGGAGTCACAGATGTCGGCCGCGGTCGTCACGGACGCGATCACCGCGATCCGCGCGACGATCGACGAGCACGCCGTCCGGCTCGGCGAGATCGACTCGGTCGCCGGCGACGGCGACCACGGCATCGGCATGCGGCGCGGTTCGCACGCCGCGCACGTGGCCGCGCAGGACGCTGCCGCGCGCGGTGCCGGCGCCGGATCCGTCCTCCGGATCGCCGGGGACGCCTGGTCCGACGAGGCCGGCGGGACCTCCGGTGCGATCTGGGGTGCCGCCCTGGAGGCGCTGGGTCGCGTGCTCGGGGACGAGTCGCGTCCGTCGGCCGCCGACGTCGCTGCGGCGGTGCACGCGGCGAACGAGGCGGTCCTCGCCTTCGGCGCCGTCGTCGGCGACAAGACCATGGTCGACGCGCTCGTGCCGTTCGACACGGTGCTCACCGGACGCGTCGACGCCGGCGACGACCTGGTGACCGCGTGGACCGCCGCGTCCGCCGCCGCGCAGGAGGCCGCCGACGGCACCGCCGCGCTGCTCCCGAAGATGGGTCGCGCCCGCACCCACGCCGAGCACGCCGTCGGCACCCCCGACGCCGGCGCGATCTCGTTCGCCCTGATCACCGCCGCGGTCCTCGCGGCGCTCCCCACGAAGCAGAAGGAAGGTCACCATGGCTGAGCAGCAGTTCCGCCTCGTCGTCGGCTCCGACGACGCCGGGTTCGACTACAAGGAGATCATCAAGAAGGACCTGGAGGCCGACGACCGGGTGGCGTCCGTCGTGGACGTCGGTGTCGATGCCGAGGGGCACACCGCCTACCCGCACATCGCGGTCGACGCGGCCCGCATGGTCGCGAACGGCGAGGCTGACCGGGCCATCCTCATCTGCGGCACCGGCCTCGGCGTCGCGATCTCGGCGAACAAGGTCCCCGGCATCCGCGCCGTCACCGCTCACGACTCCTTCAGCGTCGAACGCTCGGTCCTGTCCAACGACGCCCAGGTGCTCTGCATGGGCCAGCGCGTCGTCGGCGTCGAGCTCGCCCGCCGACTCGCGGGGGAGTGGCTCGGCTACAGCTTCGACACCTCCTCGGCCTCCGCCGAGAAGGTCGCCGCGATCTGCCGGTACGACGGCAGCGCGCCGGAGGGCATCGACACGGAGTCGGTGGACGCCTGATGCTGACCGCCGCGGCAGCACCCGCGCTGACGATCGGTGTGTCGCTGAAGATGTACTTCGGTCACGCCCGGACGCTGGCGTGGGCGTCCGCCGTCGCGGACATCGCCAGGGACCACCCCGCCGTCACCGCCGGGGCCGTCGACCTGTTCGTCATCCCGACGTTCCCCTCGCTCGTCCCCGTCAAGGGCCTGCTCGAGGGCACCCGCGTCCACCTCGGGGCGCAGGATCTGGCGTGGGCCGACCAGGGCGCGTTCACGGGTGCGGTGTCCGGCGCCGAGCTCGCCGAGATCGGCTGCGACCTCGTCGAGATCGCGCACGCCGAGCGCCGCTCCCTGTTCCACGAGACGGACGACGAGATCGCCGGCAAGGTGCACGCCGCGTTCCGCAACCACCTCACCCCCCTGATCTGCGTCGGCGAGGTGGAGCGGGCCTCCAGGCAGGATGCGATCGCGGAGGTGACCGGTCAGCTCGGCCGGTTCCTCGCCACCGCCACCGCGGACCACCTGGCCGGACCCGTCATCGTGGCCTACGAGCCGGTGTGGGCGATCGGCGCCACGGCGCCCGCCCCCGACGAGCACATCGTCGCCGTGCTCGCCGGGATCGAGGCGTACCTCGCGTCGCGTCCCGAGCTCGCCGGCTCGCGTGCGATCTACGGCGGCAGCGCCGGACCGGGCCTGCTCAGCCGAGGGCAGGGCCGCATCGGCGGGCTCTTCCTCGGCCGCTTCGCCCACGACCCCGCCGCGATCGCGACCATCCTCGACGAAGTCATCACCACCAGCGTCTCGGAGCGGACCCCATGACCTCCTTGCTCGGCCTGTCCACCTACGCGTACTTCTGGCGCATGTCGGATCGGGTGCCGTCGCCGATGTCCCTCGACGACGCACTCCGCGACGCCGCCACGCACGACGGTGTCGACCTGTTCCAGATCTGCGACCACGCACCGCTCGACACGGCGTCGGACGAGCGGCTCGCCGGGATCCGCTCGCTCGCGGACGAGCTCGGGCTGACGCTCGAGGTCGGCACGCGCGGGACCGACCCGGAGCACCTCGCCCGGTACCTGCACGTCGCTCAGCGGCTCGACGCGGCGCTCGTCCGGTCGATGTGGAGTGCCGGCGACGACGAGCCGGACGCCGTCGAGACCGACCGGCGCCTGCGAGCCGCGCTGCCGGCCTACGAGGAGGCCGGGGTCACCCTCGCCCTCGAGACCTACGAACGGATCAGCTCGGTCGAGCTCGTCGCGGTCGTGTCCGCGATCGGGTCGCCGAACCTGCGGATCTGCCTCGATCCCGCGAACACCGTCGCGAACCTCGAGCACCCGGCCGACGTCGTCGCCCGGTGCGCTCCGTACACGGCGAACTGGCACGTGAAGGACTTCGACTTCACCCGTTCGCCGGGCTGGGTCGGGTTCCAGTACACCGGCGTCCCGTTCGGCACCGGTCGGCTCGACTACGACGGCATCCGGGCGGCGATCGAGCCCGACGCGCGGGGCATCAACCGTGTCATCGAGTTCTGGCTCCCGTGGCAGGCCGACTCGGCGGATGACTCCACCGGGGACGCCGCGTCGAGGAGCATCGCCGTGGAGACGGACTGGGTCGCCTCGACGGTTGCCGCCCTCTCCGCAGCCCGCGCGTGACCGACCTGAGCATGACCGGAGCGTCCCGGACGTCCGCCGGCTGGTCCACGCGATCCGCACGAGCGGCTTCGCGACCGCCAGCGCGCTGAACAGGGGGTTGCGGAGTGCACCACGGTCAGCGCGACGCCCTCGGGAGGAACGCAGCCAGCACCAACGGCACCGCACTGAGCCCGAGCACCCACCAGAACGTCGCCCCGAAGGCACCGGCCGCGGCGGCCGGCGACCCCGCGGAAGCCAGGAAGTGCTCGAGGACCACCGCGACCACGGTGACGCCGAAGGGCGCCCCGACGCGCTGCACGATGCTGAAGGCGGCGCTGCCGCGCGGGGTCTCGTCGTGGCTCAGGCTCGCGAACGCCAGGGTCATCACCGGGAGGGACGCGGCGCCCATCCCGACTCCCTGGACGAACTGCGCGACGAGCAGCAGGACGGAGTGACCATCGACGCCGGCGAGGGCGAAGGGGACGATCCCGAGCATGAGGAGCACCACGCCACAGCCGACGACCAGGCGGCCGTCGAGCTTCGCCGTGAGTCGGCGGCTGAGCACGATGAAGAGCATCGTGCCGAGGCCCTGCGGGATGAGCAGCAGGCCGGTGTGCAGGACGGAAGCGCCGCGGACCTGTTGGTAGAACAGCGGCAGGAGGAACATCAGGGCGTACATCGAGAAGCCGCCGACGAACGTGATGACGCTCGACAGGCCGAAGCTCCGACGTGCGAAGACGCGGACGTCGACGAGCGCATGGGTCCGGTTACGGAGTGCGGAGGCGACGAAGCCGACCAGGAGCGCGCCTCCCGTTCCGAGCGGGAGCCAGACGTCGGTCGCGGCGAACCCGTGGTCCCCGGTGAGCCGGCTGACGCCGTACGCGATGAGCGCGACCGCGGGGGTGAGGAGCACGAATCCGAGCACGTCGAACCGGCTCCCGCGCTGCGCGGGTGCGGACGGCAGGAACAGCGGGCCGAGCACGAGAGCGGCCAGGCAGATCGGGATGTTGACGAAGAACAGCCAGTGCCAGCTGACGGATTGCACGATGGACCCGCCGATGATCGGCCCGAGGATCGGCGCGAGCTGCCCGATGAGCCCGATGGTGGCGATGGCGCGGCCGATGCGCTCGCGGCCCGCGGCGCGGGTCAGGATCGTGATCGTCACCGGGAGCACCAGACCGCCCCCGACGCCCTGCAGCACCCGGAACACGACGAGTGACGGGAGGGACCACGCGAGTCCGCAGAGCAGGGAACCGACCATGAAGGTGGCGACCGCGACGATCCACGCGGTGCGGGCGCCGAGGCGTTCGGACACCCAGCCGGACACCGGGATCACCGACACGAAGGCCAGGAGGTACGCGGTCGCGACCCACTGCGTGCGGGCGACCGACTCGTGGAACGTGTGGTGCAGATGGTCGAGCGCGATGTTGACGATGGTCGTGTCGAGCAGCGTCGTCAGGGCGCCGAGGACGAGCACGAGGCTGATCAGGGTGAGCCGCCGGTCCGTGACCGGGCCGGGAACGGCCGGAGCCGTGAGGGAAGTGGTCATGCGACGTAAACTATACCGTGCAGTGTAGGAAGTACACCCGTCGGTGTAGTGTGGCGTGGTGGCTGCCGCGACCCCTCAGGACCCGACATCGAAATCGACGTCGAAGACCATCCGTGCCGGGCAGGCGCACAAACGGAGCGCGATCCTCGCGGCAGCGCGGGACCTCTTCGTCCTGGACGGTGTCGAACGCACGAGCATGGACGCCGTCGCCGCGCGCGCGAGCGTCTCGAAGCGGACCGTGTACGACTACTACGGCGACAAACGCGGGCTCCTCCTCGGTGTCGTCGTGGCTGCGGGGGAGTCGCTCGTCGAGACGCTCCGGCAGGCCATCGCGGACCACCTGGCCGATGACGCTCCCATCGCCGACCAGGCCGCGCTCGAACGCGCGCTCGTCGGGTTCGCCGTGCAGATCGGCGAGACCATGCTCGGCTCTGCCGACTACGGGAGCACCATCAAGCTCATCGGTGACAACCGCGCGATCCTCCCCGAGCTCGCGCACCACCCCCTCAACTCGGCACCGGAAGCGGCGCTCGCCGAGCGGATCGCACACTTCGCGGACGTCGGTCTGCTCGACGTGGACGACGCGTTCTTGGCGGCCGACCACTTCAACGCCCTGACCACCCTGCTGGCCATGAACATCCGGTTCCCGGATCAGCTGTCCACGGACGCGACCCGCAGGACGATGGCCGACGGAGTGCACGCCTTCATGCGGGCGTACGGCGCGCGCTGAGCCCCGGCGGCAGCACGGCGTGCTCGTGGTGACGTCGTCGTGGTCGTCGAACACCGGTCGTCCTGTCGAACACGGCGATCCCGGTGTTCGATCGGACGCGAGGTGTGCAACACGGTGGGGCCGCGGGTGCAGCGCCTCCCGTCCGATGCACGGCCCGGCGACGACGCGCGTCCGCCGAGCGCCATGGGACGCCGAGCGCCGTCGGATGCCAGGCGTGGCCGGCGTCAGTTGGCGAGGTTCACCTGCGTGCGGTGCAGGTCCGTCCGCTCGATCTGGTCGACGAAGCCGATCGCGTAGTCCTGCGCGGAGATCGCTCCCCCCTCGGCGACGACCGCGACGTCGGTGCCGACCCGGTACGAGCCGGTGCGCTCGCCGGGGGCGAAGGAGCCGAACTGGAGGGGCGGGCTGACGAACACCCAGTCGAGCGCCTCGGGGGCGGCGGGGAGGTCCTCGAGGATGAGCGCTGCGCCGCTCTGGACCTCGTGGTGCAGCTCGGCCGGGACGGCGCTGAGGTCCTCGACGTACCGGGGTGCCCCGGGCGCGGGACGCAGCGACGAGAACCCGCCGACCACGAACAGCCGAGCACCGGCGGACGCGGCCAGCCGCGCGATGGTGCGGTTGACCTCCCGGAAGGTGTCGGTGAGGTCGCCGCGCGGGGCGAGCGCGGCGACGACGACGTCGGCGTCCTCGATGACCGGGGTGAGGACGGCTTCGTCCGAGGCGTCGCCCTGCACGTACCGGACGCCGGGGACCTGGTCGGTCGGGAGCGAACGGCTGAGCGAGGTGACCTCGTGACCACGGGACGCAGCCTCGGCGACGATCGCCGATCCTGCGTAGCCGGTGCCGCCGATGACGGAGATGCGGGACATGGGAGCCTTTCGGACGGAGGAGTGCACGGGCGCGACGAGTCGCCCGATTCCACGGTAGGAGCGCCCGTGAGCGAGCGGAAGTAGGCACTTCAGGGTGCCTGTCGCGCCCCGCTGGCCGGGCCCGGTAGACATACGGCATGAGCACCGCACCCAGGACGCTGCAGTTCCGCGCCTTCACGACGACGAGCGACGACCCGCGGTCCGGCAATCCGGCGGGGGTCGTGCTGCACGCCGAGACGTTGACCGACGCGGACATGCTCGCGATCGCCGGCGAGCTCGGACACAGTGAGACCCCGTTCCTCACCGCCGTGACGCCCCGCTCGGCGCGGATCCGCTACTTCACGCCGCAGGCGGAGATCGCCTTCTGCGGCCACGCGACCATCGCGTCGGGCGTGGCGCTGGCACGGGACGGCGCCGAGGGCGTGGTCGACCTGACCACGAACGCCGGCGTGGTGCCGGTCGCGGTGCATCCGGACCGTGCGACGCTCACCGCTGTCGCGACGACCGTCGCACCGCTCCCCGACGCGGTGCTCGGCGAGCTGCTCGACGCGCTCCGTCTGTCGTCGACGGACCTCGACCCGGCGCTGCCACCGGCGTTCCTGTCCGGGGGCAACCCGCACCCGCTCGTGCCCGTCCGCGACGGCGTCCTCGCCCGGCTCGACCACGACGGCGACGCGGTGCTCCGCCTGCAGGACCGGGAGGGATGGGACGGCACGATCGCGGTCGTGCACCGGGTCGACGCCACGCGGTTCGTGAGCCGTCACCCGTTCCCGCGCGGCGGTGTCCGCGAGGACCCGGCCACGGGGTCGGCTGCCGCCGCGCTCGGTGCCTACCTGCGGGACGGCGGCCACGTGGCGGTCCCGGCGGTGCTCACCGTCGAGCAGGGTGCGGAGACCGGACACCCCTCACGCATCACCGTCGAGGTCCCCGCGACGGGTCGCGTCCGGGTGAGCGGGACGGTGGAGGAGCTGGCGGGGCCCGGTCTCCGGCCGACTGCCTAGACCCGCGACGCGCCGCCCCGCACGAGTCGGATGACGAGCAGGATCGCGGCGACGATCAGGACGATGATCCCGACCGTGATCAGGAACTTCAGGGTCGCGACGAACGCGCCGATCAGCAGCAGGATGATGCCGATGATGGCCAGGGTGACCCACAGGGCGTGGTTCATGATGTGTCCTTTCGAAGGGGTGACGTGCCCTTCTCGGCCGGACGGTACGCGTTCCCCGGCGTCGGCGACCGCCGTCCGCGCGAAGTCGGCCCGACCTCTTCGATCCCGCGCGCGTCTTCGTGGATCCTGGGTCCCGCAGCCGCACACTGGTCCGTCCTGCTCCGGTCACCGCTCCGCGTCGGGCACCGTCACGACGCGGTTCTGGTACGCCCAGACGACGGCCTGCAGCCGCGATCGCACGCCGAGCTTCGGCAGCATCCGGGCCAAGTGGGACTTCACCGTCGAGACCTCGACGACGAGCGCGGCCGCGATCTCCTCGTTCGACATGCCCTGCGCCAGGAGCATGAGCACGTCGCGCTCCCGCTCGGTCAGCAGCTCGGTCCCTCGCCCGCGTGTCACGGGCTGGAGCGCGCGCCGTTCGACGAACTCGCGCAGCACCCGGCGGGTGAGCGCCTGGTCGAGCGTGCCGTTGCCGGCGGCCACCTGCCGGACGGCGGCGACGATGGTGTCGGGGTCCGCGTCCTTGAGCAGGAAGCCCGACGCACCGGCCTCGAGCGCGCCGAACACGTAGTCGTCGAGGTCGAACGTCGTCAGCATGAGGACCGGGATCGGGGGATCCGCGTCGGGACCGCACAGGGCCCGTGCGACCTCGATGCCGTCCACGACGGGCATGCGGATGTCGAGGCACGCGACGTCCGGGTGCTCCGACCGTGCGAGGGCGAGTGCCTCGCCACCGTCCGTCGCGACGGCGACGACCGCGATGTCGGGTTCGGCGTCGAGCAACGCGGACAGACCGGCGCGGACGAGGGGCTGGTCGTCCGCGATGAGGACCCGGATCACGACGGCACCTCCGCTCCGACGGCCGGGGCGTCAGGACCGCTCACCGCCCGCGGGACGACGAGGCGGACCTCCCACCCGCCGTCCTCCGTGGGACCGTACCGCAGGTCGGCGCCGACGAGGTCGGCTCGTTCGCGCATGCCGACGAGCCCGTGACCGCCCGAGGAGGACCGTGGTGCGGCCTCGCGTGCCGGTCCGTTCAGCACGACGACGGTGACGTGGGTGTGCTCGCGGTCGTCGAGCTCGACGGTGGTGGCGGCACCCGGGGCGTGCAGGGCGGCGTTCGCCAGGGCCTCCTGGACGGTCCGGTACGCCGCGAGCTGCGCGAGCGGACCGACGTCCGAGCCGACCGACGGGCCGGCCTCGGGCTCATCGCGCAGCACCCGCAGCGTGACCCGGCCGTGCCGCTGCGCCCGCGCGACGAGGTCCGGGACCGCCGCCAGGGTCTCGACCGACCGCTCGGCCAGGGTGTCGTCGCGGAGCAGCCCGACGAGCCGCCGGAGGTCGTCGAGCACCGCCGTGCTCTGCTCCCGTACCTGGCGGACGGCGGCGTGGGCACGCTCGGGATCGGTGTCGATCTGCCGGTCGATCACGGCGGCCATGAGCGCGATCCCGGACAGGTGGTGCGCGGCGATGTCGTGGAGCTCCCGCGCCATGGCAGCTCGCTCCCGGGACACGGCCGCCTCGACGCGCGCGTCCTGCTCGCGGACCACCGCGTCCCGCTCCCGGAGCACGGCGTCCTGCTCCCGGACGACCGCGTCCCGCTCGCGGACGACCGCGTCCCGCTCGCGCGCCCGCGCCGCGCGGACGTCCAGGCGCGACCGGACGACCAGGGTCACGAGCAATGGCAGGCCGATCACGGCTCCCGCCTGGCCCAGCCCCTGCGTGATCGCCTGCAGCGGCGTCGCGCCGTAGCCGGTGAGCTGCGAGACGGCCTCCTCGATCCCGACGCCCACCGCCGCTGTGACGAGGGCGGGCCACAGCCGCGCGACGGGCTGCCGGAGCACCGCGAGCACGACCGCCACCATCACCGCGAGCGTCGACAGACCGTGCAGCACGGACGGGGCCACCAGCACGAGGACGGCTGCGAGCACCGCGACGGCCACGAGCGTCGTCAGCGGTCGGCTCCGCGACCACAGCAGCACGCACGCCTGGGCCATGAGCACGGCGGCGACGACCCACCAGGACGGGTCGGCGGGCGAGGCGAACTGGATCTGGGCCGAGTCCGGATCCCCCGCCGCCATCGCGGGTGCGCCGAGCAGGAGCGCGATCACCGCGACCGCGTCGGCCGCGGCGACCAGGACGTCAACCCGCGGCACCCGCGGGCGGGCCTCAGCGGTGACCATCGCTCGAGTCTACGAGTGGCGACGCGGAGGGCGTCGGGGCAGCAGCGGGTGCGGTGCCGGCCACGACGGCGGAGGCGGGGTCCTCCGCCGGGCCGGTGCCCGGCCTCCCGGCCGTGCCGGCGACAGGACCGCGGTAGCCGAGCCGGCCCCGCGTCGCGACCACGATGACGACCGCGCCGATGGTCGAGGTGATGAGCAGCGCGAGCAGCATCGTCTCGGCACCGATGCCCGGGAACATGTCGCTCCACAGGACCGACGCCGTGGTGTTGACGCTGACGTGGAGGAGCACCGCGAGCGGCAGGCTCTCACCCGACCGGTTGAACACCCACGACATCACGACGGTGAACGCCATGCAGAACCCCACGAACACGACCGGTTGCGTCCAGTGCGCGGTCGGCCATCCACCCCAGTCCGTCAGGAACAGCGGCAGGTGCCACAGCCCCCAGAGCGGCCCGAGCACGAGCGCGGCCCGCATCGGGCCGAACCGGCCCTGGAGGCGCGGCAGGGCGAAGTCCCGCCAGCCCGGCTCCTCCGCCAGTCCGGTCGTCACGACCTGGAGGAGCAGCGCCGGCACGTAGGCCGCCAACGCCAGCGCGGACGGTGCGTGGACGACCCCGCCCGCGAACGGCAGCCCCGACAGGACGATGAGCACCGGAACGCCGAGCAGCACCGTCACGTACCACTGCCACCGGACCCGCCACCGCCACAGCCGGCCGGTCCACACCCGGAGGCCCGTGCGACCGTCCACCGCGGCCGTCACGACGAACGCCGCGGTGACCGGTCCGAGCAGTGCGCCCGGCAGGACGCCCGACAGCTGCGCGGTGCCGAGGACCTCGGGGAAGTGGAGGTCCCAGATCCCGAGACCGTGGGGCGACAGGATGTACGGCAGCCACACCAGCCAGCTCGTCCCGAGGGCGAGCACGGCGAACGTGCGGAGCGGGTTGCGGGCGACGACGCCGCGGAGCCCGCCCGGAGCGGGCCTCGTGCTCCTGCGGTCCGTCCCCGGTGCGCTGATGGTGGTCATGATGCCTCCGTCGGTCAGGTGGCCGCGGTTCGACCACATCCCGACGGTAGGAATCGCGGGTGCCCGACCTCGACGGGCGGAGGGACGCAGCTCGCAATCTCCATCGGAGGATGCAAGGGGCCGGTCTGAGTCCCGTTCACCGATCCTGCGCATGCCGACGACGAGTGCGCATGCGCCCGCATGTCCCGTTGTCGTCCGCGTGAGCACCGGCGCGAGCAGGCATGCGGCACTGCGTCCCCTGCCACTACGCTCCGACCATGCAGCTCTCGCGCAGTGCACGGCGACGACGACGAGCGGCCCTACAGGTCGTTCGTTTCATCTGGCTGTCGTGGTCGCGGCAGGTCCGGTTCGTCGGGCTGCGGTGGCGCCGGCAGCTCCGTGACGCGCCGCAGCAGTGGCGTCGTCAGGTCAGCCAGCCCGAGCCCGTCCGGTACGCCCTGCCCTGGGTCGCCTGGGCTCGGTTCTGGACGCGGGGGCTGGTCTGGTCGGGGCGCGCCAGTCGGTCCGAGTACTGGTGGTGTATCGCCCTGGAGGCCGGACTCGCCGCGATCGCGACCCTGGTCGTCCCGTGGGCGCTTCCGTCCCTGCCGGGGCACTGGCGGTTCTTCGTCGACCCGTTCGGCGCGACGACGTCGCCGACGGCGAGTGTCCTGCTCGTGCTCGACCGGGCCACCGGCACGAGCGAGTCCTTCGGCAGTGGTCACAGCGTGGCCGCGGATCCCTGGGACTGGGCGCTCGTCCTGCTCGTGGCGCTGACCGCGCTGCCCCGGTGGTCGATGCTCGTCCGACGCCTGCACGACGTCGACCGGAGCGGGTCCTGGGTGCTGGCCGTGTGGATCGTCCCGTGGCTCGGGGCGCTCCTCGTCGGGCTCCTCGTCGTGGGGCGTCCGGTCGCCCGAGGAGCCCGGTTCGACGCGGTTCGGCCGCTCGGCGCGGGCATCGGTGGGCGGGTGGCGCGCGGGGTTGCTCGGGTGCTCCGGCGTGCTCGGAGGCAGGGGCGGCTCGGGCGGGTCTGACTCCGGTTCACCGATCCTGCGCATGCCGACGACGAGTGCGCATGCGCCCGCGTGTCCCGTTGTCGTCCGCGTGAGCACCTCGCTCGGGCAGACCCCGCTTCAGGACCAGCCGAGCGCCCGCAGTACCGCGGCGGTCACGGCGGCCAGCGCAACCACGACGATGAACGGCGCCCGCAGCACGAGGGCGACGATCGCCACGACGAGCCCGGCCGCGCGCGCGTCGAGCACCAGGTGCGTCGCGGTCGAGAACGTCTGCAGCACCACGAGCGAGGCGAGCAGGGCGGCCGGGAGCATCTCGCTGATGCGGGCGACCCGGGGCTCCTCGAGCACAGCCGGGGGGACGGTGTAGCCGGAGAACTTGAACCCGTACGCGATCGCCGACGCCACGATGACCGCGATCCACGCGGTCACGACGCGGCCCCGGTCGCATCCGGCCGGGAGGGCCGCCACCGGTCGGGCCACCACCACGCGATCACCGCGCCCACGCACGCGGCGGCGAGCACCGGGAGGCCCTGTGGGATCACGGGGATGAGTGCGGTCGTCACGATCCCGGCGACGATCGCGATGGCGACCGGTTGCCGTGCCCGCAGCCGCGGCCAGAGGAGTGCGATGAACGCGGCCGAGGCGGCGGCGTCGAGCCCGTAGCGCTTCGGATCGCCGAGCGCGGACCCCGCGAGGGCCCCGACGAGCGTCATGACGTTCCATCCGATGTACACGCCGAGGCCGGTCACCCAGAACCCCAGGCGACGGAGCGGCCGCGAGGACTGCGCGACCGCGACCGCCGTGGACTCGTCGATCGTGAGCTGGGGGACCACGATCCGACGCCACCCGCGGGGGAGCATCGTCGGACCGAGTTGGAGCCCGTAGAGCGCGTTCCGGATGCCGAGCAGGGAGGCGGCCGCGATCGCCGCCCCCGCGGTGCCGCCGCCGCCGAGGATCCCGACGAGCGCGAACTGCGACCCGCCGCTGAACAGGAGGAGCGACAGCAGGCAGGTCTGCACGACGCTGAGGCCGCTCGCCACGCTCAGCGCGCCGAAGCTCACGCCGTACAGTCCGGTCGCGACGGCGACCGAGACGCCCTGGCGGACGACGGCCCGCCGAGCGGTCGTGACGTCCGCCGCTCGCTCGGGGCCGTCGTGCTCGTCGGCGGGGGTGGGGGAGCCGTCGGTCATGCCCTCAGGATGCCGCAGGCCGGCTGCGCCCGGGCGCGCCCGCGTGTCCCAGACGCGCAGTTCCCTGTCAACCCCGGCGTCCGGGCGCCGCGGCTGCGATCCTTGGATGATGGCAGAGGACGTGGTGCGACGCTCAGTGGTCGCCGGGCAGGACATCGACGATGCCCGTGCCATGTACGAGGCCGCGTACAACGGACGGCAGTTCCACATCGAGCCGACCGAGCGCGAGTTCGGGTACCGCTACACGATCGCCGGGGACGACGACGTCACGTTGCGGGGGAACCGGTTCACGGGGTCGGTCGAAGGCACCGTCCAGGTGCAGGGCGAGTACGTGGTCACGTGGATCACCGCGGGGACCGGCGCGATGGACCTCGAGGGGACCGGCGACCTCACGCCGCTCGAACCCGGGCAGCCCGTCCTGTTCACCACCGGTGGCCAGAACCGGTTCGCGTTCGCCGACTACAAGCAGAACCTCGTCCACCTCGACGGCCGGTACCTCGAGCGGGTCGCGGCGGAGGTCGAGGGCCACGACGGCGGGCCCCTGCGGTTCCGACACGGTGGCCGACTCGAGGACCACGCGCTCCAGCGGTGGACGGCGGCGGTGCGGACGGTGAACGCCGTGGGCGCGAGCGCCGACGCCAGTGCCCTGCTGCGGAGCGAGGTGAACCGCCTCGCCGCGGTGTCGCTCCTGTCGACGTTCCCACACGAGGCGACCTCCCTGCCGCCCGAGCTGCTGCTCCCGCGCCACCGGCGGGTCCGCACGGCGGTCGAGTTCATCCACGCGAACGCCCATCTGCCGATCACGCTCACGGACGTCGCCGCGGCGGCGAACGTGAGCTCCCGCTCCCTGCAGCAGGCGTTCGAGCGTGCCCTGGCCACGTCGCCCACGCGGTACCTGCGGCAGGTGCGCCTGGAGCGGGTGCGGGCCGAACTGCTCGAGCAGCACCCCGAGGACGTGTCCGTCGGCGACGTCGCACGCCGTTGGGGCTTCGTGCACCTCGGCCGGTTCTCGGGGGCGTACGCAGCGGCCTTCGGGGAGTACCCGCGCGAGACGCTGTACCGCTGACGGGCGGTCAGTGGTGCGGGTGGTGCCCGCCCACGTCGTGGTGGGCGTGCTCGTGCCCGTGCTCGTGCTCGTTCGCTTCGTGGTGCTCGTGCGCGTGCTCGTGCGCGTTCGCTTCGTGGTGCTCGTGCGCGTGGCCCCCGTCGTCCGGGCCGCCGCCCATCATCCGCAGCATCGACCACGAGCCGCTGCGGACGAAGACGACGAGCAGGACCGCCGCCACGACCAGGAACAGGATGTCCAACCAGGTGGTGTAGTTCCACGTGATCCCGGTCTCGGCGATCGCCAGGTGCCGACCGGTGGGGACGAGGCCGAGCGGCGTGAAGACGAGCTCGACGACGTACCCGGCGAGCACCATGGCGCCGTAGAGGACGCCGGTGATCCGGAGGGCGGCCGCCCAGCCGTAGTACTTCCGGTAGATCACGATGATCGGGATGATGAGCAGGTCGGCGAAGACGAAGCTCACGACGCCGCCGAAGCTGATCCCGCCGTTCCAGAGCACCGCCGCGAGCGGGACGTTCCCGACCGAGCACACGAAGCTGACCATGGCGATGACCGGTCCGATGAGCGGGTCGAGGAAGAACGCGACCGTCGGGTCACCGTGCAGGAACACCGCCTGCAGCCATGCCCTCGGGACCCAGGCCTCGAACGCCCCCGCGATGAGGAGCCCGATGACGATGTCCCGGAGTACGGCGGCCCAGTCCATGACGAAGTACTGGGACACCGACGTGATGCCCGGTCGGGAGAACAGGCGTCGCCAGAACCCCTGGTCACCGGCGACCGACATGTCCATCGCCGCGTGCCCCTCCATCGAGCCGGCGAGGCCCCGGTCGGCCTGCTCCCGTGCGGCGTCGACGATGCGACCCCGCATCCAGAGTCGGAAGCCGAGCGCGACGAGCACGATCATGACGGGGCCGCCGATGAACTCGGCGAGGGTGAACTGCCATCCCATGACGAACGCGAGGACGAGGCCGAGCTCGACGACGAGGTTCGTCGACGCCACCTCGAACGCGATCGCCGCGGTGAGGCTCGCGCCCTTCCGGAACAGTGCCCGGGCGAGCGCGACCGCCGCGTAGGAGCACGAGGAGGACAGTGCTCCGAACCCCGTCGCCACCGCGATGGCACGCGGGGAGTCGTCGTGCATGAGCCGGGTGATGCGTTCGGTCCTGACCGCGGCCTGGATCACACCCGACAGGGCGAACCCGAGCACGAGGGGCCAGAGGATCGTCCACGCCATCGTCCCGGCCGCCGCCAGGGCGGCACCGATCGCCTGCAGGATCATCATGATGACAGGGTACCCCCTGGGGGTAAGCGAGACCAGATGGTTCGCCTGAGACGCGGTTCACCCCGGGGTCACGGACCTGAGTGTCGGATGGACGTCGTTGCACTCCGTGCATCGGTGCACCTAGTGTCTCCGGAGTGACCACGGGGACCAGCATCGACCGACGGGCCGTGCTCAAGGCCCGGCACCGGGCGGCGATCCTCGACGCTGCTCGCGCACTGACCGCCGAACGGGGCGGCCCCCGGTTCAGCGTCGACGAGCTCGCCGCCCGAGCCGACGTCGCGCGCCGCACGGTGTTCAACCACTTCTCGTCGATCGACGAGGTCGTCCTCACGCTCTGCGGCGAGCTGCTCACCGTCGTCCTCGACGACTTCGTGGCGACGGCCACCGCGACGCCCGTCGGCAACGGCGACCGGGCCTCCATGTTCGACGAGATCGCCGAGTGGTTACGCGTCGCGGACCTGCCGACCGCGATCTCGTCGATCGTGCGCGTGCTCGGTGAGCCGCCCGAGGAGGACCGCCGCGGCCGTCTGCTCATCGACGAGGCCTTCGACCGGTCGACCGCCGTCCTCGTCGACGAGGTCCGTCGCCGCAACCCGTCGGCCGACCCCCTCGACGCCGAACTCCTCGTGACCTCGCTCATGAACGGCGTCGTCGTGATCTCGAAGCACTGGGTCCTCCGCACGGGTGCGAGCACTGACGGCGACGGCCGCGCACAGTGGGACGCGTTGCTCGGCCGACTCATCGACAGCGTCCGCAGCGGCTACATGCCCCAGCACTGACCACGAGGGGTCCACCGGCGTACCCCGATCCCAGCAGCACCACCACCGCACAGAAAGGAACGGGGCACCAGCATGGCCGGTCTCCTCTACCGCCTCGGACGCTTCGCCGCGCGCCGACACTGGTCCGTCGTCGTCGCCTGGATCGTGATCCTGGCGCTCGCCGGGGTCGGGTACAGCCTGTTCGCCGGGACGATCTCGTCCTCGATCACCATCCCGGGGACCGCGACGAGCAAGGTGACCGACGAGCTCGCCAAGAAGTTCAAGTCCGCCAGCGGGGGCAGCGGCACGATCGTCTTCCAGACGACGAGCGGCGACGCGTTCACGGCCGACCAGAAGTCCGGCATCAAGTCCTTCCTGTCGACGATCGACGGGTACAAGGGCGTCCGGGCGACCACGAACCCGTTCACCACCCAGCAGGAACTGGCGGACCAGCGCCAGCAGGTGCAGGACGGCAAGCAGAAGATCGTCACGGGCAAGCAGCAGCTCGCCGACGCGCAGGCGCAGATCGACGCAGGCCAGCAGCAGCTCACCGCCGGACAGCAGCAGATCGACGCCGCACAGCAGCAGCTCGACCAGCAGAAGGCGCAGGCCCAGGCGGCCGGTCAGCTCGCGGCGGTGCAGGCGCAGCTCACGGCCGGCCAGGCGCAGATCGACGCGAACCAGCAGAAACTCGACGCGAGCAAGGCGACGCTAGCGACCAACCAGCAGAAGCTCGACGCGAACCGGAAGAGGCTCCAGCAGAACGAGACGAAGCTCGACCTGAGCTCGCAGTTGCTCGACCTGTCGAAGAACATCCGCTTCGTGTCGTCGAACGGCAGTGCCGCGGTGGGCACGGTGTCGTTCCAGAAGGCGACGATCGCGGTGCCGCAGACGCTGAAGAACAAGATCGTCGACAAGTCGGAGCACGCCGGCATCGACGGCGTGCGGGTCTACCCGTCGAACGACATCGCGCAGGGTGTCCCGAGCATCCTCGGCCCCGGTGAGGTCGTCGGCATCGTCATCGCCGCGATCGTGCTGCTCGTCATGCTCGGCACGGTCATCGGCGCCGCGCTGCCGCTCGTCAGCGCGATCCTCGGGGTGGGCGTCGCCACGCTCGGTGCGATGTCGTTCTCGGGCCTCGTCGAGTTCATCTCGGTGACGCCGGTGCTCGGGGTGATGCTCGGTCTGGCCGTCGGCATCGACTACTCGCTGTTCATCCTCAACCGGCACCGGTCCCAGCTGAAGCAGGGCATGGAGCTGCACCAGTCGATCGGGCTGGCGAACGGCACCTCGGGCAACGCGGTCGTGTTCGCGGGGTCGACGGTGATCGTCGCGCTCCTCGCGCTCAACATCACCGGCATCCCGTTCCTCGGGCTCATGGGCACGGTCGGCGCCGTCGCCGTGGCGGTCGCGATCCTCGTGGCCATCAGCTTCACGCCCGCGATGCTCAGCCTCGTCGGCTTCCGCATCCTCCGTCGGAAGGAGCGCGCGGCGATCGGGCGCACCGGCTCGGTGCGGATCCCGAACAAGCCCATGGCGACCTGGCGCGCGATCGTCACCCTCGTGGCCGGCGTCGCGGTGCTCGGGGTCGTCGCCCTGCCCGCCATGCACATGCGCCTCGGGCTCCCGACGGGTGCCGCCGAGGCCACCGACTCGAGCCAGTACAAGGCGTACAAGGTGCTCGAGCGCGAGTTCGGTGCCGGTCAGAACGGCCCGATCCTCGTCGTCGCCGACCTGCCGCACAAGGCGACCGGCAACGACCTGCTCCGGCAGGAGGTCGCGATCGGGCAGAAGATCGCCGACCAGGGTCACGTGCACGCCGTCGCACCGATCGGGGCGTCGTCGGACGGGACCGTCATCGCGTTCCAGGTGCAGCCCACGGGCGGACCCTCGAGCGTGTCCACGGAGAACCTCGTACACGACCTCCGCGACCTGTCGCCGGTCAAGGCCGACGGGGGGAACGTGCACCTCGGTGTCGCCGGCAACGCGAGCGCGAACATCGACGTCTCCGAGAAGCTCGCGGACGTCCTGCCGCTCTACCTCGTCGTGGTCGTCGGACTCTCGCTCATCATCCTCATCATCGTGTTCCGGTCGTTCCTCGTACCGCTCACCGCCACCGCGGGCTTCGTGCTCTCGCTCCTGGCGGCGTTCGGTGGCCTGACCGCGATCTACCAGTGGGGCTGGCTCAGCCAGGTGTTCGGGGTGCACGACCCGGCGCCGATCCTGAGCTTCCTGCCGGTGATCGAGGTGGGCGTGCTGTTCGGGCTCGCGATGGACTACCAGTTGTTCCTCGTGTCGGGCATGCGCGAGGCATACGCCCACGGGGCCCCGGCGAAGATCGCGGTGCAGCGGGGCGTCCACGCGGGCCGGGCGGTCGTCACCGCGGCGGCGATCATCATGATCTCGGTGTTCTCCGGCTTCATCTTCTCGGAGTCCTCCACGATCCGACCGATCGGGTTCGGGCTGGCGTTCGGGGTGCTCGTGGACGCGTTCATCGTCCGCCTGTTGCTCATCCCGGCGGCCATGCACCTGCTCGGGCGCGCGGCCTGGTGGTTCCCGAAGTGGCTCGACCGGATCGTGCCGGACGTCGACGTCGAGGGTGCGAAGCTCGAGCGGGGCATGCCCGCCCGCGGGGACGACACCCACGCGGAGCACGGCCACCACGCGGCCCCGGTGGCCGAGGACGCCGCTCCGGCGGTCGCCCACCACGAGCACCCGGAGCACCGCGCCTGACCGCGTCCGCTCGCGCCTGAGGGGGCGCCGCATCACCACCCGGGAGGCGGGACCTGCGTCGAGCACGCGGGTCCCGCCTCCCGTCCGTCGCGGCCCGCGAACGCGGGGTGCAGTGCTTGCACTATTGCGGGTTGTGCAAACCTGCGGCAGGTGTAAAGTTGCATCTACTGCAAGGTTGTATGCCACCGTCGGCACCCCGACGAGGTCGGCTCCCTGCAGGCGACGCACGCATCTCCACACCCATCCGAAGGACCGCAATGTCAACTGCCTCCGCTCCCGCGCAGGTCCGGCGCAGCGCTCCAGGATCGGCGCCCGCATCGGGCTCGCCGATCATGAGCCACCGCCAGATCCTGCTCGTCATCTACGGCCTCATGGCCGGCATGTTCCTCTCGTCCCTCGACCAGACGATCGTCGGGACCGCCATCCGCACCATCGGTGACGACCTGCACGGTCTCAACGAGCAGGCGTGGGTGACCACCGCGTACCTCATCACCTCGACGATCACCACGCCGATCTACGGCAAGCTCTCGGACCTGTTCGGGCGCCGCCCGCTGTACATCTTCGGCATCTCGGTGTTCGTCGTCGGGTCGCTGCTGTCGTCCTTCTCGACCTCGATGCTCATGCTCGCCGCGTTCCGCGCGTTCCAGGGCATCGGTGCGGGCGCGCTCATGTCGCTGCCCCTCGCGATCATGGGCGACATCCTCGCGCCCCGTGAGCGCGCGAAGTACCAGGGGTACTTCCTGGCCGTGTTCGGCATCTCGTCGGTCATCGGCCCGCTCGTCGGTGGTCTGTTCTCGGGCGCCGCGCAGATCCTGTTCATCACGGGCTGGCGCTGGGTGTTCCTGGTGAACGTCCCGATCGGCATCGCGGCGTTGCTCATGGTCATCGCGTTCCTGCACCTGCCCAAGACCGGCGAGAAGCGCACGCCGCGGATCGACTGGTGGGGTGCCACCTCGGTCATCGTGACCCTCGCGCCGCTCCTGCTCGTCGCCGAGGAGGGCCGCGACTGGGGCTGGGGTTCCGCCGGCGCCATCACCTGCTACGCCGTGGGGGTCGCCGGACTGGTCGGGTTCCTGGTCGTCGAGACCCTCATGAAGGACGACGCGATCATCCCGCTCAAGCTGTTCCGCTCGGGCGTGTTCTCGATGGCGACCGTCATGGGCTTCCTCGTCGGGTTCGCGATGTTCGGCGCCATGCTGACCATCCCGTTGTACCTGCAGATCGTCACCGGGCTGTCCCCGACGGCGTCCGGCTTCGCCACGCTGCCGATGATCGGTGGCCTCATGATCGCGTCGATCGTGTCCGGTCAGATCGTGTCCCGCACCGGCAGGTACCGGATCTTCCCGGTCACCGGCACCGCGTTCACCGCCGTCGGCTTCGTCGTCCTGACGTTCATGACGATCGACAAGCCGCTCTGGTTCCTCATGATCGGCATGTTCTTCATCGGTCTCGGCCTCGGCCAGCTCATGCAGACCATCACGCTCGCCAGCCAGAACTCGGTCGAGCCCCGGGACATGGGTGTCGCCACGAGCTCGGCGACGTTCTTCCGGCAGATCGGTGGAACGCTCGGCACGGCCGTGCTCCTGTCGGTGCTGTTCTCCCTCATGCCGACGAACATCGTGACCGCGATGTCGGACAGGACGGACCTGTCGAGTGGCCTGAACGCCGCTCTGACCCCCTCGGTCGCGAACGCGTCCGAGAACAAGGGCGTCATGCACCAGATCTGGAACCCGATCGTCACACCCGTCAAGGCGAAGATCCAGGGCAAGCTCGACCAGGGCACGACCGCTGCGAAGGCGGCAGCGGACCAGCGGGTGACGCAGCAGGTGACCGCCGCCGTCCAGCAGCAGGTCGCCGCCGGGGCCGTCCCGGCAGCCGCCGCGCAGACGGTCATCCAGCAGCAGGTCGCGACCGCCCGGCCCGCCGCCGAGCAGCAGGCCCTGACCGCGGCCGCCGCGAAGGCGCACGCGTCGGTGTCGAACGGCAGCCTGCGGATCGACTACAGCGACGCCGGTCAGCGAAAGCACGTCGTGAACGAGGTCGCACCGGCCATCGCGAAGCAGTTGCGGAAGGGCACGTCGGGCTCGAGCAGTTCCGCGAGCGAGACGAGCGACACGTCGTACCTCAACGGCGCGGACGCGCGGCTCACCAAGCCCTTCATGACCGGCTTCAACGCCTCGGCCGTGTCGATCTACTGGGTCGGCCTCGGCGTGATCCTGCTCGCGTTCGTCCTCAGCTGGTTCTTCAAGGTGCCGCCGCTGCGGCAGCGGTCCGCACTGCAGGAGCAGGCCGACAAGGACCAGACGGCCGACGACCTCGAGGTGGAGGCCGTGCGCGCCGCCGACCTCACCGGCTCGTTGACCGCCCCCGCGACCGGGTCGATCCCGGTCTCCAAGTAGGGCAGGACCGCGGCGCCGTCGCCGTCCGACAGGACGGGGGCGGCGCCGCACCGATCCGGCGCGACCGCTGCCGGACGACCACGACCACCAGGACGGAGACGACGTGGACACCAGCGCCACGCTCGACACGGCCGCGATCGACATCGCGGGCGTCGACCCCGAGTCATCCACGCTCCGGGCCCGCAAGAAGCGGCAGACCCGCGGGCACATCCAGGACGCCGCACGCCGCCTGACCGCCGAGCACGGCCTCCATGGCGTGACGATCGACGCGATCTGCGCCGAGGCCGGTGTCTCGACCCGCACGTTCTTCAACTACTTCCCGTCGAAGTCCGCCGCGGCGCTCGGGCTGCCGGACCTCCGGATCGACGATGCCCAGCGGGCACGGTTCGCCGCTGGGGAACCCGACGCCCTCGTGTCCGACCTCTGCGCTCTCGTCGCGCACGTCGTCGCCGAGACCGGCGCCTCACCGCACGAGAAGGCCGTCATGAAGGACCTCATCACCGAGCAGCCCGAGCTCATGCCGGCCGTGCTCAAGTGGATGGCGGACCTGCGGAAGGACCTCGTGGCGATCGCCGCCGGTCGTGTGCCCGAACGGACCGCTCGACTCGCGGTGACCCTCGTGCTCGGTGCGTTGCTCGAGGCCGTCCATCAGGGCGGCAGCACCACCGATCCGGACTTCGCCGACCGGATCACCGCGACCGTCGCCGAGATCGGGGCCCTCGCCTCCTGACCGTCGGACCCGACATGCGCCAGCATGGAGCGGACGGGTGCGTCGCGCCCGTGCGTTCGAAGGAGAACCCGTGCCGCTGACCGACCTCGTCCCCGATCCCGGCGCCGTCGAGCGCATCGCCACGGGGAGCACCTGGGCCGAGGGCCCTGTGTGGATCCCGGCGACGCGGACCCTCCGCTGGTCCGACATCCCCGGCGACCGCATCATGCAGTGGCACGCCGACGACGGCACCACGAGCGTGTACGCCGACCGCGTCGAGTTCACGAACGGCCGGACGCTCGACCGGGACGCCAGCGTCGTGCAGTGCTCCCACGGCCGGCGACGCGTCGAGCGGGACCGCGACGGCGTCGTCGAACCGATCGTGGCGAGCTGGGACGGGGTGCGGTTCAACTCCCCGAACGACGTGGTCGTCGCACCCGACGGCACGATCTGGTTCACCGATCCCGACTACGGGATCACGCAGTCGCGTGAGGGCCACGCCGGGTACCTGGAGTACGGGGACCACGCGGTGTTCCGGTTCGACCCCGCGACCGGCCGGGTCCGCCCGGTCGTGCTCGACGTGGAGGAGCCGAACGGGTTGGCGTTCTCACCCGACGGGACGACGCTCTACGTCGCCGATTCGTCCGCATCCGAGGGCTCGGACGTCGGGAACCGGTGGATCCGGGCGTACGACGTCGTGGATGGCATCCGGTGCAACAACGGCCGCGTCTTCGCCCAGTTCGCGGTCGACGAGGGCGTCCCCGACGGCATCCGCGTCGACGAGGACGGGAACGTGTGGAGCTCGAGCGCACGGGGCATCATCGTCGTCGCACCCTCGGGGGACCGGATCGGGACCGTGCCCGTCCCCGAGGTCGTCGCGAACCTCTGCTTCGGGGGCGACGACGGCACGACGCTGTTCATCGCGGCGACGACGTCGATCTACCGTGTCGCGACCACGGCGCGGGACGCCCACGGGATCGCCCTCCGCCCGTGAGCGGGAGCGCGGCACCAGGTCCGGCGGCACCGGGTCCGGCGGTACCGGGTCCGGCGGTACCGGGCTCGGCGGCACCGGGCTCGGCGGTGCTCGTCGTCCCGGATGTCGCGGCGTGGCGCGCCTGGCTCGACGCACACGAGGACGACCCCGACGGCGTGTGGCTCGTGCTCGCGAAGAAGGGCACGGTCGACCCGACCTCGCTGACGTACGACCAGGCCCTCGACGAGGCCCTGTGCAGCGGTTGGATCGACGGGCAGAAGCGGGGGAACGACGCCGCCACGTTCCTCCAGCGGTTCACGCCGCGGCGCCGGACGTCGCTGTGGTCGCAGCGGAACATCGGGCTCTTCGCGGCCCTGACGGCGCAGGGGCGGATGCGACCGCGTGGCCAGGCGGAGGTCGACCGTGCCCAGGCCGACGGGCGATGGGCCAGCGCGTACGCCGGGTCGGCGGCGATCGCCGAGCCGGAGGACCTGACAGCGGCGCTCGCGGCATCGTCCGCGGCGGCCGAGCGCTTCGCGACGCTGAATCGGCAGAACCGGTACGCGGTGCTGCACCGGATCACGACGGCGCCGAGTCCGACGGCCCGGGCGAACCGGCTGGCGAAGCTCGTCGCGATGCTCGAGCGCGGGGAGACGCCCTACCCGCAGTGACGCCGGGCGTGCGGACCGGCGAGTGCGGACCGGCGAGTGCGCGCGTGGACGACGAAGGGCGCGCGTGGACGACAGCGCAGTTGTCGTCGGGGCGCGCGGTTCGGAGGTGCAACACGAGGGCGATGCGCGTCATGTGTCGCGGAGCCCTTGCGGAGGAGGGGTGAGGTTAGGCTAACCTCACCTACGTGACCGACGACCGGACCGAGGCGGCCTCACCCGCGCGTGCGGTGCGACGCTCATCCGTCGCCCCCTCCGGGCTCGACGCCACCGGCATCACCGTGGCGTACGACCGCGTCGACGTCGTGCACGCGGCCGATCTGCGGCTCCGCCCGGGTCGTGTCACCGCGCTCGTCGGCCCGAACGGCAGCGGGAAGTCGACGCTGCTCCGCACCCTCGCCCGGCTCCAGCACGCCCGCACGGGCAGCATCACCCTCGGCCCCGACCACGCCGACCACGCCGACCACGCCGACCGCGCCGACCACGCCGACCGCGCCGACCACGCCGACCGCGCCGACCGCGCCGACCGCGCCGACCACGCCGACCGCGCGAGCGACCCCGACCAGGTCGACGCCCTCGCCCTGGCACCGGCCCAGTTCGCCCGCCGCGTCGCGCTCCTGACCCAGGGCCGCCCGACCCCCGGGGGCCTCCGCGTCCACGAGGTCGTCGCGTTCGGCCGGCACCCGCACCGGACCCGTTGGACACGCAGCGATCCGGGAGGCCCGGCCGCCGTCGCGCACGCCATGACGGTCACCGGCGTGGCCGAGCTGGCGGAGCGCCCCGTCGACCAGCTCTCGGGTGGCCAACTCCAGCGTGTGTGGCTCGCGAGCTGCCTCGCGCAGGAGACCGGGGTCCTCCTGCTCGACGAGCCGACGACGTACCTGGACCTGCGCTACCAGGTGGAGCTGCTCGACCTCGTCCGCGACCTCGCCGACGAGCACCGGATCGCCGTCGGCATCGTCCTGCACGACCTCGACCAGGCCGCGGCCGTGGCGGACGACGTCGTCCTGCTCGCCGACGGCCGCGTCGTCGCCACGGGCACCCCGGCGGACGTCCTCACCGCGACCACCCTCAGCGCCGTCTACGGCATCCGGATCGAGGTGGACGTCGACCCGGCAACGGGCGCCGTCCGCACCCGGGCCGTCGGCCGACACCACGACCGATCCGGAAGGCTCCACCCCACCCCATGAAGCGCATCATCACCGCCGCGGCCCTCGCCGTCACCGCCGCCGTCGTCCTGACCGGGTGCGGCACCACCGAGGCGACCTCGAGCACGTCCTCGTCCACCGCGGGCGCGATCACGATCACCGACGCGACCGGCACGAAGGTGCACCTCGACGGACCGGCCACGAAGGTCGTCGGCACCGAGTGGAACGTCGTCGAGGACCTCGTCGCGCTCGCCGTGCAGCCGGTCGGCGTCGCGGACCCGAAGGGCTACGGGAACTGGGACACCGCCGCGCCGCTGACGGGCTCACCGAAGGACATCGGGACCCGCGGCGAGCCGAGCACCGACACCATCGCGTCCCTCGCGCCCGACCTCATCGTCGCCACGACGGACCTGTCGGCCGCGACCCTGGAGCAGCTCCGGGCAATCGCGCCCGTCGTGGCCGTGCGGTCCGCCGACGCCTCGCACCAGATCGAGCAGATGACGACCGACCTCGACATGATCGCGAAGGCCACCGGGCGGCAGCAGCAGGCGGCGAAGGTCATGGACCGGTTCCACGACGCCGTCGCCGCGGGCAAGGAGGCGATCACGAAAGCGGGGCGCTCCGGTGACGACGTCGCGTTCGCCGACGGCTACGAGGTCTCGAACCAGGTCACCATCCGGCCCTACGCCGACGGCTCCCTGATCGGCGACGTCACCGAGGAGCTCGGGCTCCACAACGCCTGGGACGTCACCGGCGACGGGAGCTACGGCCTGGGCAGCACCGACGTCGAGGGGCTGACGAAGCTCCCGTCGGGCGTGCAGTTCCTCTACCTCGCGAACGACGCGGACGGCGGCGACGTGTTCACGAGCGCCCTCGGTTCGAACGCCGTCTGGAAGTCCCTGCCGTTCGTCACCGCGGGTCACGTGCACCGGCTCCACGACGGCATCTGGCTGTTCGGCGGCCCGGCCTCCATGACCGCGTACGTGCACGCCGTCGTGACGGCGCTCACGAAGTGACGCTCCTGGCGCCGCGGCGGCCGGTCACCGTCACCGCGGTGCTCCTGGCCGGCGCGGTCCTCGTGGCCGCGCTCGCCGTCGTGGACGTCACGCAGGGCTCCGCGGCCGTCGGGCCGGCGGCGGTCTGGAGGGCCGTCACCGGTCGTGCGGACGAGGGCGACGCGTCCGTCGTGGTCGCGTCGCGCCTGCCGCGTGCGGTCGCGGGGATCCTGGTGGGTGCCGCGCTCGGCGTGGCCGGGTCGGCCCTCCAGGCCGTCAGCCGGAACCCGCTCGCCGCTCCCGACACGCTCGCCGTCGACGCCGGCGCGTACGTCGCGCTCACCGTCGTCGGGGTGACGGGGGTGCACCTGCCGCTCCTGGCCTCCTCGGGCGTCGCGTTCGTCGGCGGGCTCGTCGCGGCGGGCGTCGTGCTCGCGCTCTCGGGCCTCGGGTCGGGCACCGTCCGGCTCGTCCTCGCCGGCAGCGCGCTGGCGCTCGGCGTCGGGTCGGTGACCTCGACCCTCGTGCTGCTGTTCCCCGAACGGACCGAGGGGCTGTACCAGTGGAGCCAGGGGAGCATCGCGCAGAACGGCATGGGCGGTGTCGCGCAGATGGCACCCGTCGTCGCGGTGGGCATCCTCGGTCTGCTCGTGGTCGGACGGCGCATCGACGTGCTCGGGCTCGGGGACGACGCTGCGCGGGGCCTCGGCGTCGGCGTCCGCCGGACCCGCGTCGTCAGCGTCGTGCTCGCGGTGCTGCTCGCCGCGGCGGCGGTCACGCTCGCGGGTCCGATCGGGTTCGTCGGACTCTGCGCGCCCGCGCTCGCCAGGCCGCTGACACGACGCGTGTCCGGGCTCGCGCGGTCCGTCGTCGCACTGCCGCTCGCCGGGCTCGTCGGCGCGGTCGTCGTGCTCGGGTCGGACGTGCTGCTCCGCGCGGTGGTCGGTGGGGACGCCGCCGTCGGGGTCCCCACCGGTACCGTCACCACGTTCGTCGGCGCGGTGTTCCTCGTCGGCCTCGCCTTCCGCGCCCGCTCCGCCGGGGACACCACGACCGCGGGGGACCGGCTCCGGATCCCGAGCACCGTCGTGTTCGTGCTCACCGTCGTCGTGCTCGCCGCGGTGCTCGTCGGCACCGTCATCGCCGCGGTGCTGCTCGGCGACGCGAAGCTCCTGCTCGGCGACGTCGTCAACTGGGCCACCGGGCGAGCCGGGCCGATCGTGTCGTACGTGCTCGACACGCGTGTGCCCCGGGTGCTCGCCGCGCTCCTCGCCGGGGCGGCCCTCGCGCTCGCCGGCACCGCCGTGCAGGCCGTGACGCGGAACCCCCTGGCGGAACCGGGGATTCTCGGCGTCTCCGGAGGTGCCGGGCTCGGTGCGGTCCTCCTGCTCACCACCGTGCCCGTCGCGGGGTCGTGGGGCGTCGCGGCGGCGGCGCTCGCCGGGGCCGGGGTGGTCGCGGCGGTCGTGTTCGGGCTCGCCGCGCGCGGGGGCTTCCGGCAGGACCGGCTCGTGCTCATCGGCATCGGGGCCTCGGCGGCGACCACGGCGCTCATCGGGCTGCTCATCGCCCTGACCGACCCGTTCAACGCGACGAAGGCCCTGACCTGGCTGTCCGGATCGACCTACGGGCGGACGATGCCCGACGTCGTCCCGGTCGTCGTCGCGCTGGCGCTCGGCCTCGTGGTGGTCGGCCTGCGGCACCGGGCGCTCGACCTCGTGTCGCTCGACGAGGACACCCCGCGTCTGCTCGGGCTCCGGTTGCCCGCGACCCGGTTGCTGTTCCTCGTGACGAGCGTCGTGCTCACCGCGACCGCCGTCGCCGCTGTCGGCACCATCGGGTTCGTCGGACTCGTCGCCCCGCACGCGGCCCGGGCCCTGGTCGGTCGGCGGCACGCCCGCGTCGTCCCGGTCGCGGTCCTGCTCGGCGCGGTGCTCGTGTGCCTGGCGGACCTGCTCGGGCGGACCGTGATCGCTCCCGCGCAGATCGGGGCGGGGCTGCTGACCGCCGTGATCGGGACGCCGTACTTCGTGTGGCTGCTGGCGCGGTCGCGGACCTGAGGTCGTTGTGTCACTTCGGCAACTGCGCGAGCCAACGACGAAGTGCGGGGTCTGGCGACGGCGCACTTGTCGTCTGCGCGCGCCCTTCCCGCGCACGCCCTCTCGCGAGCGCCCTTCCCTGGCGACCGCGGCCAGTGAGAGCGGTTCGCGCGCCCCTGTGCCACAGTGGTCCGGTGCTCGGGGTCGTCGGGATCGGTCGGATGGGCTCGGCGTTGCTGCCGCACCTCGTCGCGCTCGGGCCCGTCGTCGCGCACGACATCGACCCCGCCCGCGAGCCGGACGTCCTCGCCGCCGGGGCGCGCTGGGCACCGTCGCTCGCCGAGCTCCTCACCCGCGTGGACGTCCTCGTCACCGTGCTCTCCGGACCACCCGAGCTCGGTGCCGTCATGGCGGAGGCGCTGCCGGGCCTCCCGGCCGGGGCGTTGTGGCTGGACCTGACGTCCGGTGATCCGCGGACGACGCGGGCGCTCGCCGCCGACGCGGCCGAGCGCGGCATCGACGTGGTCGCTGCGCCCATGGGCGGGTCCGTCGACGACGCGACGGCGGCAGCCCTCACCCTGTTCGCGAGTGGGAGGCCCGCAGCGGTCGAGCGCGCCCGTCCCGTCCTCGACGCCCTCACCGTGCGCGGAGCCGTCCGGCACGCTGGAGACCGGGCCGAGGACGGGCAGGTCGTCAAGCTGCTCGCCAACGCCCTGTGGTTCGCCCACGCCTCGGCGGCGACCGAGGCCCTGCTCGTCGGACAGGCGATGGGGCTCGAACCCGAGCACCTGCACGCCCTGCTCCGCACGAGCGCCGGGGGCAGCGTGTTCATGGACCGGCACCTCGACCACCTGCTCGACGGGGACGACATGACGACATTCGGCGTCGACCGGGTCGTCGAGGAGCTGGATACCGTCGCGGGGCTCGGGCGCGAGCGCGGGGTCCCGATGCCGGTGCTCGACGCCTCGGCGGACGTGCAGCGTGCAGCGCTCGAGCGGTACGGGCCGGTGCTCGGGGAGCTGCTCGGGGCGCGGTGGCTCGAGGAGCGGGCGGGGCGGCGGTTGCGGCGAGGCGAGGCGTGAGTGGAGGCCGGGTGGTGGGGAATCACGCGTTGCCGGAGAGCACGTCGAAGTCGCCGCAGATCGAGGGGTTCGGGTCGACTCCCGCGGACGGGGTGTCGCCGGTGTCGATGATGGCGACGTTGGCGAACCCGACTCCTTCGATGGAGGAATGGCCGAGCCAGCTCGCATGATGGTGCGTGTCAGGCAGAGCCCGCGACGAGGGGAGACGTCATGGATCGACGTGATCGCGATGTGGGCGCTCATCGCGCTTGACGTCGTCGCGGTGCTCTTGTCCACCAATGCTGTGTTCGACAGGAATCTCTATCTCTACGGGTCCGGGGTCTGTGGGACGGGTCGGCCCCACGGCGTGTGTTCGAACTCGGGTTTCCTCGTCAGCATGCCGCTGTCCTTCTTCGGCGGGATCGCCTCGGTGCTCGTCGGAGCACGCCTCGGGTTCCGGGCGCGGCGGCGAGGGCGTGCCGGAGCGTGGTTTCCGCTGTGCGCGTTGGGAGCGGTTCTCGCGCTCTCGGGGCTGGCCATCGTCGTCGTCCGGACCGCGACCGGTACGTGGTGATGGTCGTGGATCTGCGCCTGCATGAGCGCGA
Source organism: Curtobacterium sp. MCBD17_035 (assembly GCF_003234815.2). Taxonomy (NCBI): domain Bacteria; kingdom Bacillati; phylum Actinomycetota; class Actinomycetes; order Micrococcales; family Microbacteriaceae; genus Curtobacterium; species Curtobacterium sp. MCBD17_035. The sequence goes on along the minus strand of NZ_CP126279.1, from coordinate 3,301,689 downwards.
GGTCAGCGGTACACATCGCGCCGATGCCCGAGTGTGACGACGACCACCAGCAGGACACCATCGTCGATCGTGTAGACGATGCGGTAGTCGCCGACGCGCACGCGGAAGCCGTCGCGTCCCTGGAGCGCCTTGGCACCCGGTGGGCGAGGATCGTGACCGAGGAGCGCGATCGCACCGCGGATACGGGACCGGTCCTGATGGTCGATCCGCTTCAGCGCTCGAGCGGCGGCGGGACGGAGTTCGACGCGGTAGCTCACTGCCAGCCCAGGTCCGCCTTCACCTCGTCCCAGGGCACGTTCGGTCCTTCTTCTGCCATGGCGCTGTCGAAGGCAGCCACGTCCGCGGCATCCTCGAGGGCCTCCATCATCCGCTCGTAGTGTTCGGGGCTGACGAGGACGGCGGCACGCTTGCCGCGACGCTCGATCACGACATCGTCGTGGAGCGTGCTGGCGATGATCTCGGAGAGGTGGCTTCGTACTTCCGCAACGCTCACGACGGTCATCTGCACAATGTACAACTCGCACCCCGAACTGTACAGGCGGCCCGTGATCAGCCAAGCAGCGCCCGCAGCTGCGGCTCCACGAGCGTCGCCGACCCGACGGGCGACAGGATCCCGCGGAACACCCGGAGCTCCTCCGCCCGGGACTCGACCGGCCCGAGCACGGCGGCGTGCGCGGTCGCCACGAGGTCCTCGAGCGCCCGCACGCACGCGTACCGGACGAGCCGGATCTCGTCGAGCTCCACCAGCCCGTAGCCGTGCCGGAAGGCGGCGGCCTGCTCGTCGGTGCCGTTCCGCGCGCCCTTCCGCCGGTTGGTCCAGCCCGATCGATCAAAGTCCCGGGGGACGGGCACTGCGCCTTCCCAGGTGCGTGCACCCCGGTTCCGCGCCAGACTGACCGGACACCGATCACCGACCGGAGGACCCCCATGGCCAGCGTCGACCACCTGCTCACCGCCAACCTGCACGCCGTGTTCGGCCAGCGCGACGCGTCCGCCCGCGCTGCCGCCGCCCAGGACGCCTACGCCGACGACGTCGTGTTCACCGACCCCGAGGGCTCGGTCACCGGTCGCGACGCCCTGCTCGGCAAGGCCGCGGGACTGCTCGACGAAGCACCCGGCGAGTTCGTGTTCGCCGAGGACGGCCCGCGCTACGTCAGCGGGACCGCGGGCGCGCTCGCCTGGGCGTTCGGACCCGCCGATGCCCCGGTCGCCCGTGGCATCGACGTCATCACCGTCCAGGAGGGACGCATCGCGACGCTCCTCACGATCCTCACCGACGAGGCACCGCCGCTCACGCCGACCATCTGACGGCGGGAGGGGCGGTGCGGGCCGCCCCGGGCCTCCCGGCCGGCGGCCGGAGCCAACGGTGTCCTGCCGCCGCTGTCCTGGTCCGTGCCGTCCTGGCGGTGACGCGTCCGAGGGCGACGGCGCCGTTGTCGTTCGACAGCGGTCATGTCGAGAACAGGCGGAGGGAGCCTGGCCGGGGAGCGCGGCGGGCCTGGGTCAGCAGAGGCCAGCCAGGGTCGCGTCCGACCCCGCGCTCGTCGCGGACACGGTCGAGACCAGGTGGCAGCCGGACGGCAGGCCCGACACGACGAGGGAGGAACCCGACCGGGTCGCCGGGGTCGCGACGCCGTCGACCCAGACCGTCGTCCCGGACCCCGCCCCGACGGGCAGGGTGACCGCGCTGGTCGTCGTGGACGGGACGCGCAGGGCCAGGTTGACCGCGCCTCCCGACCGTTGCTGGTAGGCCGCGGCGATGGTGCCGCGCACCGTGGGCTCGGTGACCGAGGCGTGGTCGACGGCGCCGGGCTGCGGCGCCACCGAGAACGACGCGTACCCGGGCGCGGTGGGCACGATGCCGAACAGGCCGGTCGTGACGTCGGAGACCGGCGACGCGGCCCACGGGTGCGAGTAGGTCGTGTTGGCCTTGAGGGACTTGTCCCACGCCTCCATCGTCGAGCCCGCGCCGACGCGCACCATGTTCATCCAGCTCGTCTTGTCCGTCGCCGTGAGCAGCGCGTCCGCGGTCGATCCGGCGCCGGCCGAGTAGAGACCCGGGAGCAGGAACGCGGCGCAGTAGACGCTGCAGGCCATGCCCTTCCCCGTCACGTACGACGCCGCCCGCGGGACGTTCGCGGGATCGACGACGCCGAACGCCAGGGCGAACGCGGTCGCTTGCACGGCCTCGTGCGCGATCGGCTTGTTCGTCCCCGTGGTCAGGCCGTCGCGGTAGGCACCCTTCGTGCCGTCCCAGAGCCGGGCGTTGATCGCGGTCCGGAGGGACGCCGCCTGGGTCCGGTAGCTCGCCGCGTCCGCGGTCTTCCCGATCGCGGCCGCCATCTCGGCGAGGTCGACGAGGTCCCGGTAGGTCAGCGCGTTCACGACCGTGTCGGTGTCGGTCAGCTGGTAGCCGTCCCGCTCACCGGCAGGCCAGTCGACGATGTCGTCGGCGTCCGCGTGGTCGACGAGTCCCGTCGCGTGGCTGATCGACCCGGTCAGCGGGATGGTGCGGAGCGTGGCGTAGTCGGCGCGGATCTGGGTCGTGTCGCCGCTGGCCTCCCACGCATCGTGCACCGCGAGGACGTCGTACAGGCGCCACTCGGTCGGCCAGGTCGGGTGGGCGAGCAGGTAGTCCACCGAGTAGGTGCCGAGCGCTCCGTCCGCGGACAGGGCCTCCTGCGCGGTCTGCTCGATGTACGCGTCGGCCTCGTACGCGCCACGCTCGCGCTCCCAGGAGTCGACGTACAGGTCCAGCGTGTCGTCGATGATCGTGTTCCGCGACAGCTGCCACACCGCGTCGAGCTTGCTCGACGACGACGAGAACGTCGCGGCCGTCGCGTCGATCGGGTAGCGGAGCACCTCGGCCTGCAGGTCGTGCGCCGTCACCGCCTGCGGCACGTTCGACACCTCGACGTACCGGAACACCCGGATCCCCCAGGAGCGCAGGGTCTGGGAGCCGGTCTTGAGGGTCCAACGGTCCTCCCACTTGTTGCCGGCGGTGGTCTGGTACTGGACGGACCCGCCACCGCTGGCGAGGACCTCGCCGTAGCGGATGTCCACCGTCCGCGTGTCCGGGCTCGTCATCGCGAGCCGGAGCCCGCCGATCCGCGTCTGGCCGAAGTCGAGCAGGTAGTGCCCGGTGCCGAGCCGCGTGATCGTCGTCGGGGCGTCGTCCTCCTGGAGCATCGTCGCGGTCGGCGTCGGGGTGAGCGTGCTGGTCACGAACGCGCTGCGTGCCTGGGCGAGCGTCCACGCGTGGTCGTCGAACCCGACGGTGTCGAAGCCCGACGGGTACTGGCGTGCGTCGATGTCCTCGACGGGAGCGGCGTAGTAGGACGTACCCACCGAGCCGGCGGCGGGGAACACGCCCGTGCCGGTGCGCACCCGCCAGGTGGGACCGGTGCCGACGCGGGTCTCGGTGCCGTCGGTGTAGTGCACGACGAGCTCCGCGAGGAACCGGTGGTCCGACGTCGTGTACAGCAGGGCCCCGATCGCGTTGGTCGCCCCCGCGTGCAGCAGGGACGTCACGTCGTAGCTGTCGTAGCGGACCTCCTTGCCGACCGACTGGGTCGGACCGGCTCCGACGAAGCTCCCGTTGACGCTGATCTTGTACACGTACTGGCGGGACGGCGCGGGGGAGGTCGCGGTCGCCGAGAGGGTCGCCCACGCGATCGTCCGGGCCGGCAGCGTCACCTCGTCGCGGGCGAACAGCCAGTCCGACACGGCACCGGAGCGGATCAGGCAGGCCGCCGAGGTCGGGAACGTCGCCTTGCCGCCGGACACCGTGCCGCAGGGGACGTCGGCGTTGCTCGTGAACGTGTTCCGGTACAGGACGCTCGAGCCCGGGCTCGTCACGGTCAGGCCCGAGAACGTCGTCTTCTCCTTCGAGCCGTTCCGGTAGCCGATGACGCCGCGTGTGTCCGTGTGCGAGGTGCGGGTGTCGACCAGTCGGCCGGCGAACCACGTCCGGATGGTCGAACCGGACACCTGGACCTTGATCGCGTACGCGTGCCCCGAGGTGACCTTGGTGCCGAGCGGGATCTCCTTCGTCGTGAGCTTGCTGTACTTGCCAGCCACCTGCACCTGCGGGACGAGGCTCGACGTGGCGGTGTCGAACTGCCAGAGGTAGCCGTTCTTCGCGTCCTTCGCCCGGAACACGACGCCGGTCGGCTGCGCCGTCGCGACGTAGGTCTCGGTGAACGTGTAGTTGCTCCACGGGTCGAACAGGCACGAGCGCGAGGTCGACACGGTGAGGACGCCGTGCGACTCCCGTCCGCAGCCGAGGTCGGCGACGGTGCTCGACGACGACTGCGACCAGAGGGTCGCGCCCGTGCGGTCCGCGACGGCGAGCGATCGGAAGGTGGCCGACTCGTGGGTGCCGGTCTGCACGCCGATCCACCCGCTCGCGAACGTCCCGTCGGTCCGGGTGTCCACGGTCGTGCCGCCGATGGTCGTCGTGATCGTGTCCCCACCGAGCGACACGGTGAACGCGGTGTCCCGGCCCACCGCCAGGTCGACGCCCTCTGCGTGCAGGTCGACCGTGCCGAGCACCCGGTAGGCGCCCGCCCGCCGGACCTCGGCGACCAGGCGGTCGCTCGCTGCCTGGAACTGCCAGAGGTAGTAGTCGCTCGCGTCGGTCCCGCGGAGGAGGACCGTCGCGGCGCTCGCCGTGATCGTGAAGTGCCCGGACAGCGTGTAGTTCGACCAGGTGTTCGACGGTGTCTCGGACCAGATCGCCCGGGCTCCACCCCAGTCGCCGCCGAGCGCGGTGCCGAACGTCGCCGGCGTTGCCCACGGCGAGGTCGCGCCCGCGCCGTCGACGACCTGCACGGAGAACCACGAGCGGCTCCCCGCGGTGAGGGTCGGTCCGGCGTAGGGCACGTTCTGGCTCGAGCCGGACGTCACCACCCCGCTGTCCCAGATGTCGCCGGTCCCCGCTGCGGCAGCGGCGCTCGAGCCGGCGACGACGATGCGGTAGGACCGCTGGTCGGGCGCGCCCGCCGGGAGGCCCGCGGCGGCACGGTCGAGCACGGCCGGCTGCCAGGAGAACCGGACGGGCACGCTCGGGTCGACGTCCATCGGTGCGCTGAGACCATCGACGGTCAGGTGGGTGGGGGCGGTGGGGACGGCGGGGGTGGGGGACGGGTCCGTGACGGGTCCCGGGCCGGGCGTGGCGCCGTCGGTGGGCGTCGTGGGCGTGCTCGTCGGGGTGGTCGTCGGGACGTCGGTCGGCGCCGTCGTCGGGTTCGGCGCGCCGGTCGGCCCACCGTCGGCGGGACCGCCGCTGGCAGTGCCACCACCGGCGCTGCCGGGATCGGCGGAGGGCGCCCCGGTCGGGACGGCCGTCGGGGAGGAGGTCGCGCCTCCCGTCGGTGCGCCGGGGTCCGCGAGGGCGACCGTGCTGATCCCGGTCCCGGCGGCGGTGAGCGCCGTGACGACGAGCAGCGCGGCGACGAGCCGGGGGAGTCGGTGGTGAGGGCCACGACCGCCGGAGGTGCTGCGGTGGGGGCGCCGACGGGCGTGGCGGGATCGGGTGCGCATGCGGGCTGCCCCTCGGCTCGGGATGGCACCGGTCGACGACCACTGATGTCGACCGGGCACGCTCGTACGCCGGATCCCCCCATGTGGCCCGCTCGGTGGGTGCGGACTGCACGTACATCGTACGTACATGTGAACTGTCCCCCGACAGTCCCCCGTTCGCGCGACAGGGGTGGTGTCGGGGCGTCCTCCGATCGGCCGGCGAGGGGCAGGCTGGTGGGGTGACCCAGCCCTCCCGGACCGGCATGACGACCGGCCGCACCCTCCTGTTCGCGATCGCGGGCGGCGCCGCCGTCGGCAACCTGTACTGGGCGCAGCCGCTCCTCGACTTCATCGCCGGGGACCTGCACGGGTCGACCTCGACCGCCGGGTGGCTCGTCACCGTGACCCAGCTCGGGTACGCCGTCGGGATCCTGCTCGTCGTGCCCCTCGGCGACGTGGTGGACCGACGGAAGCTCGTCCCGCTCATGCTCGTGCTGTCCGCGGTCGCCCTCGCCGCATGTGCGCTCGCCCCGTCCATGGCCGCACTCCTCGTGGCGCTCGCCGCGGTCGGGCTGACCACGGTGGCGGGGCAGGTGCTCACGCCGCTCGCCGGGGACCTGGCGACCGACGAACACCGCGGGCGGGTCGTCGGGACGGTGGCGTCGGGCCTCCTGACCGGGATCCTGGTGTCCCGGACCCTGAGCGGGCTCATCGCCGAGGTCGCGGGCTGGCGGACGATCTTCGTCATCGCCGCGGTCGCCGCCGTGGTGCTCGCGTTCCTGTTGTACCGGGCGATCCCGACGCTCGAGCCGAAGGCGCGCATCCGGTACCCGGCGCTCATCCGGTCGGTGTTCCTCGTGGTCGTCCACGAACCCGTGGTCCGGTGGACCCTCGCCCTGAGCGCCACGGGGTTCGGGGCGTTCACGATGTTCTGGACCGCGCTGACGTTCCTGCTCAGCGGGCCACCGTTCCACTACCCCGTGGTCGTCATCGGACTGTTCGGGCTCGCGGGTCTGGCCGGCGCGGTCGCGGCACAGCGCGGTGGCCGCCTGCACGACCGGGGCTGGAACGTCCCCGCGACGGGGGCACTCTGGGTCCTCGCACTCGTCGCGTTCGTCGTCGCCGGGCTCGGGGGACGGTCCGTCGTGCTCGTCCTGGTGGCGATCGTCCTGCTCGACATCGCGATCCAGGGGCAGAACATCCTCAACCAGGCGCGGATCTTCGCCGTCTCGCACGAGGCCCGGAGCCGGTTGAACACCGCGTTCGTGACCGGGAACTTCATCGGCGGGGCGATCGGGTCGGCGCTCGCCGGGCTGCTCTGGGACGACTGGGGGTGGACCGGGGTGACCGTCGCGGGCGCGGTGCTGGCCGGGTTCGCCCTGACGGTGTGGCTCGTCGGTCGGCGCGGTCCGTTGCGGGTCGGGTGAGGGCCTCCCGTCCGTGGTCGCGGCGCGCCGGTCGGTGCGCCGCCTACCCCTGGAGGCCCGCGATGCACCGCCGGAGCAGCGCCGCGAGTTCCTGGGGTTGCCGTCCCGTGAGCTCCGCGGACATGCGGCGCTCGACGGCGCGGACGGCGGCGCTCGCCACGGCCAGGCGCTCGCGGCCGAGCGGTGTCAGCTCGGTCGGGAGTACCCGGCCCGCGGGGGCGACGGCAGGGCGGGAGACGTGTCCGTCGCGCTCGAGTGCCTGCAGCAGGACGTGCATCGCCTGCCGCGACACGAAGGCCCCGCGCGCCAGCTCGGAGTTCGACAGGCCCGGCCGCTGGGCCAGCAGTTCGAGGCACGAGTAGTGCGTGATGCTCATGCCGAGGGGCCGCAGGACCGCGTCCATCGCGGCGTGCAGCGCGCTCGACGCCTGCTTGAGCAGGTACCCCACCGACGTGTCGAGGTCGATGCCCTCGTCCGCTTGACTCATGTCAGTATTCTGACATAGCGTTATGGTGTCAATTTCCTGACATCGAACGAGGAGAACACATGTCCGTCACCGGCCCCGACTTCATCTCGCTGCAGGTCCGCGACCTCGAACGGTCCGCGGAGTTCTACGAGCAGCACCTCGGACTGACCCGACAGCCCGGGCCGCCGCACGCGGTCGTCTTCGCCACCACACCGATCGCGTTCGCAGTGCGGGAGCGCGTGCCTGGGTCTGGCGTCGCCGACGCGCCCGAGCCGGGTGTCGGCGTCGCGCTGTGGTTCCACGCGCCCGATGCGCAGGCGATCCACGACGAGCTCGTCGCGGCGGGCGTCCGGATCGTGGACGGACCCGTCGACGGCCCGTTCGGTCGTACCTTCACATTCGAGGACCCCGACGGGTACCGGATCACGCTGCACGACCGGGCGTGACGGGCCTCCCGCGCGGGAGTGCGCGCGTGGCGACGCGCGCGCGGACGAGGAACTGCGCGCGTGGACGACGAAGTGCGCGCGTGAACGACCGCGCAGTTGTCGTCGGCGCGCGCATGCCGGTCGCGGGGAAGGGCCCGCGGCCGGTAACACGGGCGAAACCGACGCTCCCTACACTCGCCGCATGCCCCTGACGACGGCCGACGCCCGCAGCGAGTGGGGTCGGTTCGCCGAGGGGTCCGTCGAGCGGCGCATGCTCGTGGCGCTCGGGGACGACCTGGGGCTGCGCCTCCGGCCGCGGCCGATGCAGCTCGACGAGCGCAATCGGGTCGAGGTCGAGGGCATGGACCCCGAGGGCACCGTCGTCGTCCAGCTCATCGGCAACCAGGGGACGTACAAGCCCGCCTACCGGAACAAGGTCCTCGCCGACTGCGCGAAACTCGCGTGGCTGCTCCGGAGCGTGCCGACCGCCGAGCGCGCCGTGCTCGTCGTCACGGGGCTCGTCGCGCAGGCGTTCGGCGGGTGGGTCGCCACGGCCGCGGCGGACCTGGGCATCGAGGTGGTCGTGTTCGACGGCAACCACGTGGTGCCGCTGGCGGAGCACCGAGCTGCGGCTCCGGGGCCCAGCGCGGCGGTGCCGGACCAGCCCGCGGCGGTGCCGGAGCAGCACCAGCCCCCGCGGCCGCCCGAGCGTTAACACGTCCGCAACACCGAGCGCCGCTCGACGAAACACGTGCTCGGTACCGTCGTCGTCGTAGCAGCGGATCTCCGCGTCGCAGACCTCGAACTCGCGACGCACGCTCTCCGCCATCCGAGAACGAGCATCCGTGCTCGGCGACGGCGTGGAGGGACGACATGACGACTGCGGTCGAGCTGCGGGACGCCCGCAAGGTGTACGGACAGGGACCAAGCGGGATGGTGGCGCTCGCGGGCGTGGACCTGACGATCGAGCCGGGGCGGTTCGTGAGCCTCATCGGCCCGAGCGGCTGCGGTAAGTCGACGCTGCTGCGCCTGGTCGCGGGCCTCGAGCCGGCGGACGACGGTGACGTCCTCGTCCACGGCGTGACCCCCGCCGAGGCGTGTGCCGCCAAGCTCATCGGCCTCGTGCCGCAGACCCCGGCGCTGCTGCCGTGGCTGTCGGTGCTCGGGAACGTGTCGCTGCCACAGCGGATCAACACGGGGGCGACCGCTCGGCGGCAGCGGATCGGGGACCTGGGCGACCGGACGACGACGAGCCCGGACGTGCGCGACCTGCTCCGCAAGGCCGGCCTCGAGGACGCGGTCGACAAGCTCCCCTCGCAGCTGTCGGGCGGGATGCAGCAGCGCGCCGCGATCGTCCGGGCGTTCGGGTTGCAGCCGGACGTGCTGCTCATGGACGAGCCGTTCTCGGCGCTCGACGAGTTCACTCGCGAGAACCTGCAGGACCAGCTCCTCGACATGTGGGACGAGCTCCACACGACGGTCCTGTTCGTCACGCACTCGGTGTCCGAGGCCGTGCGGATGTCCGACGAGGTCGTCGTGATGGCACCGCGCCCCGGGCGGATCGTCGACCGGATCGAGATCGACCTGCCGCGCCCCCGCAACGAGCGCCTGTTCGCCGAGACCCGGTTCCACGAGTACGAGGACCGCATCCGCGCCGCCCTGCACCAGGCATGGCGCACGACGGACGCGGCGTAGGAGGCGCGGGATGAGCACCGAGACCACGGCCGCCACGACGACGAGCGCCGCCGCCGACGCGGCCGCGACCGGAGCAGGGGTCGACGGCAGCACGGCCGCCGTCGTGACCGACCCGCCGGGGCCGGGTCGGACCTCCCGGCCGGGCCGACGTGCGGCGGGGTCGCGCCGCACCGCGTGGCTGCACCCCCGCGTGTGGCTGCCGCTCGTCGTCATGCTCGCGGTCCTCGCCGCGCTGTGGCAGTGGGGCGCGGCCGCGATGCCGTACCTGCTGCCGCCGCTGCCGGCGATCGGCGCGTCGCTCGCGACGCAGTTCCCGTACTACGTGCAGAACGCCGGGATCACCCTGCTCGAGGCGGTGATCGGCCTGGCGATCGGGTTCGTCGCCGCGTTCGTGCTCGCCGTCCTGACGAGCGAGCTCCCGGTGGTCCGTCGGGCGGTGATGCCCATCGCCGTCGTCCTCAACGTGACACCGCTCGTCGCGATCGCCCCGGCACTCGTGGTGGCGTTCGGGTTCGGTCCGGCCCCGAAGCTCGTCATCACGGCGCTCATCTGCTTCTTCCCGATCCTCATCAACACCGCGGTCGGGCTCCGGTCGGTGCCGCAGCCGGTGTTGCAGGTGTACCGGACGATGAACGCGTCGCGGCTCGAACTGCTCGTGCACCTGCGGGTCCCGAACGCCATGCCGTACGTGTTCGCGGCGCTCCGGATCGTGTTCCCGCTGTCGATCATCGGTGCCGTCGTCGCCGAGCTGTCGGCGTCGGGGTCGACCGGTGGCCTCGGCACCGTGATCAGCACGGCGTCGTCGATGAACCAGCTCGCCGTGGTCTACGCCGCGATCGCGATCCTCGCCGTGATCGGCGTCCTGCTCCTGGCGGTCATCACCCTGGTGGAGCGGCGCGCGCTCCGCTGGCACGCCGGGTCGGCCGGCTGACCGCCGCCGGCTGACCGGCGGGGACCTCCAGCCGGGAGGCCCAGCCCCCGCCGCACCGCCCCGCACGTCCCGCAGACCCTCTCGCGCTCGACGCGACCGTCCGCCCGCCGCACCCCGGCGGCGCCGGCCGCGCCGTGCCTCCCGTCCCACCGCACCAGACGCACCGCCGCACCAGACGCACCGCCCGTCCCGTCGCACCACCCCGCACCCACCCCACCCCACCCACGCAAGGAGTGACCCATGCAGCACCGCCGCCTCGTCGCCGGTCTCGCCGCACTCGCCGCCACCGCGTTGAGCCTCGGGCTCGCCGGATGCAGCACGAGCAGCGCCGCCGACACCACGTCGTCCTCGACCTCGGCGATCTCGTCGAAGCGCTGTGCCGAGAACAAGGCCGCCGGACCGATCACCTACCTGTCCGGCTACCAGTACCAGTCCTCGGCATCGATCCTCGAGTACATCGCCGCGAGCAAGCTCGGGTACTTCAAGGACCTGTGCCTCGACGTGCGCCTCAAGCCCGGCAGCGGCGACACCGCCCAGAACACGAAGCTGCTCGCGAGCGGTCAGGCGAGCATCTCCGCGATCGCCGAGCAGGACCTCATCCAGGCGCGGGCGAACGGCATCGACATCACCGGTGTCTCGTCGTACTCGAACGCTGGACTCGACATCCTCATGACGAACAAGGACATCACGAAGCTGACGCAGCTCGGCGGCAAGGTCGTCGGCAACAAGGGCTTCGTCCCCGCGGCCGTCGAGGCGATGATGATCAAGGCCGGCGTGGACTGGAAGTCCCTGCAGCAGGTGAAGGAGGGCTACGACCCGACCGTGCTGCCCCGCAAGCAGGGCGGTCTGGAGGCCCTCACCGGCTTCATCTCGAACGAGCCGAACCTGCTCCGGGCAGCGGGCGACCCTGTGACGGTGTGGCAGCCCGTCAAGTACGGCATCCCGTCGTCGATCGGCGCCATGGCCGTGAACCCCGCGTTCGCGAAGGCGCACCCGACCGCGGTCGAGGACGTCCTCCGCGCCGCGATCCACGCGTACCAGTACTGCTCGTCGAGCGACGCCCACGTCACGCAGTGCGTCGGGTACGCCGCCGACCTGTCCGGCGCGACGTACGACAAGGCCCAGAACGCCAAGATCTGGAAGACCGAGGTGAAGACCATCGCGGACAACCCGACCCCCGGACAGCCCCTCGGCGGGATCGACCCGGCCAACGTCACGAAGCTCGTCGCGATGCTCCACCAGTACGACATCGTGCCCGGGTCGGTCACGGCCTCGGACGCGAAGGGCTGGTTCGACGACCGGTACGTCGACGCCATCTACCGGGGCGGCAAGCTGGTGTGGCCGGCACCGTAGCCGGTCACCGCGCACCCGATCAGCACCCACCACGAACCGATCAGCACCCACCACGCACCACAGCACGAACGGAAGGCGGTCGCAGCGATGCCCGCGAAAGAGTACGGGATCTTCCTGCCCATCGGGAACGGTGGCTGGATGCTCTCCACCACCGCTCCCCACCCCGAGGCGACCTACGCGTGGAACAAGCGCGCCGCGGTGCACGCCGAGGACATCGGACTCGACTTCGTCATGTCCATGGCGAAGTGGCGCGGCTTCGGCGGCACCACCGACCACTGGGGTCGCTCGCTCGAGTCCATGACGATGATGGCCGCGATCGCCGAGGCCACGAGCCGCGTCGGGATCTGGGCGACCATGCACGCGAACGTCCACAACCCGGCCGTCGCGGCGAAGATGTACGCCACGCTCCAGGACGTCTCGGGCGGTCGGGTGGGCATGAACATCGTCAACGGCGCCTACGCGGACGAGTTCGTGCAGTTCGGCGAGTGGGACCCGTCGCTGAGCCACGCCGACCGGTACCGGATGACCGAGGCCGTCACCCGGCTGTGGTCCGAGGACGCCGTGACGATGCACACGCCGTGGTTCGACCTCGACGACTGCAGCTCGCGTCCGCACCCCGTGACGCGGCCTCGGATCATCAGCGCGGGCCGCTCGGCCGACGCGCGGGCGTTCCAGGCGAAGTACGCCGACGGCGCGTTCCTGTCGGCCGACGACCTCGACGAGATGCGCGACCTGTCGCGGGACGTGCACGATCGCGCCGCCGCCGAGGGCCGGACGTGCCGGACCTACTCGATGCTCACGGTCGTGCAGGACGAGACCGACGCGCTCGCCGAGCAGAAGGTGCGGGCCTGGGGCGCCGGCCTCGACCGCGAGGCACTCGCGCGGATGCAGGCGTCCTGGGGCATCCCCGCCGACCAGGCGCGCGCGTGGGCGGACGGTGCCGTCGGCGAGGCGGCGTTCCAGACGCCGTACGTCGCGGGCTCGGCGGCGACCGTCACGGAGCACATCGAGTACGTCGTCGAGCAGGGCGAACTCGACGGCCTCATGCTGATCTTCCCCGAGTACGACCAGGACATGGTGCTGTTCGGCGAGACGGTCCTCCCGGCACTCCGTGCGCACGACGGGGCCCTCGTCTGATGGCCGCCACCGACGCCCCGGCGCGCTCCGGGCCCCTCGACCGCCTCCGGGCACCGGGGCAGCGACCGGCCCTCGTCGTCGTCGACGTCCAGCGCGACTTCGGCGACCCGGACCGCATCGGCGCGTACGGCTGCACGCCGCAGACCCTCGCCGCGATCGACGCGACGGTCACGCGGATCGGGGCGCTCGTGGACCGGGCCCGCGCCGTCGGCGTGCCCGTCGTCTGGGTCGAGCTCGGCAGCGATCCGGGACGCCCCTGGCGGGCGAGCACCTGGCTCCGCGGCGGCGACTACGACGGCCCGATGGGGCTCGACGAGCCGTGCGTCATCGGGTCCGAGGGGGCCGCCTGGTACCGGGTGGCGCCCGCGCCCGGCGAGGACCGCGTCGTCAAACGCGGGTACAGCGGGTTCCTCGGCACCGACCTGGAGGCGCGGCTCCGCTCCGCCGGGATCGACTGGCTCACCGTCGTCGGCCTGACGAGCGAGTGCTGCGTCGCCGCGACCGCGCAGGACGCGTTCCAGCTCGACTGGCCCGTGGTCGTGCCCGCGGACGCGACCGCCGCCTACGACGACGCCGTGCACGCGGCCGCGCTGGTGCAACTCGGCCTCAACGTGGCCGTCGTCACCGACGTCGACACCGTGACCGCCGTGTGGGACGAGGCCCTGGCGTGAGCGGCATCCACATCGCCTACGACCTGTCGTTCGCCCACACCGAGGGGCGCTGGGCCCATGCCGGCAGCTGGATCGGGCAGGAGTTCCCCGACGTCCGGATGTACGCCGAACTCGCCCGGACCGCGGAACGCGCCGGTGTGGACATGCTGTTCTTCGGGGACGGCTCGGGCATCCCGAACACCTGGCGGGGCAGCATGGACGCCGCGGTCGAGTGGGGCATCCAGTGGCCGCGGCACGACATGGCGCCGGTCATCGCCGCGATGTCGACCGCGACCGAGCACATCGGCTTCGGGCTGACGTACTCGTCGACGTTCATGCACCCGTTCACCGTCGCGCGCCTGCTCAACTCGCTCGACCACGTCACGAACGGCCGGATCGCGTTCAACGTCGTGGCCTCGACCCGTGGTGCCGACGCCGAGAACTACGGGTCCGCGGAGCTCATGGACCACGACCTCCGGTACGAGCGGATGGAGGAGTTCATCGCGGTGTGCCGTGCGCTCTGGGACTCCGTGTCGCCCGACGCGATCGTGCGCGACCGGACGACGGGACGCTTCGCCGACCCCGCCGGAGTGCACCCGATCGACCACGAAGGCCGGTTCTTCCGGGTCCGCGGGCCGCTCGCGAGCGTGCCCAGCCCGCAGGTCCACCCCGTGGTCGTGCAGGCCGGCAACTCCCCGCGGGGCATCGCGGCGTCGGCCTCGTTCGCGGACCTCGTGTTCGGCTTCGGCGGCGGGGTCGCGGGGCAGCGCCGGCACCGCGCGATGCTCGACGACGCCCTGCGCACCGAGGGCCGGGACCCCGCCTCGGTCGGGATCCTGTGGGCGACACAGGTGATCGTCGGGCGCACCCGGCGCGAGGCGGCCACGCGACGGGACGAGGTCCTGCGCGCCTGGGACCACGAGGCCGTCGGCGCGTTCCTGTCGCACAACGCCGGGTACGACTTCTCGACCCTGCCGACCACGTTCCGGCTGGGGGAACTCCAGGACGCCATCGTCGCGGCGCAGGCCAGTCCCGGCGGACTCGTCGGCACCCTCGTCGCGGAGCACGGGGCGGACCACACGATGACCCGCGACGAGTTCTTCGACCACGGGTGGGCCTCCGCGACCGGACTCGACCACACGCTGCTCGGGGATCCGGCCGAGATCGCCGACGCCCTCGAGGAGAACCACGCCACGACCGGAGCCCGCGGGGGCTACATGCTCTCGACCCCGCTCGGCATGCCGTCGGGGTTCGCGGAGCTGAGCGAGCTGCTCGTGCCCGAGCTCCGGGCCCGCGGCGCGCTCGCCCCCCGCTATCCCGGTCGCACGCTCCGCGAGAACCTGGCGGTGTGAGGTGACCGCGGTGGCGACGGCGCCGGTCGGGGCGGGCGGGGGCCGGGCCTCCCGTCCGTGGCTCGCGCTCGCCGGCCTGTGCACCGGGTTCTTCGTGCTCATGCTCGACAGCACCGTCACGTCGGTGGCGTTGCCGGCGCTCGTCGACGACCTGCGCGTCGACGCGACGGCCGCGCTCTGGGTGAACAGCGGGTATCTGCTCGCGTTCGCGGTGCCCCTCGTGGTGGCCGGGCGGCTCGGCGACCGGTTCGGCGGCCGCCGGGTGTACCTCGTCGGGCTCGGGGCCTTCGTCGTCGGATCCGTGTTCGCCGCGCTCGCGCCCGCGATCGGCCTGCTCGTCGCCTGGCGGGTGGTGCAGGGCGTCGGGGCAGCGCTCATGACGCCCCAGTGCCTGCCCGCCATCCGCGCGCTGTTCCGGCCACCGCGGCTCGCCGTCGCACTCACCGTCTGGAGCGCCGGCGGCGGCGCGGCCACGGTCGCCGGCCCGCTCGTCGGCGGGTTCCTCGTCGCGGCCTGGGGATGGCCCGCCGTGTTCTGGGTCAACGTGCCGGTCGGGGTCCTGGCGGGCGCCGCCGTGCTCCGGTGGGTCCCGCGGTCGCCGCGGTCGCACGCCCGGGTGCCCGCGTGGGCGATGGGCGGCGTCGCGCTCGGGGTGCTGGCGTTCGTGCTCGGGGTGCAGGGGACGGGGGACGGCACCGGGTCGGTCGCGGGCCTCCCGCGGTGGGCGCTCGTCGTCGCCGGAGTCGTGCTCGTCGGGGTCGTCCTGGGGCTCCAGCGTCACGACCAGGCGGCCGCGCTGCTGCCCGGGGCGCTGTTCCGTTCGCACTCGTTCCGCACCGGGGCCTCGGGCGCCGCCGCCGCGTCGTGGTGCGTGGGGTCGGCGCCGATCCCGCTCATGCTCCACCTGCAGGACGACCGCGGGCTCGACGTCGTGTCCGCGGCCCTGACCCTCGTGCCGATGGGCGTCGCTGCGCTCGCCGCCGCACCCGTGGCCGCCAGGGTCACCAACCGGGCGGGAGCCCGGACCGGCGCGGTCGTGGGCGCGGCCTGCCTGGTCGTCGCCCTCACCGCGACGGCCGTGCTCGTGGAGGTCGACGCCGGACCCGTGGCGCTCGCCGCGGCGTTCGCGTTGTTCGGCGTCGCGAACGCGTTCGTCTGGGCACCGTTCTCGCTCGCCGCCGTCACGGGCGTGGCACCGGGATCGCTCGGTGCGGCCTCCGGTGCGTTCAACGGCGTCAAGCAGCTCGGTGCGGTGCTCGGGAGCGCGGTGACCGCCGTCGTGCTCGCCGGTGCCGGTGGTGCCGCTGCGGCGCTCGGGGTGCTCGCCGTCGTGGCGGTGGGCGCGGTGGTCGCGGCGTCGCGGCTGCCGGTGGCCCCCGCCGAGGAGGGACGGGGGCCCGAGGACGCCGCCGGGGCCGCGCGGGTGCCGGACGCCGCCGGGGCCCCGCGTGTGCCGGACGCTACCGGGGGCCAGTGGGTGCCGGACGCCGCCGGGGGCCCGCCGCCGCTGACGGGCGTCGTCGTGCACGGTGTGGCGACCGGCCGCGTGCTCGGCTACCCGACGGCGAACCTCGCGCTCGACGACCCCGACGCCCTGCCACCCGACGGCGTGTACCTCGGCCGGTTCCGTGCCGCGTCGTGGGCGACCCCGCGACCAGCGCTCGTGTCCGTGGGCGGCAACGAGACGTTCCAGGGCCGCGACCACACGGTCGAGGCGCACGTGCTGGACTTCGACGGCGACCTGTACGGCGAGCGGGTCGACCTCGTCGTCGAGCAGCTGCTCCGCCAACAGCGCGCCTTCCCCGATGTCGACGCACTGGTCGCGGCGATGCGGGACGACGAACGGGAGGCCCGGCACCGGTCCGGCACGCCGGCCTCCGACCGGACCGTCCTGCCCGGGACGGAGGTCACCCGGTGATGCGCCCGGTCGTCGGTCCGGGGGTCAGCCCCGAGGCCGTCCGCGACGCGTTCGCGGAACACCCGAGCGGGGTCGCGGCGATCGGCGCCGTCGCGGGTGAGCTCCCCGTCGTGATGGTCGTGTCGTCGTTCAGCGTCGGGGTGTCGTACGAGCCGCCGATGGTGTCGTTCGCGGTCCAGCACACCTCGACGACGTGGCCCGACCTGCTCGACGCTCCTGTGCTGGGGATCTCGGTGCTCGGGACGGGGCACGTGGAGCGGACGCGGCAACTGGCGTCACGTGACCGCTCGAGCCGGTTACGGGACCTGCCGTTCACGATCACCACGACCGGAGCACTCCTGCTCGACGGCGCGCCCGTGTGGCTCGAGTGCGTCGTCGCCGACGTGCTGCGGACGGGTGACCACGACCTGGTGGTGCTCCGCGTGCTCGCCGTGGCCGCGGACGACGAGGCCGAGCCGCTCGTGTGGCACCGGCGGACGGCGCGCGTGCTGGCGGATTGAGGGCGGCGTGCGGGAGTGCGCGCGTGGACGACGAAGTGCGCGCGTCAACGACCGCGCAGTTGTCGTTGGCGCGCTGCCTCCCGCGCCCCAGCCCCGCGCCCCGGCCCCAGCGCCGGTCAGCGGACGCTGCGCGCCTGCTCCGCGCTCCACGTGAGGGAGTGCCGCGCCTGGGCCGCCGTGATCCGCGTCACGGCACCGCAGTTCGTGCACTCGTTGACGTACGAGGTCGAGATCGGGAACAGCGGCACGAAGAACAGCGTCAGCTTCGTCGAGCGCTTGACCACCCGCTGCTGGGCGTGGACGCCGCAGTACCCGCACACGAACGCCACGAGGTTGAGGACGGCCTGGGTGGTGCGGGAGCCGAGGAGGAGGAACACCCCGCGGATGCTACGCCGGTCCGGCTCGGCGCTGGGGGAGCGCCCGTCGTGCGGTGGGGAAGCGCCCGTCGTGGGGTGGGGGAGCGCCCGCCGTGCGGTGGGCGAGCACGCGGCGGCGCACCGGTGTGGAGGCCTGACTCCGGGTCCCGCGTCGGCGGTGGAGTACGACATCCCGGGAATGCGACCGCCCGCGCTGCGCCGCGGTACCGTTCCGGCGCTCGGGGCGGTGAGCCCCC
Organism: Curtobacterium sp. MCBD17_035; assembly: GCF_003234815.2. Lineage (NCBI taxonomy): Bacteria > Bacillati > Actinomycetota > Actinomycetes > Micrococcales > Microbacteriaceae > Curtobacterium > Curtobacterium sp. MCBD17_035. The sequence goes on along the minus strand of NZ_CP126279.1, from coordinate 3,283,699 downwards.
GGTCCGGGAGCGCGCACGTGGTCCCGGCACCACGACGTGGAGGGCAGATGGGGCGCCAGGCACAGCGACGACACCGGACGGTACGACGACGGACCCGGGGACGCCGACGCAGCGCGGTCGGCGCCGCGCTGCTCGTGGGCGCGGTGGCCGCGATCGCGGTGCCGGACGTCGCCGCCGCGGCACCCGTGCCGCTGACGCCCGCAGTCGGGATCGACGACCCGCCGCCCGTGCTGACCGCCGAGGGCGTGGTCGGCGCTCGGCTACTCACGCAGGACGGCGCCGCGGTCCCCGACCGACCGACCAGTGCGATACCGTCGGGCCACTCCGTGTCCGAGTTCGCGTTCCGGGAGCCCGCCGCGGACCGTCGTGCGGTGCTGCCGAGCGCGGCGACCGGACGGTTCACGATGACGACCGACGGCGCTCCCGACGGGTGGAGCGCGGTCCACACCCCGGCGTCCGGCGGCGTGTTCGACGGCGGCGAGGAACAGCCGCCGACCGGGACGGTCCACTCGGACCTCTGGGTCAGCGCCGCGAACCCGGGCACCTGGACCTGGACGCTCGACTTCTCGTCGCTGCGCGGCGGTGCCCTGCCGACCGGCACGGTGCTGTTCGTCCACGACGTCGACATCTGCGGGAGCGCTGACCGCGAGTCCGTGCGGTTCGCCGGGCCGACGGGGCGGTGGCTCCGCTACGAGGCCGACACCGGTGCGGGCGGTCCGGGGGCGGTCACCGAGGACACCGCGGCCGGACGGTACGACGTCACGGCGACCTGCCCGGCATGGCACACCGGCGTGACGCAGACGTTCCGCACGACGACCCCGGTGGACCACCTGACGGTCACGGCGACGGGTGCGGAGCCCGGCACGACCCCGAACTCGGGGCTGTTCTGGGGCATGCAGCTCCCGGTGGACGGGGCTCGGCCGGCGCTCGACGTCACGACACGCACCGAGGGGCGGGACGTCGACGCGGCCCCGGGTCCCCGGGTGCCCGAAGGGCAGCGACTCCGGCGCGAGACCGCCGTGCGGAACACCGGGAACACGGTGCTGACGGACGTCCGGGTCACGGACGAACACGTCGACCGGCAGGGGCTGGCCTGCGCGGGTGGGGCGGCCACCGTCCCCGTGCTCGAACCCGGGGCGTCGGTGGCCTGCACCGGCACCGTCCGGGCCGCCGCGGGGACGACGGCGAGCGGGGTGTCGGCCACGGGGACGCCCGCCCGGACCGACCGGACCCCACTCGTCGGGGTGCTCGCGCCGACCGCCTCCGACCGGACGTGGTGGACCGGGACGACCACGGGCTCCGGCGGTGGTGACGGCGACGGCGGGTCGGGTGCCGGCACCGGCCAGGGCACGGACCCCCGACCGCTGCCGGCCACGCGCATCGAGACGGGCGGCGCGGTCGCGGGTCAGCCCGGACGGGACCGGGTGAGCACGGCTGGCACCGCGGCGGGTGCCATGGGTCTCGCTGCCGTCCTCGTCGCGGTGACCATCGCCAGCTCGGCCCTTCGACACCGCCGATGACCGCCGGCACGGACGCGCCGCCGCCACCGCCGGTCCCGCCTCGACCGCGGACGATCCTGCCCCTCCGCGTCGTCCTGCCGACGGCATCCGTCATCGTGGCCGGTGGGTGCCTCGCGGCCCTCTTCGGGTCACCCGGCGCGGGTGCCGCAGGTCCGTCCGCATCGAGCTCGGCCTCGGATCCGGCCTCGACCGGGCCGGTCAAGGGGCGGGACCTCGACGGACGGCCGGTCCGTGCGGACCCCGGGGCCTCGCCGCTCCCGGCCGCGTCGGCCGAGGCCTCGATCGGCGTGCGGCTCCGGGTTCCCGCGGTCGGCCTCGACGTGCCCGTCGGCGCCGTGAGCGCGGTGGACGGCCTGGTCGTGCCTCCCGGCTTCCGGTCCGCCTACTGGGTGCGGGACCGGGGGAGGCCCGTCGAGGACGCCGAACGAGGGACGGTCGTGCTCGTCATGCACGCGCTCGGTGGCGGGGGTCGCGCGCCGGGCAACGCGATCGTCCGCCAGGACGGCACCGTGCGCGTGCGCGCCGGTGACGAGGTCCGTGTGGGCGACCACCGGTACCGGGTGGAGGCCTCGCGCACGGTGCGGAAGTCGGGACTCGCCGCCGATGCACTGTGGAGCGACGAGCCCGGGCGGTTGCTCGTCGTCACGTGCCTGCCGAGCCCGGACGGGAGCGCCGCGACCCGCAACGCCGTCGTGGCGGCGCGGCTCGTGCCGGACGGCTCCTGACGACGCTCACACGGCGGCGATCCGCCGGAGGACCGGTCGAGACGCCCACAGCCAGCCGCGGAGCAGCAGGCGGAGGGTGCGACGTCGGAGCCCACCGCGCACGCGAGGCGCCCGGCGGGCGTGCGGGGGCAACGCCTCCGACAGCGTCAGCTGCGCGACGGGGACCACGTGGGCGGCGCGCAGGTCGGTCCGCGCCGGCGGCGTCAGGCCCCGGGTCCGGTACCAGGCGTCGTCGTCCTCTCGTTCGTGCCCGAAGGCCGCCGGGTCCACGCCCGTCGAGCGGACCATCGCCCGGTGCCCGGCCTGGTGCAGCGACCGGTACTGGTAGTGGTGCAGGCGGATCCGCGCGCGTGCCGGTCGTCGGAGGTCGAGCGGCCACTCCGACCCGGCGGGCCAGGTCGTGGTGGGGGTGTGCCGGACGAACCGCACCTCGGAGTGGTTGCACGTGAACCACCGGACGTCCCGCCAGGACGCCCCGGCATCGCCGTCGCGGACGAGCCGCGCGTGGTCGTCCTCGGTCAGGTAGTGCTGGAACGACGCGCTCATCACGTGGTCGGCGGTGGGCTCGACGGCACGGAGGAACGTCCGCGGGTCGTCGACGTAGAACTCGTCGGCGTCGAGCCGGCACCACCAGTCGCCCGGCTCGGCGCGCGCCACGGCCTCGGTGTAGAGCCACTGCCGGAGCCAGTCACGGTAGGTGCCGAGGAACCGCCCCCACACGACGACGGGCTCGAGCTCGTCCGCCAGGGCGAGCACGGCCTCCCAGGTGCCGTCCGTGCTGCCGTTGTCCATGACGTGGATCGCGTCGGCCCACGTGGCTGCGGCGCGGAGGACGTCGCCGACGATGTCGACCTCGTCCTTGACGGTCATGAGGGCGATGATCTGCATGGTTCCTCCGGTGGCGCCGGGCGTCGGCCCGGTCATCCCACCGGCACCGCGGTCCGCCCGGGGGCACGCGACCACGAGTGGTGCGCCTCCTGCCGCCTCCGGTTCACCTCCGTCATCGCCCGCAGCGACGGGGTCAGCCGCCGACGGTCGACTCGCGGATCACCAGGGTCGGCTGCACGGCGAGCCGTCGTTCCGGTGTGTCGCCGTCGATGAGCGCGAGGAGCGCGCGTCCGGCCTGCCGACCGAGCTCCTCGAGCCGCAGGTTGACGGTGGTCAGGGGCGGTCGGCTCGCGAGGGCCATGACGTCCCAGTCGTCGAAGCCGGTCACCGCGACGTCGTGGGGCACCGAGCGTCCGAGTTCCCGGAGGCGGTCGCACACGCCGCGGGCGATCTGGTCGCTCCCGCAGGCGATCGCGTCGAGGTCGGCGCCACCGTGCACGAGCAGGTCGACGGCCTGACGGCCCCAGCGCTCGGACCACTCGCCGTAGAGCGGTTGCCCGACGAGGCGGTCCCCGAGCCGGGCCTGTGCGGACTCCGCGCGTCGGTGGGCCGCCGAGTGGTGCTGCGGGCCGGTGACGTACGCGACGCGACGGCGGCCGATCGCGACGAGGTGGTCCGCGAGCAGTGCCGCACCCGCGGCGTCGTCGAGGGTGATCGAGACGTCGTCCGGACTGGTCGAGGGCGTGAACGCGTAGACGACGGGCATGTCGACGCGGATCGGGGGTCTGGCCTCGGCGCTCCGTCCGGTGACGATGACACCGTCGACGCGGCGGGACGACAGGGACCGCACGTAGTGGTTCTCGCGGACGATGTCGTCCCGGGTGTCGCACATGAGCACGGCCATCTGCCCGGCGCTCAGGACGTCCTCGGCGCCGAGCATCACCGGGATGCTGAAGCGGCCGAACGAGTCCGTCGTGATCATGCCGACCGTGTAGCTCCGGCCCGACGACAGGGCACGGCCGCGGGCGTCGACGACGAACCCGAGTTTCGCGGCGGCGGCTCGCACGCGCTCGCGGGTCTCCTGTCGGAGCTGACCGGTGTCGTTGAGCGCCTTCGAGGCCGTCCCGATCGACACCCCGGCCAGCGCGGCCACGTCGGTGATGCGCACGGTGCCGGCTCCGCTCGCGCGGCTGGTCGTCTCGCTCGTCACGGCGTCGTCCTCTCCGTCCGCACGCCGGGGTCGTCCGGTCCCCGGTCGGTCGGAGCGCTCGGCCCCGACCGGATCCTCGTCATCATAGAACCCTCACGGAAACAGGCTTGCGCAGCGCGGCACAACGGTCCTACTGTGACCGCAGAAACCGTTTTCTGGTTTTGCCGAGGCACGATCGCCGCGGTGACACCGGGAAGTTGCCCGGGGCAGCGTCGCCTCCACGTCGGCGTCGCCTGTCCCTCCACATCGGGGAGTCACGCACCATGACCGCAACCGCACCGTCCGCCGTCGGCACCGCCGGCCAGCCGCGGACCGCCGAACCCGTCCGCCCCTCCGGGGAGGCCCGGGTCGCGCTCCGCCCCCTCGCGCCCGACGCCGCGCGGATCACCGGGGGCTTCTGGGCCCTCCGCCAGGACCGCAACGGACGCGACGCGATCCGCTCCGGGTACGAGCAGCTCGAGACCGCCGGGAACTTCCGCAACCTCCGCATCGCCGCCGGCGTCGAGGAGGGCGAGGCCGTCGGACCGATCTTCATGGACTCCGACGTCTACAAGTGGCTCGAGGCCGTCGCCTGGGAGTACGGCCGGCAGCCCGCCGACGACCTCCTCGAGCTCCAGCGGCAGGTGACCGACCTGGTCGCCCGCGCGCAGGCGGAGGACGGCTACATCGACTCGGTCCAGCAGGTCCGGTACCACGACCAGGGTCGCTACCACGACCTCCCGTGGAGCCACGAGATGTACTGCGCGGGCCACCTGTTCCAGGCTGCCGTGGCGCAGTCGCGGGCGACCGGTGACACCGCCCTGCTCGACGTCGCGATCAAGCTCGCCGACCACCTCGTCCGCACGTTCGGCGAGGACAAGCGCCACGACGTCGACGGCCACCCGGTCGTCGAGATGGGCCTCGTCGAGCTCTACCGCGAGACGGGCCGCCGTGAGTACCTCGACCTGGCCCACTACTTCGTCGACGCCCGCGGCCACGGCCTCATCGAGCGCTACGGCAAGGAGCCGACGTACTTCTCGGACCGGGTGCCGGTGCGCGAGGCCGAGACGGTCGAGGGCCACGCGGTCCGCGCCGTGTACCTGGCGTCGGGTGCCGTCGACGTCGCGATCGAGACCGGTGACACCGAGCTCATCGAGGCGAGCGAGCGGCAGTTCGCCTCGATGATGGCGACGAAGGCGTACATCACGGGCGGCCTCGGGTCCCGCTGGGACATGGAGGCGTTCGGCGACCCGTACGAGCTCCCCACCGACCGCGGGTACTCCGAGACCTGCGCGGCCATCGGCGGTGTCCAGTGGGCGTGGCGGCTGCTGCTCGCGACCGGCAAGCCCGTGTACGCGGACGCCATCGAGCGCCTCCTGTACAACGCGTTCATCGCCGGGGTCTCGCTCGCCGGGACCGAGTACTTCTACGTCAACCCGCTCCAGCTCCGCGACCGGGCACACCAGGACGAGAACCGGTCCCCGGCGCACGGCCGCCGCGGCTGGTTCGACTGCGCGTGCTGCCCGCCGAACATCATGCGGACGTTCGCGAGCCTGGACGGCTACGTCGCCACCCAGAGCGGTGAGGGCCTCCAGCTGCACCAGTACGCCACGGGCGACTACGCGGGGGAGCGCGGTGCCGTCCACGTCGAGACCACCTACCCGTGGGACGGCACGGTGACCGTCACGGTGACCGAGAGCACGGGCGAGTGGTCCCTCGACCTGCGCGTGCCGGACTGGTCCGACGCGACGACGGTCACGGTCGGCGGCGAAGCGGTCGAGGGCGTGCAGGCCGGTCAGCCGGTCCGCGTCACCCGGGAGTTCGCGGTCGGCGACGAGGTCACGGTCACGTTCGACATGTCCGTGCACCTCTACGAGGCCGACGCCCGCATCGACGCGAGCCGCGGGCAGGTCGCGATCGAGCGCGGTCCGCTCGTGTTCGCGGTCGAGCAGGCCGACCAGGACGGGTTCCGCGTGGACGACGTGCTCGTCGACGTCGATGCCGCGATCGACGCCGAGTACCGCGCCGACCTCCTCGACGGCATCACCGTCCTGCACCTGCAGGGGCAGGCCCCGGCCGAGCACGCCGAAGCCGCGTGGCCGTACCGGCGGATCGGTGGAGGCGCGACCGCCGTGGCGGAGCCGGCCCCGGCCCTCCAGGCCGTCACCATCACCGCGATCCCGTACTACGCCTGGGCCAACCGCGGCGTCGACGCGATGCGCGTCTGGCTCCCCCAGGCCCGGTGACCCATGGACCGCAGGACGTTCCTGGCGGGGTCGGTGCTCGGCGGCGCGGCGTTCGCGCTCGCCGGGTGCTCCGGATCACTCCCCGCGATCAGCTCCTCGGACGCCGGCTTCGGTGGCAAGGCGACCGGCACCGTGCAGGTGTGGTGCCGTGCCGCCACCCAGGCCGGGCTCACGGCCACGGTCGCCGACTTCAACCGTGACCACCCGGACCTCCATGTCGACCTGACGCCGGTCCCCGACGCGCAGTACGTCACGAAGCTCGCCACCGCCATCCGTGGTGGCGAGCCGCCGGACGTGGTCGACGTGGACGACATCAACTCGATGCTGTTCATCTTCCGCGACGCGTTCGCCGACCTCACCTCGGCGGTCAAGGGGCTCGACTACTTCGACCAGTTGTCGACCGGGCACCTGCACCTGCTCGAGCGTGGCGGCAGGTACTACGGCCTGCCGTACCTGGCGGACAACTCGATGCTGTACCTCAACACCGAGCTGTTCGACCGGGCCGGCCTCGACCCGACCGAGAGCACGAAGGACTTCGACGGGCTCCTCGACGCGGCGAAGAAGATCCGGGCACTCGGTGACGACGTCTACGGGTGGTCGATCGCCGGGAACTCCCCCGGCATCCTCGGCTTCGTCGTCCAGCCGCACATCTGGGCGACGGGCACCGACATGATGCTCGGCGCGGTCGGCAAGCAGCACGGCCACATCACCGGGAACGACGGGCTCGAACAGACGCTCGAGTTCTACCGTCAGCTGTGGAAGGACGGCCTCATGTCCCGCAACGCGTTCTCGGACGCGGGCACGACCTGGGGTGCGGACTTCCGCGCGGGGACCGTGGGCATCATGCCGACGAACTACGGCAGCACCTGGAACGCCTCGACGAAGAGCATGCAGAAGAAGATGGCGACCGCGCTCATCCCCGGGCCCACCGGTGGCCGCGCGTTCTTCGACGGCGGTGACAACATGTGCATCCCGAACGGTGCGCCGAACCCGAACGGCGGGTGGGCGTTCATGCAGTACGCCAACTCGCTCAAGCCGCAGCAGAACCTGCCCACCGGCGGGTACTTCCCCACCCGGGGGGACGCGGCGACCGCCGAGTACCGGCGGAAGTTCCCGCTCGCCTCGCGCCCGCTCGACAACCTCGACAAGGGCTACGCGCCGCAGACCCTGGCGTACAACCTGCTCGTGAACCAGCCCTCGGCACCGTTCTTCACGATGTTCCGCACCGCGGTGTTCGGCGCCGGGGTGCAGCAGGCACTACGGGCCGCGGCGCCCGAGTACGACCGGATCCTCGACCAGGCCCAGGCCTGACCCCGCACGCAGACACCATCCGTGACCGCCGAGCGGTCGACCCAGGACCGTACAGCGGTCGTCCGACCGCGCCGCGGTCACCAGCACAGAGAGGTGCAACGATGTCGTCACTGACAGGGACCCGACGGGTCCCGGTGTCGCAGCGGACGGAGCGACGGAGTCCCCGTCCCCGGAACTCGCTCACCCATCCACCGGCCGCCGGGCTCGCGCTCGTCACGCCCGCGATGCTGTTCGTCGGCGTGTTCGTGCTCGTCCCGCTCGTCTTCGCGGCCTACATCTCGTTGACGAACTGGCCGCTCATCGGCGCCTACCGGTTCATCGGGCTCGAGAACTACGCCAACCTGTTCCAGGACCCGGCGTTCGTCCACGCGATCGGCTACACGCTGCTGTACACCGCGATCGTGACGGTGCCGATCCTGGCGCTCGGGTACTTCCTCGCGGTGCTCATCCGGGCGCGGCGCAAGGGGTCCACCGTGCTCCGGACGATCTTCTTCCTGCCGTACGTCGTGGGCCTGACCACCCTGAGCTTCATGCTCGTCCTCGAGGCGCAGCCGAACTCGGGCGCCGTCAACCTGGTCCTCAAGGCGCTCCACGTCACCGACGGGACGACCGCCTGGCTCGTCAACGCGCCGCTCGCCACGTTGCTCATCTGCGTGCTCGTCGTCTGGGCCGTGTCCGGGCTGACGATGGTGCTCATCATGTCGGCCATGCAGGGCATCCCCGACGAGGTCTACGAGTCGGCCGCTCTCGAGGGGGCGTCCTGGTGGCAGCAGGAGCGGCTCATCACCATGCCGATGATCCGGTCCACGCTCGCGCTCAGCGTCATCATCTCGGTGATCGGCTCGCTGCTCGCGTTCAACCAGTTCTTCATCCTGACCCAGGGCGGGCCGGGCACGGCGACGACCACGATCGTCAACTACATCTACGACCGCGGGTTCGTGAACCTCCAGCTCGGCGCGGCGACCGCGGAGTCCATCGCGCTCGTCGTCGTGACGGGTGCGGTGACCGCGTTCCAGTTCTGGGCGCTCCGCGAGCGCGACTGAGGAGACGACGACATGAGCACGACGAGCACCAGCCGAGCCGCGGGCCTCGCCCTCGCACCCGAGATCGCCCCGGACGTCGTCCCCGGACGCCGCGGCGGTCGACACCACCAGGGGAGCGTCGCCCACCCCCGCGACACCCGGGTGAAGCGCACGCTGTACGTCATCGCCGGGGTCGGGTCCGCCCTGGTCTTCGGGGTCCCCCTGCTGTGGGCGATCCTCCGGGCGTTCCAACCGGAGACGGTGATCACGGCCCCGCCGACATGGTCGACCTTCTTCCACCTCGAGATGGCGAACTTCCGGACGATCCTCGGGCCGGGGTCGCACCTGCTCCAGGGCCTCGTGAACTCGCTCGTCGTCGCGATCTCGGCGTCGGTCCTGACGGCCGTGATCGCGACCCTCGCCGGTTACGGCTTCGCGCGGTTCCGGTTCCCCGGCGCCAAGTGGGTGTTCGGCCTCATCCTGCTGACGATGATGGTGCCGTTCCAGGCGATCCTCACCCCGCTGTACCTCGAGCTGAACAGCATGAAGCTCACGAACTCGCTGTTCGGGCTCGTGCTCTTCTACGTCACGGTGAACCTGCCGTTCGGCGTGTTCGTGATGCGCAACGCGTTCGAGGCGATCCCCACCGAGCTCGAGGACTCGGCGTTCGTCGACGGCGCCTCCCGGACCCGGCTCATCCTGTCGGTGCTCCGGCCGCTCCTCATGCCCGGCGCGGCGACCGCGGCGCTGTACACGTTCCTCGTCTCGTGGACCGAGTTCCTCGGTGCACTGACGTTCCTGACCAAGGACTCGCTGTACACGCTGCCGGTCGCGCTGCTCAACCTGCAGACCGGGGCGTACGGACAGGTCGACTACGGCTCGCTCGCCGCGGGTGCCGTCGTCGCGATGATCCCCTGCATCGCCCTGTACATCGGGCTGCAGCGGTTCTACGTCGCCGGCCTGTCGTCCGGCGCGATCAAGGGGTGACGCCCCGGCCGGGAGGCACCGCTCCGGTCGCCGACGTCGGTGACCGGTGGCGTGCCTCCCGGCCGCCGGACCGGGGGTACCTTGATGTCGAGACACCGCGACAGGGCGGGCACGAACGAGGGAGTCGACGCCGGCATGGCCCAGATCATCTACACGCTGACCGACGAGTCCCCGCGGATGGCGACGGCGTCGCTGCTGCCCGTCGTCCAGGCGTTCGCCGGGGTCGCGGGCATCGACGTCACGACCCGCGACATCTCCCTCGCCGGACGCATCCTCGCCCAGTTCCCGGAGCGGCTCACCGCCGAGCAGCGGGTGCCCGACGCGCTCGCCGAGCTCGGGGCCCTGGCCGACCGCCCCGAGGCGAACATCGTCAAGCTGCCGAACATCTCGGCGTCCGTCCCACAGCTCAAGGCCGCGATCCGCGAGCTCCGCGAGCAGGGCCACGACCTGCCGGAGTACCCGGACGCACCGACGACCGACGAGGAGCGCGACGTCCGCGCCCGGTACGACAAGGTCAAGGGCAGTGCCGTGAACCCCGTGCTGCGCCAGGGGAACTCCGACCGCCGGGCACCCGCGTCCGTCAAGCAGTACGCCCGCAACCACCCGCACAGCATGGGGGCCTGGAGCCCCGAGTCCGCCACCGAGGTCGCGACGATGTCCAGCGGGGACTTCCGGTCGAACGAGCAGAGCGTCGTCATGCCCGCAGCCGACAGCCTCCGCATCGTGTTCACCGCGGACGACGGCTCCGAGCAGGTCCTGCGGGACGCCGTGCGCGTCACCCCGGGCGAGGTCGTCGACGCCACGGTCATGCACGTCGCGGACCTCCGGGCGTTCCTCGCCGACCAGGTGGCCCGAGCGCAGGAGGCAGGGGTCCTGTTCTCCGTGCACCTCAAGGCGACCATGATGAAGGTCTCGGACCCCATCGTCTTCGGCGAGGTCGTCCGGGTGTTCTTCGCCGACGTGTTCGACCGGTACGGCGACGCGCTCGCGGCCGCGGGCCTCCGCGCCGACGACGGCCTGGCGGCGCTGTTCGCCGGGCTCGAGCAGCTGCCGGACGGCGCGGAGATCCGCGCCGCGTTCGACGCCGCGCTCGCCGCGGGGCCGGCGCTCGCCATGGTCGACAGCGCCAAGGGCGTCACGAACCTGCACGTGCCGAGCGACGTCATCGTCGACGCCTCGATGCCCGCGATGATCCGTGCGTCGGGCCACATGTGGGGTCCGGACGGCGAGCCCCACGACACCCTCGCGGTGATCCCCGACTCGAGCTACGCGGGTGTCTACGCGGCGACCATCGAGGACTGCAAGACGAACGGCGCGCTCGACCCCGCGATCATGGGGTCGGTGCCGAACGTCGGGCTCATGGCGATGGCGGCCGAGGAGTACGGGTCCCACGACAAGACGTTCCGGATCCCGACCGACGGTGTCGTGCGGGTCCTCGACGGCTCGGGCGCGACGCTGCTCGAACACCCGGTCGGGGCCGGGGACATCTGGCGGGCCTGCCAGACGAAGGACGCCGCGATCCGTGACTGGGTCGGTCTCGCCGTCACCCGCGCGCGAGCGACCGGCACCCCGGCGGTCTTCTGGCTCGACGACACCCGCGCGCACGACCGCGTCCTCATCGACCTCGTCCACCGGTACCTCGCCGACCACGACACCGAGGGGCTGCGGATCGAGGTGATGTCCCCGGTCGACGCCACCCGGTTCTCGCTCGAGCGCATCCGCCGCGGTGAGGACACGATCTCGGTCACCGGCAACGTGCTCCGCGACTACCTGACGGACCTGTTCCCGATCCTCGAGGTCGGCACCTCTGCCAAGATGCTGTCGGTCGTGCCCCTGCTCGCGGGTGGTGGCCTGTTCGAGACGGGTGCCGGCGGCTCCGCCCCCAAGCTCCTGCAGCAGCTCCTGACCGAGGGGTTCCTGAGCTGGGACAGCCTCGGCGAGTTCCTGGCGCTCGCGGTCGCCTTCGAGCAGTTCGCAGCCGTCGCCCAGGAGCCCCGCGCGCAGGTCCTCGCGGACACGCTCGACCGCGCCACCGGCCGGTTCCTCGAGGAGAACCGATCGCCCGGACAGGTCGTGGGCGAGCTCGACACCCGGGGCAGCCACTTCTACCTCGCGGCGTACTGGGCGGACGAGCTCGCGCGGCAGACCGACGATCCCGCCCTCGCCGAGGCGTTCACCGCCCTCGCCGCGACCCTCCGCGACCAGGAGTCCGTGATCGTGGCGGAGCTCGCCGCGGTGCAGGGCCGACCGTCGGACCTCGGCGGGTACTACCGGCCCGACCCGGACGCCGCCGCCGCGGTCATGCGCCCGTCGGCGACGTTCACCGCCGCCGTCGACGCGCTCGTCGGCTGACCGACACGGTGCGCGGCGGGTGCAGGCTCGGACCATGACCGACGTCGAACGTCCCGGCGCCCAGGAGTGGGTACCCGAGCACCCCGACCTGACCGCGCTCCGTGCGGCCGCCCCCGCGTGCCACGGATGTGAGCTCCATCGGGAGGGCACACAGGTGGTGTTCTCCGCAGGGAGTGCGGACGCCCGGTTCATGCTGGTCGGGGAGCAGCCCGGCGACCAGGAGGACCGTGCGGGGGAACCGTTCGTCGGGCCGGCCGGGCGCTTGCTCGCGAGCGCGGTCGAACGCGCCGGGATCGACCGGAGCACCGTGTACGTCACGAACGCGGTGAAGCACTTCCACCACGAGCAGCGGGGGAAGCGCCGGATCCACCAGAAGCCGTCGGTGGCGCACGTCGTCGCGTGTCACCCGTGGCTCGAGGCCGAACTCGCCGTGGTGCGCCCCGAGGTCGTCGTCGCACTCGGGGCGACCGCTGCGCGATCCGTGCTCGGCCGCAGCGTGACCATCGGACGCGAGCGCGGGCGCCTCCAGGAACTCGACGACGGCTCGCGCCTCCTCGTGACCACCCATCCATCGGCCCTGCTCCGCATGCCCGACGAGGACGCCCGCCACGCTGCGTTCGACGAGCTCGTCGCCGACCTCCGGACCGCTGCAGGGGCGCTGCGGTGAGCGCGCCGTCGCTCCCCGGGATGCCGTGATGCGTGCCACGTCCGTGGTCGTGGTCGGCGGCGGGGTGCTCGGCGCCTCGACGGCCGCGCACCTCGTCCGCCTCGGCGCCGCCGTCACGCTCGTCACGGAGGCCGGTCCCGCGTCCGGCGCGTCCGGTCGCTCCCTGTCCTGGCTCAACTCGGCGGGAGCGCGGAGCGACGCGTACCACCGGCTGCGCACGATCGGGATCGACCGCTACCGCACCGTCCAGCAGCGGCTGGACCGCCACGACGTCGTGCGGTTCGACGGCGGCCTGACCTGGGCCGCTCCCGGAGAGTCGTACCGGGAGCGTCACGAGCACGAGCTCCGCATCGGTTACGACTCCGTGTGGATGTCGCGCGAGGACGTCGCCCGGCACGTGCCCGGAGTCGATCCGGCGGCCGTGCATCCGGAAGGCGCCGTCCTCAACCCCGGCGAGGGGTGGGTCGACCTCGCGCTCCTCGTCGACCACCTGCTCGCCGAGGTCGTGGCCGCGGGCGGAACGGTGCGCACTGGAGCCGGACGGAGCCTCCCGACCGTCCGCGACGGCCGGGTGACCGGCGTCACCACGGCGAGTGGAGAGCACGTCCCGGCCGACGCCGTCGTGCTCGCGACCGGTTCCTCCGTGCCGCGGGACCTCGCCACGCTCGGCGTCACCATGCCCGACCAGACCCCGATCGCACTCCTCGTCCGGAGCGAACCCGTCGCGACACCGCTCCGCGTGGTGCTCAACACACCCCGGGTCGCGTTGCGCCCGGCACCCGGCGGCGCCCTGGTGTTCGACGCCGGCTGGAGTGAGCGCGAGGTCCGCGTGCTCGATGACGGCCGGTACGACGTGCGGGACTCGACCGTCGCGGGGTTGGTGGCCGAGGCGCGCGCCGTCCTGGCCGGGCATCCCGTGCTCACCGTCGCCGGCGTGGGGGTGGGCCCCAAGCCGATCCCTGCCGACGGCGACCCGGTGGCCGGTGCCGTCGTCGGCATCACGGGCCTGCACGTGCTCTTCACCCACAGTGGCGCCACGCTCGGCCTCGTGCTCGGTGAGCTCACGGCCTGGGAGGTCGTGCACGACGCCACGCATCCGTTGCTCGCGGACTTCCGCCCCTCGCGGTTCGTGACCGCTGGCGGATGACGGGCGTCGTGCCGTGGGTGTCATCCGTGGCGGTGGCGGTGGCGGTGGCGGCGACGCCCGCGTGGCCGCCGGCGACGAGTTCTGCGTGGCCGCGGTTCAGCGGCGCGGGCGGGGCGTCCCCAGCAGCGCCGTGAGGAGCAGCCACACGAGCAGGCCCGCGCCCGTGAGCACCGCGCCGAGGGCCACGAGCGTCCAGTAGCCGCTGAGCACGGTCTGCGGCTGCGTGATCGCCGACGGCCACCAGTCGCTCAGACCCGCGATCTGCGCCGGGAACGGGTCGAGGCCGAACAGCGCCAGACCGGCGAGCAGCAGCAGCACGCCGACCAGGGCGACGGCTCCCCGTCGGTACGTCCGGAAGCCCCAGATCGTGGCGGCGACCACCCCGAGGATCCCGACGACGGCGAGCCCGAACGCGATCTGCGGGACGGGCGTCACGGCGAGGGTGAACCATGCGACGACGGCGTACGGCACGACGAGCAGCCCGCCCGCACGCGCCCACTGCTTCGGACGGCGCCATTCCTCGTACACCCGGGGCACCGTAGCGGGCGTGCCAGGACGGTCGCTGGGACCGTGCCCGCAGGGTGCTGCCGGTGCTGCCGGTGCTCCCGGTGCTCCCGATGCCCGGGAACCGGAGCGCGGCTAGCATCGTCCGGTGCACGTGCCAGACGCCGAGATCGACGTGGACGAGGCACTGGTGCGACGACTCCTGCTCGACCAGCACCCCGATCTCGCCGGCCTGCCGCTGCGACCCCTCGCCGAGGGTTGGGACAACGTCGTGCTGCGGCTCGGCGACGAGCTGCTCGTCCGGGTGCCGCGGCGCGAGGCCGCCGCGCACCTCGTCGAGCACGAGCAGCGGTGGCTCCCCGGCATCGCCGCGCGCGTCCGACACGTCGTCGCCGTGCCCGAGCCCGTGCGCATCGGTCGGCCGTCCGCGGTGTTCCCCTGGTCGTGGACGGTCACCCGGTGGGTCGCCGGTCGCCCGGCTGGAGCGTCGACGGACCTCCCCCGCGACGCACCGGAGACGCTCGCCGCGTTCCTCCGAGCCCTGCACGTCACCGCGCCGGAGGACGCGCCGCACAACCCAGTGCGCGGTGGCCCGCTCAGCGGACGCACGACGGCGGTGGCGCGACGACTGCAGTCGGGACGCATCCCGCGCACCGCCGACCTGGAGCGCTCGTGGACGCAGGTCGCCGCCGCCCCCGCCTGGCAGGGGCCGGCGCTCTGGCTCCACGGCGACCTGCACCCGTTCAACATCGTGGTCGACGACCATGCGCTCGTCGCGGTGGTGGACTTCGGTGACCTGACCGCAGGGGATCCGGCCACCGACCTCGCGACGGCATGGCTCACGTTCGGCCGGGAGGCCCGGCAGCGATTCCGCGCTGCCCTCGCGCCCGACGACGACACGTGGACGCGCGCCCGCGGGTGGGCGATGTCGATCGCGACCGCGCTCGCCGCCTCGCCCGACGGCTCGGACCAACGGGCCGCAGGGCTCCGTGCGCTCGAGGCCGTGCTCGACGACTGACGCGGTGCCGGACCCTCGCGAGCCCGGGTCGGACCGACCCGGAGCCGTGCCGGACCACCGCGGGAAACGGGGGTATCGCCCTCCGAGGAGAACGGGACTACCGTGACCCCACACCGTTCCGTGCCACCGATCCGGAGGGACCGTCATGACCCTCGAGTTCCGCGTCCAGCACGACGTCGACAGCGACGCCTCTCCTGTCCGGGAGACCACCACGCCCCGCCGCTCGGGACTCTTCGGTTGGGTCGATCGACACCACGAACGGCGTGCGGCCGCCCGGGGCCGTCGCGTGGCCGCCCAGCTCGCGGAACTCGCGTCGCTCGAGCACCTGTTGTCCGACGCTCGTGACGTCGTGGACCACGGCTGGATCCAGCATGCGTGGTTCGCGTACCTGGACGACCGGGGCCGCACGCGCAAGGCGTCGAGCGCCGCGGCGCTCGACGTCGCCGGTCGACCGCTCGTCGGGGCGTGCCTCGTGGGCGCGGTCGTGTACGCCGCGGGCGGGCCGCACGCCGTCCACTCGCAGCCGGTCCAACGTGCGCTCGACCTCGTCTGGCACGCGCTCGCCGTCGAGGAGGGCGCCCCCGTCATGTGGTGCCCCGCCCCCGACGTCCGGATGGGCCGCGTCCGCGACCTGACGAGCTGGAACGACGCGCCGTCACGCACTGCCACCGATGTCGCCTCCTTGCTGTTGACCGCCGAGCGGGTCGCCGTCCATGAGTCCGATCGGATCGTGGCACGGGCCGCAGCGCGCGAGGCGGTCCCGGCCTGACGCTGGGGAGGACAGCGCGCGTCCACATGCCGTTGACATCGCACCCAGCAGGTTCGCACCCGGGCCGGGCAGGGCGCCGCTAGCGTTGCGGCATGCCCACTCCCGTGCTCGAGGCCCGCGGCCTCACCCGCACCTACGGCCGCGGTGACGCCCGCTTCGACGCGCTCAAGGGGGTGTCGCTCGCGGTGGACCGGGGCGAGAGCCTCGCGATCGTCGGCAAGAGCGGCTCCGGCAAGTCGACCCTCATGCACCTGCTCGCCCTGCTCGACCGGCCGACGAGCGGTCAGGTGCTCCTCGACGGTCAGGACGCGGCGCGCCTGTCCGCGCGCCAGGTGAACCGGACGCGCAACGACACCTTCGGGTTCGTGTTCCAGCAGTTCTTCCTGACACCCCGGACGAGCGTCCTCGACAACGTCGTGCTGCCGCTGACGATCGCCGGGGTGTCGTCGCGCGATCGCCGCCGCCGCGGGATGGAGGCGCTCGACGCGCTGGGTCTCGCCGACAAGGCACGGAACGACGCCAACGACCTGTCGGGCGGGCAGAAGCAGCGGGTCGTCATCGCCCGCGCGCTGGTCAACGAACCCGCGGTGATCTTCGCGGACGAGCCCACGGGCAACCTCGACACCACGACCGGTGAGCTCGTCGAGGCCATGCTGTTCGGACTGCAGCGGGAACGGGGGATCACGCTCGTCGTCGTCACCCACGACCCCGAACTCGCCGCGCGGTGCGATCGCAGCGTGAACGTCCGCGACGGTCTGATCGTCGACACCACGGAGGCCGCCGCGTGAACCTCGTCGACCTCCTGCGCACCGCGATCGGGAACACGTTCCGGTCCAAGCTCCGCACCACCCTCACGGTGATCGCGATCTTCATCGGCGCGTTCACGATCACCCTGACCTCGGCGATCGGCACGGGGGTGTCGTCCTACATCGACACGCAGGTCGCATCGATCGGCACCACCGACTCGCTCACCGTCACCAAGGCCGCGACGACGTCGAGCTCGGACGACGGGCCGGCCAAGTACGACCCGTCCGAGTCGGGACAGACCTCGCAGCGCGGCCCGGCGTCGGTGTCGTACCTCAGCCCGACGGACATCAGCGCGATCCGGCGGACCACGGGCATCGCGTCGGTGCAGCCGGCCGTGGCGCTGTCACCGAAGTGGCTCGAGTACGGCGACCACGGCAAGTACGTCGTCGGCATCGCCGGCGACGCGGACGCGATCCACGCCGACCTCGCCGCAGGACGCCAGCTGTCGTCGACGTCGTCCGAGCGTCAGCTCCTGCTCCCGACGAACGACCTCAAGGCCCTCGGCCTGGGGAGCGCGCGCAACGCCGTCGGCACGACCGTCACGATCGGCATCGACGACTACCTCGGGCAGGAGCACCAGGTCCGGGCGACGGTCGTCGGTGTGCAGAACGAGTCGCTCTTCGGCGGTGGTGCGGGTGCGAACGCGGCGTTGACCGAGGCGCTCCGCACCGCCCAGGAGACCGCGAAGCCGACCGCGGTCTCGACGGGCTACGCCTCCGCCACGGCGACGGTGGCGTCGGGCGCCGATGTCGCGAAGGTCAAGTCCCGCCTGTCGGCGGCGGGCTACACGGGACAGACCATCGCCGACCAGCTCGGGCAGTTCGAGACGGTCATCAACGGCATCGTCGGCGTCCTCAACGCCTTCGCCGTGATCGCGCTCATCGCCGCCGGGTTCGGGATCATCAACACGCTGCTCATGAGCGTGCAGGAGCGCACCCGCGAGATCGGCCTCATGAAGGCCATGGGCATGGGTGGCGGTCGGGTGTACACGCTGTTCAGCCTCGAGGCCGTGTTCATCGGGTTCCTCGGCAGCGCGATCGGCGCGGGGGTCGCGATCCTGCTCGGCACCGGGATCTCGAACCTCCTGGCCCGCACGGTGCTCAAGGACCTCCCCGGCCTGCACCTGTTGCAGTTCGCGCCCGGCTCGGTCGCGACGATCATCATCGTCGTGATGCTCATCGCGTTCCTCGCGGGCACGTTGCCGGCCCGTCGGGCTGCTCGGCAGAATCCCATCGAGGCCCTGCGGTACGAGTGACGAGCAGCCGCGGTCGAGCGCCCTCCCGACCGCGGCTCGGTATCGTCGAGGACGGTCGCTCCGCGCGGGCGACCACGACGGGGCGGGAGGACGATGGTGGCGGTCTTCGGGAAGCGACCGAAGCACGAGGACGTGCGTGAACGGCCGGTCGACCCCGACGAGCTGCGCCGGTCGGTCGACGAGGGCATGCTCATCGCCCGGTCCGCGATCGTCATCGCCGTCGCGAACCGCATCATCCTCAGCGCACTGCAGCAACACGAGTCGTTCGACGCCCGCGTGGTCGCCGAGGCCGCGCGCGAGGAACTCCGTCGGTTCGCCGCGGAGCAGCGCGAGGACGCCGAGCGGATGCGCGAGATCCGAGCGGTCGCGCAGAACGCGCGGGGGCGGTCCCGCCACCAACACGACTACAAGCGCGGGGACGACCTGAAACTCCGCACACGCGAGGCGACCTACACCGAGCTGGCGGAGCGGCTCGAGGCGAGCAGCGAGGATCCGTCCTTCGTGGACGCCATCGTCATCGCCGCGCGTCAGCGGGCCTGGGACGACATCGGTTCGACCGTCGTCGGGCGGCTCGGATGGGCGGCGGGTCCTGCTGACGACTACGAGGTCGGGCTCGAGGACCGCCTGCAGGAGCTGGCGGCGGACATCGACGCGCTCCGGCCCGGACACCCGCCCGCGTCGGACTGACCGGGCCAGGGCATATCCGGCGGCGCGGTTCGAGAGCGGACCGCTGCCGCGCTTCCGGGGCCCCGGCGTCAGGCGCGGTAGTCGTCCCGGCGCTCGATGCGGTTGCCGTCGGCGTCGTAGCCGGTGCGGGTCGTCGAGGTCGAGCTCGATCCGCGCAGGCCGACGACCAGACTGATAACGAGCAGGATCACGCCGGCCACCATGAGGATGTAACCGATCATGCTCAGGTTGAACCAGGCGACCTGCACGTTGACGGCGAACGCGAGGATCGCGCCGATCACGAGCAGTGCGATGGCGGTGCCGATGCGCATGGGGTGCTCTGCCTTCCTCGAGGGACGCCGACGGTTCCGTCCGGCTCCCGGGACGCTACACCGATGGCTCCCGTGCCGCCCGCGACCGGCGGGGCCGGCCGACCAGCCGTCAAGTCGACGCGGGTCGAGTCGACGCAGTTCGACCTGTGGAGGGGGACGCCATCCACGACGTCACGTCGCTGTGGGCGCGCGACGAGCCGGACCCGTAGCGTGGGGGTCCAGACGAAGGGAGCGGTCGTGGTCGATGCGGTCGTGGTCGGTGCCGGACCGAACGGGCTGGCCGCAGCCGTGACCCTCGCGCGCGCCGGACTCGCCGTCACCGTGTACGAGCGGAACGACACGATCGGCGGGGGTGCGCGGACCAAGGAGCTCACCGAGCCGGGGTTCCTCCACGATGTCTGCTCGGCCGTGCACCCGATGGCGCTCCAGTCCGAGTTCTTCCGTCGATTCGGCATGGAGGACCGGATCGAGCTCCGCCTGCCCGAGGTCCAGTTCGGTCATCCCCTCGACGCCGGTCGTGCCGGGCTCGCGTACCGGGACATCGACCGGACGGCTGACGGACTCGGGATCGACGGCCGCGCGTACCGCGACCTCATGGGCCCGCTCGCGCGTCACGCCGACGAGGTCTCCGACTTCGCGACGGACGCGCTGCTGCACGTGCCGCGCCACCCGGTGACGGTCCTGCGCTTCGGGCTGCGTGCCCTCGAGCAGGGCACCGCACTGTGGAACCGCCGGTTCCAGGACATCGTGGCACCCGCGATGATCACCGGCGTCGCCTCGCACTCGATCCAGCGGATGCCGTCGCTCGCCACGGCCGCGGCCGCGTTGTCGCTCGGTGTCTACGCGCACGCCAGGGGGTGGCCGGTGCCGATCGGGGGGAGCCAGGCGATCGTGGACGCGCTGGCGGCCGACCTCGTCGCGCATGGCGGGACGATCGAGGTCGACACCGAGGTCCAGCGCATCGAGGACCTCCCCGACGCCCGCGCCGTGCTGTTCGACACGAGCGCGCAGGGCATGCGTCGGATCGCCGGGTCGCGCCTCCCGTCCTCCTACCAGCGAGCGCTGCGGCGCTTCCGGTTCGGCAACGCGGCCGCCAAGGTCGACTTCGCACTGTCCGACCCCGTGCCGTGGACGAATCCCGGCCTCCGGAAGGCGGGCACCGTCCACATCGGCGGAACCCGCGCCGAGATCGCCGCCGCCGAGCGCGCCGTGTCCCAAGGCCGCCGCCACGACCACCCGTACGTGCTCGGGTCGGAACCGACGGTGGTGGACCCGAGTCGCGCGCCCGAGGGCAAGCACGTGTTCTGGGCGTACGCGCACGTGCCGGCGGGTTCCCAGCACGACGAGACCGAGGCCATCATCCGGCAGATCGAGCGCTTCGCCCCGGGGTTCCGGGACACGATCATCGCCAGCTCCAGCCGGACGGCGGTCGAGATGGAGCAGTACAACCCGAACTACGTCGGCGGCGACATCGCCGCGGGTGCGGCCACGTTCGGGCAACTCGTCCGGCGCCCCACGCTGTCGCCCGATCCCTGGCGCACACCGGCCGACGGCGTGTACCTGTGTTCCGAGTCCGCCGCTCCCGGTCCCGGTGTCCACGGCATGGCCGGCTGGCACGCCGCACGGAGCGCCCTGCGGCACACGTTCCACCTGTCCGAGGACGTCGATCTGTCCCCTCGGCCCTGAGAAGGAGGTCCCCATGGCCCGCAACGTCCGAGTCTTCGAATGCCCGCCGGAGGCCGTGTTCGACGTGTTCCGCGACGGCTGGTTGTTCCCCGTCTGGGTGGTGGGGGCCTCGCGGATGCGTGCGCTCGACCGCAGCTGGCCGGCGGAGGGTGCCCGGATCCACCACTCGTTCGGCTCCTGGCCGTTCCTCATCGACGACACGACGTCCATGCTCGAGTGGGATCCGCCGTACCGCATGCGCATCCAGGCGCGCGGTTGGCCGCTCGGGGAGGCCCAGGTCGAGTTGACCGTCGAACCGCACCGCCGCGGGTGCAAGGTGACGATCCGCGAGAACCCGAGCAAGGGTCCCGGCACCCTCGTACCGGGCTTCGTGATGCAGCCGATGCTGTTCCTCCGGAACATCGAGACCCTGCGTCGGCTCGGTCTCGTGGCGGTCGGCCGATGGGCGCTTCGGACCGGCGCTGAGCCCGGGGCCTGAGTGCGGCGGTCAACCCGAGTGTCCGCACCGGACGCACGCAATACGGTTGCACGATGGGGTCGAACAGCGAGGATCTCGGATCGGGGTCCGGTTCGGTCGTGCTGTCGCGCCCGGTCCGTGCAGCGATCCGGTTCATCCGCGAGAACGCGCGCTCGCACATCCGCCTGCAGGACATCGCCGCAGCGTCGGTCCTGACCCCGCGCGGCCTGCAGGCAGCGTTCCAGCGCGAGGTCGACGTGTCGCCGATGGAGTACCTGCGCAGCGTCCGGCTCGAGGGCGTGCACCGTGACCTCCGGAACGCCGAGCCGGGTCAGCGGTTGACCGTCGCCGAGGTCGCCCGGCGCTGGCGGTTCAGCAACGTGGGCCGCATGGCGACCGCGTACCGCTCGGTGTACGGCATCGCGCCGAGCACGACGCTCCGCTTCCTGTCCGGCGAGGACATGGACGGTCGTACCGCTCCCGTGGACGTGGCCGGTGTCGCGCGTGAGGACCGACCCCATTTCCGTCTCGTGCTCGACTGCGAGGTCGAGATCGACGACGCCGACGTGATGCGCGCCAGCATCGACGAACAGCTCGACCAGGGTCAGCGCGCATGGCCGGGCTACCGGCCCTCGGGCGGCGTCGACGACCTGGTCGCGTTCGTGCTCGGCCGTGCGCTCCGCCGAGCGGCCTCCGACGTCGAGGGCATCACGTTACGTTCCGTGAACCCCATGGTCCGTGTTCCCGACCCGCAGGGTGACTACCCGTCGGCGGAGCTCCCCTCGTGGGCCGGCGCGGCTCCCGACGAGCACCTCGACGGCGACCACGAGGCGAGCGACCCGCTGGAGGAGACCGCATGAGTGGCGAGTTCGAGCGAACCCTCAGCGCACTCCGGTCCGGGCGTGTACGGGACGCGGACCTCAGCGTCCCGTTCGTGCGGCTGCTCCCCGTCCGAGGGTGCTCCGTCTCGTCGTTCGGGGTCCCGTTCGGCAACGAGACCATCTCGGCGTCGGACATCACGGCGTCCCGGATCGACGAGATCCAGTTCGACCTGCACGAGGGCCCCTGCTGGGAGGCCATCCGGCGTGCGCAGCCGGTCCTCGAGGACGACTTCCGACACCGCGCCTCGCGGTCGTGGCCCGCGTTCACCGAAGCAGTCGGGCACGAGGCCGTCGGCGCGCTGTTCGCGTTCCCCGTCATGTTCGGACCGCTCCGACTCGGTGCGGTGGACCTGTACGCGCCGGAGCCGACCCCCCTCGAGCCGGAGCAGGTCGAGCAGGCGAGCCTGCTGTCCACCGCGGTGGGCCGGCGGATCCTCCAGCGGTCCATCGCGTCGATCGGCGTCGGCGGGGCGGTGCTCGACCGCGCTCCGTCCTCGCGGCGGATGGTCCACCAGGCGACGGGCGTGGTGCTGGCGCAGCTCGACATCACCGCGGAGGACGCCTACCTGCTCCTCCAGGGGCACGCCTTCGCGCGACGCCGACCGACGCGCGAGATCGCCGAGGACGTCCTCAGCGGGAAACTCCGCTTCGAGCGCCGCGGCGGACTCATCGAGGAGTCGGAGTGAACCCGGATCAGCGCCGGGGCGTGGCGGACTCCGCGCGGCACCGCGCGGTGGCGTCGCTCCGCGTCCGCTCGGACGGGTCTCCGCCGGCGGTCACTCCGCGCGGCTGAAGGCCGACGCGCGCGCCACCTGGTCCGCGGTCAAGGCGACGCCCGTGTACCGCTCGAACTGCCGGGCGGCCTGGAGCGCGATCACCTCGGCGCCCGTGATGAGGTGCCTCCCGGCGACACGGGCGGCGGCGACGAGTGGTGTCTCCGCCGGGAAGGCCACGACGTCGACCACCGTGTGCGCGTCGGCGATGCGCTCCTCGGGGAACGCGAGCTCGTCGGCGGCGTCGCCGTGCATGCCGATCGGCGTGACGTTCACGAGGACGTCGGCGTGTCCGGCCCCGGCGCCGTCGGGGAGCCATCGGTAGCCGTACCGCTCCGCCAGTGCGGTGCCCGTGTCCCGGTTCCGTGCCACGACGGTGAGGTCGTCGAACCCCCTGCCGCGGAACGCCGCGACGACCGCCTTCGCCATCCCACCGGACCCGCGGAGCAGGACCGAGGAGCGGGGGTCCACGCCGTGGCCGGCGAGCAGGGCGGCGACCGCCTCGTGGTCGGTGTTCGACGCCGTCAGCACGCCGTCGTCGTTGACGACGGTGTTGACGGAGTCGATCGCGGCTGCGGACGGTTCGAGCGTGTCGACGAGCGGGATGATCGCCTCCTTGTACGGCATGGACACCGAGCACCCGCGGATGCCGAGCGCGCGGATGCCGCGGACCGCGCCCTCGAGATCGGTGGTCGTGAACGCCTTGTACACGAAGTCGAGGCCGAGCTCGTCGTAGAGGAAGTTGTGGAAGCGGGTCCCGATGTTGCTCGGGCGACCGGCGAGCGACATGCACACCTGCATGTCCTTGTGGAGGATCGGCATGGTCCCAGCATGCCCGGCGCGGAACGAGGGGGCGGGGGACCGGTCAGGAAGCCAGGGTGCGGGCCAGGCGCAGGTACTCCGGGTGCTCCGGATCGCGCTCGGTGGGGCGGAAGCCGACGCGCGCGTAGGCCCGCAGCGCGGGTTCGTTGCCCGGGACGACGAACAGGGCGACCTCCTCCATGCCGATCGACCGGGCCGCGTCGAGGGCGAGCTCGAGCATCGGGGTCGACAGGCCCCGGCCGCGCTGCCCGGGTGCCAGGGCGATCCGTGCCAGGCGCCCCGTGGTCGGGGTGACGAGCGCGGTCTCGACGTGGCCGAGCACGGCGTCCTGAGCATCGGCGGCGGTGACCGTCCACGCCCGGCGGCTCGCGTCGTCGACCGAGGCGAGGAGCGCGGCCGCGGTGTACGGCCAGGGCGCACCCGTCCCGGCGAACGCGGAGGCCTGCTCCGGGGTCGTGAACCAGGTCACGACGACGGCGGCGTCGGCGGGCGTGAACGGCCGGAGCGCGAGGACGGGTTGCGGCGGTGCGGTCATCTCGGACATCGTCTTACAAACGTAACAAATCGGAAAAGAACTGCCCTTACTGTAATCATCACTACGGATCGCGCCGCCTCCGGACGGCACCGGTCCTCCCCGCACCGCTCCCGAGTCCGAAGACCGGCGTCATCCGACGTCGGGGAAGTGAAGAGGCACATGAAGCAACGCACCCGCGTCGCGGTCGCCGCCGTCGCCGCCGCAGCGGCGGTCGTCGTCGCCGTCGGCACCGGCGGCGCCACCGCGTCCGCAGCCACCACGAAGGGCGGCACGCTGACGATCGCCCGGTCCGCCGACATCATCTCGATGGACAACACGACCACGTTCGACAACAACTCCATCCACGTGCAGCAGCAGATCATGGAGCCGCTGTTCAACGTCAGCGCGAACGGCAAGAAGCTCACCCCGTGGCTCGCCAAGAGCTACTCGATCTCGTCGGACAAGCTCGACTACACGATCCACCTCCGCAAGGGCGTCGAGTTCTCGAACGGTGACCCGGTCACGGCCAAGGACGTCAAGTTCTCGCTCGACGCGGACACCGCCACCGGCTCGAGCGGCTGGGGGTACATCAACGCCGCGATCGACAACGTCACGGCCGTCGACGACGCGACCATCGACATCCACCTCAAGCACGCATGGGCCCCGCTCATCGCCGACCTCTCGCTGTTCAGCAACGCGATCGTCCCCGACAACTACGGCGGCGAGACGAAGGAGCAGTTCTACACGCACCCGGTCGGCACCGGCCCGTACAAGTGGAGCTCGTGGAAGAAGGGCCAGTCGCTGACCCTCGTCAAGAACACGCACTACTGGCAGAAGGGCAAGCCGCACCTGAAGAAGGTCGTGTTCACGGTGGTCCCCGACGCGAACACCCGGAAGCTCCAGCTCCAGGGCGGTCAGATCGACGTCGACGACACGCCGGACTGGTCGAGCCTGTCCTCGCTCGCGAGCGCGTCGGGCGTGGCCGCGAAGACCTTCAAGTCGACGCAGATCGACTACATCGCCTTCAACCAGAAGCGCAAGCCGTTCGACGACGTGCACGTCCGCCGCGCCATCGCGTACGCCATCGACCGCAAGGCCATGGTCAAGGCGATCCTGTTCGGCCACGGTTCGGTCGCGAACTCGCTGCTCTCGCCCGGGACGCCGTACTACGACAAGAACGCCGACGGCCCGACGTACAACGTGAAGAAGGCCAAGGCCGAGCTCAAGCAGTCGTCGCAGCCGAGCGGCTTCACGACGACGCTGCTCATCCGCTCCGGTGACCCGAACGAGACGTCGATCGCGCAGATCATGCAGTCCGAGCTCAAGAAGATCGGCATCACCATGAAGATCAAGCAGCTCGACCCGACCGCCAACAAGCAGGCTCGGCTCGCGGGCGACTTCGACATGGCGTGGTCCGCGTGGACGATGGACATCCCGGACCCCGACGAGTGGACCTCGTTCGCGGTCGACCCGAACGGTGGCTCGAACTCGGCGTTCACGAACTACGACAACGCCGCGGTGGTCAAGCTCAACAGCCAGGCCCAGCAGTCGGTCGTGTCGAGCAAGCGCAAGGCGCTGTACGCCCAGCTGCAGCAGCAGACCGGCGACGACGCGTTCCTCGCGTACCTGTACTACTCGCCGTACGTCTACGGGATCTCGGACAAGGTGTCCGGATTCCACGTGACGCCCCTCGGGAACTTCCAGCTCGAGAACGTCAAGAAGCAGTCCTGACGGACTGACCGGCGGGAGGGCCGGGTCGTCTCGACCCGGCCCTCCCAGTCGGGGCCCACCGGCCCCCATCCACACCCGCCCCCTGCGGAAGGCACCCCATGCTCCACCGCCTGCGCTTCATCCCCGGACGCCTCATCCAGGCGATCCCGGTCGCGTTCGGCGTGACGATCATCGTCTTCTTCCTGTCGCACCTCCTGCCCGGGAACGCCGCACTCGCGCTCCTCGGCGAGCGCGCGACGAAGGCGAGCGTCGCCGCCCTGACCCAGCAGCTCGGCCTCGACCAGCCGCTGTGGAAGCAGTACTTCCTGTTCCTCGGGCAGATCCTGCACGGGAACCTCGGCTCGAGCCTCACCTACCAGCTCCCCGTCACGCAGCTCGTCATGCAGGCCGTGCCCGTGACGCTCTCGCTGCTCGGCCTCGCACTCCTCATGGCGCTCGCGATCAGCATCCCGCTCGCGTCGCTGGCGGCCTCGCGGCCCAACGGCGGCCGTGACCTCGCCGCCCGCGCGGTCACCCTGCTCGGGCAGGGCATGCCGCAGTTCTGGGTCGGCATCATGCTCATCCTGCTGCTCGCGGTCGACGTCAAGGCGTTCCCGGTGGGTGGCTACGGCAACGGCGCCGGCGGTCACCTGTACTCCCTGTTCCTCCCCGCGCTGACGCTCGCGATCGCGATGTCGCCGACGATCATCCGGAGCCTCCGCTCGTCGATGATCGGTGTGCTCGAGTCGGAGTACGTCGGCACCGCCAAGTCGAAGGGCGCGTACGGGGTCCCGCTCTTCCGCGACCACGTGATCCGCAACGCGGCGATCCCGACGGTGTCGATCATCGGCGTCAACCTCGGGTACCTCGTCGGCGGATCGCTCGTCATCGAGAAGGTGTTCGCGCTCCCCGGCCTCGGGTCGCTCATGGTGAACGCGATCTTCGCCCGTGACTTCCCGACGATCCAGGGCGTCACGCTCTTCGTCGCCATCTTCGTCGTCGTGGTCGGGATCCTGACCGACGTCGTCTACACGATGCTCGACCCGCGGGTCGACCTGGCCGGAGGGAACGCCGCATGAC
Organism: Curtobacterium sp. MCBD17_035; assembly: GCF_003234815.2. Taxonomy (NCBI): domain Bacteria; kingdom Bacillati; phylum Actinomycetota; class Actinomycetes; order Micrococcales; family Microbacteriaceae; genus Curtobacterium; species Curtobacterium sp. MCBD17_035. Next base: position 3,256,431 of record NZ_CP126279.1, on the reverse strand, counting down.
CACCCCCACGGCGACGTTGGTCGGCTTCAAGAACCGGCGCCGCGCCTCCCGGACACGCTCGCTCAAGGCCTGGTACCGGAACGGCTCGCTCATGGCGGGCATCGTCATCGTCGGGCTGCTCGTGGTGGTGGCGGTCGCCGCGCCCGTCATCGCGCCCTACGACCCCGTCAAGCAGCACCTGGAGGCGGCGCTCGAGTCGCCGAGTTCGGCGCACTGGCTCGGGACCGACAAGTACGGCCGCGACGTCCTGTCCCGCCTCATCTGGGGCGCGCGGGTCGACCTGCGGGTCGGGTTCCTCGCGGTGCTCATCCCGTTCGTCGTCGGCAGCGTCGTCGGCGCGATCGCCGGGTACGTGGGCGGCATCGTCGACACGATCCTCATGCGCATCGTCGACGTGTTCTTCGCGTTCCCCTTCTACGTCATGGTCATCGTGCTGGTGTTCGTCCTCGGGGCGGGCGAGGCGAGCATCTACCTGGCGATCGCCGCCGTGTCGTGGGTGTCCTACGCCAAGATCGTCCGCGGCGAGGTCCTGGTGGCCAAGCAGCAGGACTACGTCGTCGCGGCCCGACTCGGGGGCATGTCCCACGTGCGGCTGCTCGTCCGGCACATCGCCCCGAACGTCATGACGCAGGCGATCATCTACGCGATGAGCGACATCGTCATGGACATCATGGCGATCGTCACGCTCGGGTACCTCGGCCTCGGCATCGAACCGCCGACCGCCGAGTGGGGCTCGATGATCGTCGACGGCCAGGAGTTCATCACGACCCAGTGGCAGCAGACGACGATCCCCGGGCTCGTCGTGGTCGTCACGAGCCTCGGCCTGTCCTGGCTCGGCGACGGCATCAGCGACCTGCTCAGCCCGGACCGGAGGCGCTGACATGGAGGGACGACACGACATGCCGACGACGGCCACGACCGCGGCGACGAACGCGAGCACCACGACGACCGCACCGCTGCTCGAGGTCGAGGGCCTCACCATCGGCATCCGACGCCGGGGCCGCCCCGACGTCCGGATCGTCGAGGACCTGGGGTTCAGCATCGCCGAGGGCGAGCGGTTCGGGATCGTCGGCGAGTCCGGCTCGGGCAAGTCCCTGACGCTCCGGGCGATCGCGGGGCTGCTGCCGAAGGGCGTCACGGTCCTCTCGGGTGCGATCCGCTACCGCGGGCGGGACCTCGCGGGCCTCGGCGCGAAGGAACGCCGCCGCCTCATGGGCCCCGAGATCGCCATGGTGTTCCAGGAGCCGATGACCGCGCTCAACCCGGTGCTCCGCGTGGGCGACCAGATCGCCGAGGGGCCGCGTCGGTACCTCGGGCTCTCGCGCGCCGCAGCCCACGACCTGGCCGTCGAGATGATGCGCCGGACGGGCATCCCGGATCCCGAGCGCCGCGCCGCGGCCTACCCGCACGAGCTGTCGGGCGGGCTCCGGCAGCGCGTCATGATCGCGATGGCGCTGTCGTGTTCACCGAAGCTCGTGCTCTGCGACGAGCCGACCACCGCGCTCGACGTGACGGTCCAGCACCAGGTGCTCCAGCTGCTCGAGGAGCTCTGCGACGCCACCGGTGCCGCGCTCGCGTTCGTCACGCACGACCTCGCCGTCGTCAACCAGACGTGCAGCCGGGTCGCGGTGATGTACGCCGGCCACCGGGTGGAGACGGGCCCGGTCAAGGCCGTGTTCGCCGACCCGCGGCACCCGTACACGAAGGGCCTGCTCGACTCGGCGCCGGACTTCGACGACCCCGACCGTGCACTCGTGCCGATCCCCGGGTTCCCGCCGAACCTGGCCGCCCGGCCGTCCGGCTGCCCGTTCGCGCCGCGCTGCCCGTTCGTCGTCGAGGCGTGCACGACCGCCATGCCGCCGCAGGAGGACGTCGGACCCGGCCGCACCGCCGCCTGCATCCGCACGCACGAGGTGTTCGAGGGAGTCCCCGCATGACCACGACCGCACCCACGGTGCCCGACACCGGCGCCGTCCTCAGCGCCACGGGCGTCACGAAGCGGTACGCCCTGCCCGTGACCGTCGTCGACCGCGTCCGACGCACCGAGCGTCCGGCGCTCAAGGCCCTCGACGGCATCGACCTCGACCTCCGGCGCGGCGAGGTCCTCGCGCTCGTCGGCGAGTCCGGATCGGGCAAGTCGACGCTCGCCAAGATCCTCGTCGGCAGCGTCACCGCGACGACGGGTCGGGTCGACGCCGACGGTGCCCCGCTGCCGGTCCACCGCGACCGCGAGGCCTCACGCCGCATCCAGATGGTGTTCCAGGACCCGTACTCGTCGCTCAACCCGCGGATGAGCGTCGGCTCGATGCTCCGCGAGCTCCTGCTCCTGCACCGCATCGTGCCGCGGAACGAGGTGCGGGCCGAGAGCATCCGGGTCCTCGGGCTCGTCGGCCTGGACGAGGACGCGCTCGACGCCTACCCGAGCCAGTTCTCGGGCGGCCAGCGGCAGCGCATCGCGATCGCCCGCGCCATCGCCGTGCGGCCGGACGTGCTCATCGCCGACGAGCCGGTGTCAGCGCTCGACGTGTCGGTGCAGGCGACGATCCTCGAACTGTTCGCCCGCCTCCAGCGCGAGCTCGGCCTGAGCATCCTGTTCGTCGCCCACAACCTCGCGGTCGTGCAGCACCTGAGCCAGCGCGTCGCGGTCATGTACCTCGGCCGCATCGTCGAGGTCGCCGACACCGCCGAGCTGTTCCGGAACCCCCGGCACCCGTACACGCGGGCGCTCATCGACTCGATCCCGCGCATGGGCACCGAGGACGCCATGAGCCGCCTCGCGCTGCAGGGCGACCCGCCCAGCCCGTTCGACGTCCCGAGCGGCTGCCGGTTCCACCCCCGCTGCCCGTACGCGGTCGACGCCTGCCGCACCGTCGACCCCGCGCTCGAGCCGGTGCCGGTCGTCATCGGTGCGCGTCCGACGTCCGTCGGCGGCCTGCCGGGAGGCGACGGAACGTCCGCCGCGCACGTCGCCGCCTGTATCCGGTCGGCCGAGCTCGGCGACGTCGACCCGCTCCGCGAACCGGCGATCGAACTCGACGACCCCGCACTCACGGAACCCGAGGTCCTGCTCGATCCCGACGCGCTCGTCGAGGGCGATCCCGTCGACCGCCCCCAGACCGCCACCCCGGCCCACCCCACCCAGCACCACACCGCACCGCACCACCCGGCCGAGCCCCACCAGCCGACCGCGCCCCACGAAGGAAGGCCCGCATGAAGATCTGGATCTCGTACGACATGGAGGGCGTCGCCGGCATCGTCGACTGGGACCAGTGCCGTCCCGGCGCGCCCGGGTACGCCCTGGGATGCGACCTGCTGCTGGCCGAGGTGAACGCCGCGATCGAGGGCGCGGTCGCCGGCGGCGCCACCGAGGTGCTCCTCAACGACTCGCACAGCCGCATGGCGAACCTCGACCCGCGGGCGATCGCGCAGCCCGAGGTGGTCCGGATGATCACGGGTCGCCACAAGCCGATGTACATGGTGCAGGGGCTCGATGCCTCGGTCGACGCGGCGTTCCTCGTCGGCTACCACGGCAGCATCTCCGGCGCGCCGTCCACGCTGTCCCACACGTACAACCCCGAGGTGTTCACCGGGGCCCGGGTGAACGGCGCCTGGGTCGGCGAGAGCGGCATCAACGCCCTCGTCGCGGCGCACCACGACGTCCCGATCGCGCTCGTCACCGGCGACGAGGTCACCTGGACCGAGACGGAGCCGTTCGCTCCCGACGCCGAGCACGTCGTCACGAAGACGTCGATCACCCGCGCGAGCGCCGACGCCCTGCACCCCGCCGTGTCGTGCGCACGGATCCGGGCTGCCGCGACCGCAGCCGTCGCGAAGGTGACCGCGGGCGGCATGCGCGCCCCGGACCTCCCGGCCGACACGACGCTGGAGCTCGACGTGCTGACGTCCGACATGGCCGACGTCGCCACCTGGGTCGGCGGCGTCGACCGGGTGTCCGAGCGCACCATCGCGATCAGTGGCGGCGACCTGCTGTCGGTGTTCACGCGCTTCGTCGCCGTCAACTACATCACCCGGCAGGCGGGCGGCCGATGACCGGGGCTGCGGCCGAGCAGGCGGGCCGTCGCGACGAAGAGGCCATCGCGCGCCCGCAGGGCACCCGGATCTGGGACATCGCGCCGACGCGCGGCTGGTCCCTCGCCCTGCACGGCGGCGCGGGCGGTCGGATCGCGGAACTCGCCGAGGAGGACCGGCAGCGGTTCGAGGCCGGGCTCGCGGCCGCGTACGCGGCCGGGTCGGCGGTCCTGGGCGCCGGTGGTCCCGCCCTCGACGCCGTGTGTGCGGCCGTCGAGCAGCTCGAGGACGATCCCCTGTTCAACGCTGGACGCGGAGCAGCGCTCACGGCCGAGGGCGAGGCACAGCTCGACGCGTCCGTCATGGACGGCGCGACCGGCCTGGCGGGCGCGATCGCGGCCTCCCGGCACGCACGCAACCCAGTGCTGCTGGCCCGCGCCGTCATGGAGCGGTCCGCGCACCTGTTCATCGTCGACCCCTCCGAGGACCTCGTCGCCGGCTGGGGGCTCGAGACGGCCGCGCAGGAGTACTTCATCACCGAGGCGCGCCAGCAGCAGCTCGCCCGGATCCTCGCCGACCGGCTCGTCGCACCGCGGCACGGCACGGTCGGTGCGGTCGCCCGGGACACCTCGGGCACGGTCGCCGCGGCGACCTCGACCGGGGGCATGTCGGCACAGGAGGACGGCCGCGTCGGCGACTCGCCCGTCATCGGCGCCGGCACCTACGCGCGGAACGGCCAGGCCGCGGTGTCCTGCACCGGCGAGGGTGAGGCGTTCATCCGCGGAGTCGTGTCCCACGACATCGTCGCCCGCATGCGGTACGGCGGGGCCAGCCTGCCCGACGCGGTCCGTGCCACGATCGACGAGGAACTCACTGCGCGCCACGCCAGCGGCGGCCTCGTGTCCGTCGACGCGGACGGTCGGGTCGTCGTGGCGCACAACTCGCCGACGATGTTCGCGGCGTTCCACGACGGCGATCGGCTCGTGCTCCGCACCTGAGGCCGTCGGCCCGGGACCGGACACACCAGGAGGGACATGCCGATCAACGACGAGATCTTCGCCCGCATGGACGAACTCAGCCCCGCCGAGAAGAAGGTGGCGCGCACCCTGCTCGCCGCGTGGCCGAGTGCGGGACTCGACAGCGCGGCGAGCCTGGCGCGCTCCGCCGGTACGAGCACGCCGACGGTGCTCCGGCTCGTCGCGCGCCTCGGGTTCGGCACGTACCCCGCGTTCCAGGCGAAGCTCCGCGACGAGGTCGCCCACCACATGGGCAGCCCCGTCCAGCGCACCCAGGAGGGCATCGCCCACGACGGCGGCAGCGGGACCTTCGCCCGGGCCATCGCCGAGCGGGTCGGGCTCATCGAGGCGCTCCGGACGTGCGTGCCGCCGAGCGAGTTCGACCGCGCCGTCGCCGTGCTCGGGGAGCGGCCGAAGCACGTGGCCGTCATCGGGGGGTACTTCAGCCGCTACTTCGGCATGGTGTTCGCCGCGCAGCTCGACCAGATCCTGCCCGACGTCGCGTTCCTCGCCGAGCCGCTCGGGCACGACGTCGGGCGCTTCCTGCGGCTGCGCCGGGGTGCGGTCGTCGTCGTCATCGACTTCCGGCGCCACGAACTCGCCGCGCAGGAGGCCGCCGCCGCCGCGAAGGAGCAGGGCGCCACGGTCGTCGTCATCACCGACACCACGCTGTCCCCGGCGGCCGAGAGCGCCGACGTCGTGCTGCCGGTCACGGTGGACGGGATCCCGTTCGACTCGATGGCACCGCTGCTCGTGCTCATCGAGGCGCTCGTCGAGGGCGTGCTCCGCGCGAGCGGTCGCCGCGGCCTCGCACGCATGAAGGAGTGGGAGGACTCGGTCCGGATCTCCCGCGCACACCGAGGGGAGCCGACGACCGGCCCCCGGGCCGTCGGCGCCGGCAACCTCGGCGCCATCGAACTCGAGGAGGAACGATGAGCGACGAGTTGCCCACCACGACCGGACAGTGGCCCCTGGCCGCCTCGGCGCGTACCGCCGCGCGGAGGCCGGACGGCACGCCCGCCCCGGCGCCGGAGCCCGTGCCGTCGGCCACGGGACCGCTCGCCGGCCAGGTGGCCGTGGTCACCGGGACCGCGCAGGGCATCGGACGGCGCACGGCTGACGACCTCGAGGCCGCCGGCGCCGTCGTGCACCGGCTCGACCGCGACGACCTCGACCTCGCCGACAGCGCCGCGGTCGACGCCTGGTTCGCCGCGCTCGACCGCTGCGACGTGCTCGTCAACGTCGCGGGCGGCGTCGTGGGCCAGACCCACACACCCATCGAGGACCTCACCGACGCCGCCTGGGACGCCGTCTGGGCGGCGAACGTCCTGACCGCCCGCAACTGCACCCGCGCCGCCGCCCGCATCATGAAGCCCGCCGGCTACGGGCGGATCGTCATCGTGTCGTCCGGTGCCGGCCGCAGCGTGAGCCTCACCGGCATCCAGGCGTACACGACGTCGAAGGCCGCGCAGATCGGGTTCACCCGGCAGATGGCGCACGAGCTCGGCCCGCACGGCATCACCGTCAACTGCATCGCGCCCGGATTCGTCCTGTCGAACCCGACGACCCAGGCGCAGTGGGACTCCTACGGCCCCGACGGGCAGCGCGCCCTCGTCGAGCGGATCGCGGTCCGCCGCACCGGCACCCCCGAGGACATCGCCCGCGGGGTCGCGTTCTTCGTCGCACCCGACGCCGGATGGGTCAGCGGCCAGACGCTGTCCATCGACGGCGGACACCAGCTCTTCTGAGCCACCCGTTCCCGAGAGGACAGCATGACCACCACCCCACCGGACACCGACGTCCACGCGCAGCTCGCCGACCTCGGCGAACGGTACTTCGCCACCGAGCACACCTACGACCCCTACAACGCGACCCTCCTCGGCATCGCGGAGTTCGACCACCTGCCCGGTGACCCGAGCGAGGACGCGAGCGAGCGTGCCGCCGCGGACCTGGCGGCGATCGCGGAGGCCGCCGCGGCCCTCCCGGTCGACCGGCTCGACGACGCGGGCCGGGTCGACCACGGCGTGCTCACCGCACTCGTCCGCGGTGCGCAGCAGGACGCCGAGCACAGCCTGTGGGCGGCGAACGCGAGCGCCAAGGGGTACGTCAGCCGGCAGGGCCTCGTGTTCCAGGCCGTCCCCGCGATGACCGTCGCCGGCCAGGCCGCTGCGGACCGGTACCTGGCCCGGATCGGCGGCCTCGGCGGGACCTTCGCCGCGCTCGCCGACCGGTACCTGCTCGAGGCGTCGCGCGGACGCGTGCCCACCGCCATGGGTGTGCGCCACTCGATCGAGCAGCTCGAGGGCTACCTCGCGCTCCCGCTCGACGACGACGCCCTGCTCACCGCCGTGCGCGGGACGCCGTGGTTCGACGCCGCCCGGGCACTCGTCGACGAGCGGCTGCGCCCCGCGATGTCGGCGCTCGCCGAACGGCTCCGGGTCGAGCTGCACCCGCTCGCGCGGCCGGACGACCGCGTCGGGATCTCGACGATCCCCGGCGGGGCCGAGGGCTACGCCGCCGCGGTCGCCCGGCACACGACGACCGCCCTGACGCCGGACGAGATCCACCGCATCGGCCTCGACGAACTCGAGCTGCTCCGCGAACAGTGGGCGACGATCGGACAGCGCGCGCTCGGGCTCACCGAGCCGGTCGAGATCGCCGCGCGACTGCGCACGGACCCGGCGCTGCGGTTCCGGACCACGGACGAGATCATCGGGTACGCGCAGGCCGCGCTCGACCGGGCGGAGGCCGCGCGCCCCGCGGCCTTCCCCGCGTACGACATCACCGCGTGCACCCTCGAGCCGATCAACCCGATCGACGCGGGCAGCAGCGCCCTCGGCTACTACCGGCCCCCGGCGGTCGACGGCAGCCGCCCGGGCGCCTTCTGCCTGCTCGCCGACGAGCCCGAGCAGCGCTACCGCTACGAGTACGAGGCCCTGACCTTCCACGAGTCGGTCCCCGGGCACCACATGCAGCTCGCGATGGCGCAGCAGCTCGACGTGCCCCGCTACCGCCGCTACCTCGACGTCGAGGCGTGCAGCTTCAACGAGGGATGGGGCCTGTACTCCGAGGAGCTCGCCGACGAACTCGGGCTGTACTCGGACGACGTCGCCCGCCTCGGGATGCTCTCGATGCGCGCGCTCCGGGCCTGCCGGCTCGTCGTCGACACGGGCATCCACCACCTCGGGTGGTCGCGGGAGCAGGCCGTGCAGTTCATGCTCGCGAACACCGCCGCCACCGAGGAGCACGTCCGCAGCGAGGTCGACCGCTACATCGCCTGGCCCGGGCAGGCCCTGGCCTACATGATCGGACGCCGCGAGATCCTCCGGCTCCGGGCGGCCGCGCAGGGTGCGCTCGGGGACCGGTTCGACCTGATCCGGTTCCACGACACGGTGCTCGGGAACGGCGCGGTGCCGCTCACCGTGCTCGGCGGAGTCGTCACGCAGTGGCAGGAGAGGACAGCAGCATGAAGGTCACCATCATCGGCGCCGGCGCGATCGGCGGCACCATCGGGGCTCGGATGCACCGCGCCGGACACGACGTCCTGCTCTGCGACGCCGACACGGCACACGTCGCCGCGATCAACGACGACGGCCTGCACATCGAGGGGCCCGTCGAGGAGTTCACCGCGCACGTTCCGGCCGTCACGCCCGAGGACCTGCCCGACACGATCGAGCACGCGATCGTCGCGGTGAAGAGCCTGCACACGGCGTCCGCCGCGGCGCTCCTGGAGGGACGGCTCGCCTCCGACGGGTTCGTCCTGACGGTGCAGAACGGCCTGACCGCCGACACCCTGCAGGCCGCCGTCGGCGCGGACCGGGTCGTGTCGAGCTTCGTCAACTTCGGTGCCGACTACCTCGGCCCGGGCCGCATCCTGCAGGGCAACGTCGCGACGTTCCGGATCGGCGAGATCGGCGGCGGACCGACCACGCCACGGGTCGGCCTGCTCGCGGACAGCCTGCCGTACGCACTGCCGACCGAGAACGTGCTCGGTTACCTGTGGGGCAAGGAGGCCTACGGCGCGATGCTCTGGGCCGGCGCGGTGTCCGACCTGACGATCGCGGACTCCCTGTCGCTGCCGCCGTACCGGGCGCTCATGACGGCCGTGGCGCAGGAGGCCATCGACCAGGCACCCGTCCCCGTCGAGTCGTTCGACGGCTTCGTGCCCGACGACCTCGACGGGTCGCTCGACCGGCTCGCCGCGTTCAACCGCAAGAGCGCCAAGGCCCGCAGCGGCATCTACCGAGACCTCATGGTGCGCAAGCGCAAGACCGAGGTCGACGAGGTGCACAAGGACATCCAGGGGCCGGTGTTCGACCGGATCGTCGCGATGATCCACGACATCGAGGAGGGCCGCCGCACGTGCGAGGTCGCGAACCTGGAGGAGTTGGCGGAGTTCGCGGCCTCCGTCGGGGAGTCCGGCTCGGCGGGGTAGCCGTCGGACGCGAAGCGTCAGGGACGAGCGGACCCCGGTGCGGTCACGACCAGACCTGCGTCCGCCGCTGCCCGAGCCAGCTCCACGTCGTAGGTGATCATCTCGTCGACGCCGAGTCGGAGCGCGGTCGCCAAGTGGATGGCGTCGTTCGAGCGCAGGGGAGCATGTGTGCCGGCGACCAGGAGGTCGCCACGAGTGACATCGACCAGCGTGACCGCGTCGAGGACCTGCCCGACGGCGTCGAGACCCACGTTGGTCGGATTCCGACCGGCCGCGCAGTGGAGCTCGGTGTGGAGCAGCCACGACGCAGCGAGGTGACGGGACGAGCCGCTGATCTCGGCCACGAGCGCCTCGGACTCCGCCTCCGAGACCACGAGCTTCATCGCAGCCGACGTGTCGAGGTAGGCGGTCGTCACCAGCGACCCCTGCTGTCCTCGATGATGTCCTTCGTGGTGGCCGTCGAGGTCGTGCGTCGGATGCCCGCCAGTGCGGTGACCGGAGTGCGCGCGAGGCGAGCCTGCCCTCGCTCCGCGAGCGCGGCCAGGCCGTCGTCAACGGGCTGGATCACGGCGACGACGCGGCCGTGGTTGCTGATCTGCACCGACTCCCCGCCTTCCACGCGCCGCAGGAGTTCGCCGCTGTTGTTCCGCATCTCTCGATGTGTGATGGTCTGCACGTAGCACAATGTAGCAGCGACCACGCGTCACGCCGCGTCGGGCCTCGCGCCCGGGAGCGCGTGCCCCTGCTCGTCGAGGTGGTCGCGCCACGAGCGCTTCGGGCTCCAGCCGAGAAGTCGCCGCGCCTTCGCGATCGAGATCCCCGACGCGTCGACACGGTCGAGTTCGCGGAGCTCGATCGCGTCGCCGTGGTGCTCGCGCAGCGTGGCGGCGAAGTCGTGCCCCCCGGCGTTGTCGGCCGCAGCGATGTAGAACACCTCGTGCCCGGGCAGGTCGGACTCGGCCGCGAGCACCAGGGCATCCGCCAGGTCCTCGGCGTCGATGTAGCTGCCGAAGTTCGCGCTCGTCCGGGACGGCTCGCGCACCTGCGGACCGAGGTTCGACTCGTAGTTGTCCTCGTTGTGCACGGTGCTCGGCCGGATCGAGATCGCGCGGATGTCGGAACGACGCACCGCGGCGTCCATGAGCTGCTCGCCGAACGCCTTCGACAGCGCGTACGGGTCCTGCGGGTACTGCGGGTGGTCCTCGTCGACCGGCAGGTAGTCGGGCAGGAACGGCCGTTCGGGGAAGAAGTTCCCGACGATGCTCTCGCTCGACACGTTGACGAACCGGCGGACGCCGAACTGCACCGCGGCCTCGATCAGGTTGAACGTCGACATCAGGTTCGTCTGGAACACCACGTGTGGCGGGTTGCCGGTCGGCTGCGGGATCGCGGCGACGTGCACGACGGCGTCCGCACCGGCGACCACGGCGTACGCGGAGCCCGCGTCGGTGAGGTCCGCCTGCACGTACCTCCCGGGGACGACGACCCCGGCGTCGAACACCGGGCGGACGAGGTCGACGCCGAGCACCTCGTGCCCCGCGTCGACGAACGCCTGGACGGTGGGGCGTCCGACCTTGCCCCGGGAACCAGTGACGACGACCTTCATGGTGTGTTCCTCCTGCGCGGGCAGCCCGCGGTCCGTCCGACCGGGAGGGCCGGAACCAGTCCGAACGTACGCGGTGCGTGGTCGTGGCCTGACCCCCGGCCCCGGGCGCCCGGCCCCGGCGCCCGGCCTCCCCCCTTCCGCGAGATCGCACTCGTTGCCGTTCTGGGCGCCTCCACAACGGCGACGAGTGCGATCTGGAGCGACCGCCCGACGCAGCCGTGCTCCGTCACGGCGTGCGGGAGCTCCAGGGGAGGTCCACCGGCTGGAGGGTCGCCCGCTTGGGCTCCCGGCCGTCGCCCGACGAGCGGCCGGTGAGACGGCGGCCGATCCAGGGCAGCACGTGTTCGCGCCAGTAGGCGGCGCGCGACTGCCGCACCACCTCCGGTGGGAGCTCCTCCGGGAACGGGGGGAGGGGAACCTCCAGTGCGGCCAGCACGTTGCCCGCCACCCGCCGATGCCCGAGGGCGTTGAGGTGCAGTTTGTCCGGTGACCAGTAGCGCGGCTCCATCAGTTCCTCGTCCGTCCAGTTGTCCACCACGGTCACGTGGTCCTTGCTGGCCCACTGCCGGATCGCGCTCGCGAACTGGTTGCCGCGCCCCTCGACGAGGCGCCCGGCCGGCAGGTTCCGCGTCATGTTCGCCACCGTGACGAACACGACCTCGGCGCCGGAGGCCACCGCACGGTCGATCGCGGCCTCGAGCCGGGCGGTGACCGCAGCAACCGAGACGCGGGCGCGGATGAGGTCGTTGTTCCCGCCGCTGATGCTCAGCAGGTCGGGACGGAGTGCGATGGCCGGCTCGAGCTGCTCGTCGAGCAGGGGCGCGAGCAGTCGGCCGCGGATGGCGAGGTTGGCGTACGTGACCGGGCCGGCCGCCGCCGCCGCGATCCCCTGGGCGACGAGGTCCGCCCACCCGCGAGGAGTGCCGTCCGGCCGTTCGTCACCCATCCCCTCGGCAAAACTGTCACCGATGGCCGCGTAGCTGCTCAACGATCTCTGCACGGGTCGATCCTGCTCCTGCGGTGACGCGCCCGTCCGTAAGCTGCCGCCATGACCGCCCCGGGCTCGACCGCGCAACGGGTCCCTCCGCGGGTCCTGCTGCTCAACGGCACGGTCGGCGCGGGCAAGACGACCACGGCCGACGCGGTCGGTGCACTGCTCCGCGAGCGGGGGCTACCGCATGCGGTGGTGGATCTCGACGCCCTCCGTCGCGTGTGGCCCGCACCGCCGGACGACCGGTTCAACGGAGCGCTCCTCGCGCGGAACCTCGCGGCGGTGGCGCGGAACGCGTGGGACGCCGGTGCCGAGCGGCTCGTGCTCGCGGGCGTCGCGGAGACCGTGGAGGACCGGAGCGCGCTCGAGGAGGCCGTCGCCGAGACGATCGTCACCTGTCGGCTGGTGGTGACGGCCGGCGAACTCCGACGGCGACTGCTCGTGCGGCACGCGCCCGGAGCGGAGCGCGACTGGCACCTCGACCGCGCGGAGGAGCTCGACGCGGTCCTCGACGGTGCTGACGTCCACGATCACGTGGTGTCGGTCGACGGCGACGACCCCGGGAGGGTTGCCACCGCGGTGCTCGATGCGGTCGGGTGGGGGCCTCCAGTGCGCTGAGCGTCGGGCAGCCCATCCGCTCGCAGGGCCGTCGTCGCGGTCAGATGCCCAGGACGAGCCGGATGCCCGCCGCGACCTGCGTCATCAAGTTGCGCTGCAACGCGCTCGAAGTGTTCGAAGTCGCTGTCCGGAACCGAGATCGCGGTCTTCATGGGGTGAGTACAACCGGTCGTACCGGTCTCGCCGCATGCGGCCCGCACGTCACGTCAGCGAGCAGGCCAGGATCGTGTGCATGGCCGACGCTCCGTTCCGCACCGGGTGGGTGATCGTCCGCGCGAGGTACCCCGAGCTCGTGAGCGTCGAGGTCCGTCGACGGCGCACGATCATCGCCGGCAGCGTGGCCACGGCGGTCGGGACGGCAGCCTCGCTGACCGAGATCGTCTGGCACTGGGCGACGACGCCGGCCCCGCTGGTGGTCGTCGGCCTGGTGCTCATCGCGGCCGCGTTCGGTTCGGGCGCCGCCGCGTCCCACCGCCTGTCGCTCGCGTCGCCACCGCTCTGGGCGTTCATCCCATCGGGCAACTGGCGCCGCCAGGAACGCATCGCCCGACAGTTCGCCCCGCGGCCACCGGCGATGGCCCCGGAGGACCGCGACCTGGTGATCGCCGCCGCCGAGCGTGCGCGCGACGGGCTCGTCCTGAGCGCTGCCCGGACACTGTGGCTCCCGGCCGCATGGGCACTCGTGTGGCTCGGCGTGGCCGCCGTTGGTCTCGAGGGGCGGTTCGCCTTCTCCTTGTTCACACCGCTCGGTCTCGGGCTGCTCCAGTCCTCGACGTTCATCGCCGCGGTGACCGGACTCGGCCGCATGGAGCTCGCCCGACGCCGCGCCGAGGCCCTGCCGCCGCTGCCGGAGGTCGCACCACCGCGTCGGCCCACCGGTCGTGGTCCCAGCGGATCGAAGCTGTCGCTCCCCGGCGAGTGACCGTCCCGCTCCGCGCGAGTGACCGTCCCGCTCCCCGCGAGTGACCGTCCCGGCCCCGCCGATGCGCGCCCTCAGGCCGCGTTCCGCCGCCGCATCGGGGATCCGTTGCGGAAGAAGTCCTCGTACCGGACGGTGTCCTCGGTCGTACCGGTGGGCCGTCGCGGCGGAACGGCCGCCGCCTTGCGGAAGAAGCGGATCTGGGCGGGTGCCACACCGGGTTGCATCTCGTATCGGCTCATGTCGTTCCTCGGGTCCCTGGCCGATGCGGCGCTGACGCCCTGTCGTCAGCTGACGCCGCATTCGTGCGAGTGATGCTCAAACAATAAGGGTTATCCTGGCCCGCGAACAGGGGTAGACAGCGTGCGCGTTCCGTGCAAGCGCTGCGCCTGACGTCCTGCTCCGCGACGGTGGACGGCGAGCGGGGTCGTGGGTAGCGTGAACGCCACCACTCCTCAACGACGAGAGAGAAGCAACCGTGCGCCGAATCCTGGCGACCGTGATCGCGGCCGCAACGCTCATCGGGGCCCCGGCCCTGTCCCTCCCGGCCATGGCGGCACCGGCCGCGGCCCCACCGCGGACCGTCGCCGTCCCCGCGCATCGCGGCCCGGCGACGCCCGCGAGCTACCAGAACCCGATGGCCCTGCGCCTCCCGGACGGCCAGACGGCCGCGAGCTGCGCCGACCCGACCGCCATCCACGGCGCCGGGCGCGACCGGAACTGGTACCTGTACTGCACGTCGGACGCGCTCACCGCGACCGAGACGAACGCCGACGGATCGCTCGTACAGCACACCGTCCCGACCTACCGCTCCACGGACCTGACGCACTGGACGTACGTCGGTGACGCGTTCACGACGAAGCCGGCCTGGGTCGGTGCAGCGAACGGGATCTGGGCCCCCGACGTCGTGTACCGCGCGGGCGCCCACGGGCGTCCCGGCACGTACTTCATGTACTACGCCGCGTCGGACACGCCGACCGCGACCGCGGCAACCGGCGGCGGGTCGGCCGTCGGCGTCGCGACGAGCACGAGCCCGACCGGACCGTGGACCGATTCAGGAGGCCCGGTGGTCGCCCCGCAGGAGGCCGCGAACGGTCAGGGGAAGCGTTGGGAGTTCGACCCCGAGGTGGTCACCGCCAACGGCGCGACGTACCTGTACTTCGGCAGTTACTACGGCGGCGTCAACGTCCGGCAGCTGACGGCTGACGGCCTCCGGTCGCTGCCCGCCACCGAACAGCCGATCGCGATCGACAACCGGTACGAGGGTACGTACATCACCCAGCACGACGGCTGGTGGTACTTCATGGGCTCCGCCACGAACTGCTGCAACGGTGCCCTCACCGGGTACGGCGTGTTCGTCGCGCGGTCCCGCAGTCCGCTCGGCCCGTTCCTCGACCAGGACGGCGTCTCGATCCTCAGCACCCGGGTTGGAGGCACGCCCCTCCTCGCGCAGAACGGCAACCGCTGGGTGGGCACCGGGCACAACACGGTCGTCACCGACTTCGCCGGGCAGGACTGGATCATCTACCACGCGGTCGACCAGAACGACCCGTACTACGCGGGCCAGCCGACGTACACGAAGCGACCGGCGCTCATCGACCCGCTCGACTGGGTGAACGGCTGGCCGACCGTCCGCGGGGGTGCCGGACCGTCCGATCAGCGTGAGGCCGGGCCCGTGGCGCAGCCGGGGGAGCGGCCCACCTACCGGCCGACCCTCGCGCCGGTCACCGTGCCCGGCCGTCCCGTCCGGGCGGCCTCGACCGACTTCGCCGGGACGAGCCTCCCGTCGTCGCTCGCGTGGACGCGGCAGCCGGACCCGTCGACGTACTCCGTGAGCGGCGGTGCGTTCCGCTGGCAGACGCAGGCCGCGGACCTGCACCCGCCGGCGACGCCGCTCGCCTCGGTGCTCACGGAGCCCGCGCCGGCCGGTGACTACGTGGTCGAGACGAAGGTGTCGGTGGACACGCCCGCGACCGGCGATGGCGTGAACTACGCGCAGGGCGGTCTCATCGTGTACGGGGACGACGGCAACTACATCCGCCTCGTGTCCAACTCGATCTACGACACCCGGCAGACCGAGTTCGGCAAGGAGGTCACCCCGCAGCCGGCGGGCGCCCCGAACTACGGGAACATGGTGGTCGGTCCGGTCGGCGACTGGACGACGCTCCGGATCGTGCACCACACGGTCGAGGGGAAGAGCGCCTACACCGCGTACACGAGCGTCGACGGGCGGCACTTCGTCAAGGGCGGCACGTGGACGGCCGATCTCGGGGCGCACCCGCGGATCGGGCTCATCTCGCTCGGGGCCTCCGGGTTCACGAGCACGTTCGACTACCTGCACGTCAGCGGGGCGGTGACGCTCGGGCGCTGACCCCCCGCACCCGCACCCGGGACACTTGCGAGATCGCAGCTGTTGTCGTTCTGGCACAACCCAGAACGGCAACGACTGCGATCTCGCGGAGAAGCGGAGAAGCGGCGGGGGAGCGCGGGGTAGCGTCCCCCGCGTGACCGACTCCACGCCAGACACCCACACCCCCACCACGACCCGTGACGCCGACCTGCCCACGACCATGCGGGCGGTGAGCTTCGACGCGTACGGCGACCGCTCGGTCCTCCGGGTCGACGAGGTCCCGGTGCCCGAGGTCACGGGTGACCGCGTGCTCGTCCGCGTCCGCGCCGCGGGCACGAACCCCGGCGAGGCAGCGATCCGGCAGGGCGCGATGGCGGAGCAGTTCCCGGCGACGTTCCCGTCCGGACAGGGCACCGACCTGGCGGGCGTGGTCGCGGCGATCGGCGAGGACGTCACGCAGTGGGCCGTCGGGGACGAGGTCCTCGGGTGGTCGTGGGAGCGGTCGAGCCAGGCCGAGTTCGTCAGCGTCCCCGAGGGGCAACTCGTCGCCAAGCCGCGGCGCCTGTCGTGGGAGATCGCAGGCGCGCTCGACGTCGCCGCGACGACCGCGTACGCCGCCGTGCGGGCCGTCGACCCCCACCCGGGCGAGACCGTCGTCGTCTCGTCCGCGGCGGGTGGCGTCGGCGGCATCGTGACGCAGCTCCTCGTGGCGAAGGGCGTCGACGTCATCGCCGTCGCGTCCGAGGCGAACCACGAGTGGCTCCGCTCGGTCGGCGCGCGTCCGGTGGCGTACGGGGACGGCCTGGAGGACCGGGTGCGGCAGGCGGGTACGAACGGCATCGACGCGCTCATCGACACGCACGGGCCGGAGTACGTGCGGCTGGGCATCGCGCTCGGGATCCCCGCGGCGCGCATCGAGACGATCATCGCGTACGAGGCCGCGGCCGAGGTCGGGGCGAAGACCGACGGGAGCGTCGACGCCGCGTCCCAAGAGGTCCTCGCCGAACTCGCGGGCCAGGCCGCCGACGGCACGATCACGGTGCCGATCGTCGCCACGTACCCGCTCGACGCCGTGCAGGACGCCTACGCGGAGCTCGAGCAGGGTCACGCGCGCGGCAAGATCGTGCTCGTGCCGTAGCCGATCACGCTCCGGCCCGGCCCGGCCCGGCGCGGCGCGGCCCGGCCCGGCGCGGCGCGGCCCGGCCCGGCGCGGCGCGGCGCGGTCCGGTCCGGTCCGGTCCGGTCCGGCCGACCCGGGCGGCGCTGGGCCGCACGGGGGCGGGGCGGGGCCGGCCTGGCCTGATCGGGCCGGTCTGAACGGGGCGGGGCGCCAGGCCGTCGCGCGCGTCGAGGTCCATCCGCGCCGACTCATTTGACATCTCCGCGGCGCTCCCCGTACAGTCGTGGAATCGATCCCATGGAATCGATTCCACAACTCGCCCAACGGAGTGCTCACCGATGAACACCGTCACCATCAAGGACGTCGCCGCGCGCGCCGGCGTCTCGGCGGCGACCGCGTCGCGGGTGCTCTCGGGCAACCCGGCGACGTCCGAGGACTCCCGTCGGCTCGTGGAACAGGCCGCGCGCGACCTCGACTTCCGGCCGAACCTGCAGGCCCGGGCGCTCCGCTCCACCCGCACGGACACCATCGGCCTCCTCGTCTCGGACGTGCGGAACCCGTTCTTCGCGGACCTCGCGCACACCGTCGAGCAGGCCGCGCTCGAGACCGGGTACGTGACCATGCTCGGCAACGCGAACGAGCGTGCCGAGCAGCAGAACCGGTACCTCGACACCCTCATCGCCCGGCGGGTGGACGGCGTGATCGTGGCGCCGCAGGGTGACGACACCGAGACGGTCCAGCAGCTGGTCGACCGGGGCATCCCGACGGTGTTCGTCGACCGCGTCGTCCCCGGCATCGACGTGCCGACCGTCACGACGGACAGCAGCACGGGCATCCGCCAGACGGTCGAGCACCTGGCCGCCCTCGGGCACACCCGCATCGGCTACATCGCCGGCCCGCAGAGCGTCTCCACCGGTCGCGAGCGGTTCGAGGCCTACCAGGACGCGATCACCACGGCGGGGGTGAGCGCCGACCCGGACCTCGTCGTGTTCGGTGACTTCCAGGCCGCGTCCGGCTCCGCAGGGGTG
This sequence comes from Curtobacterium sp. MCBD17_035, assembly GCF_003234815.2. Classification (NCBI taxonomy): domain Bacteria; kingdom Bacillati; phylum Actinomycetota; class Actinomycetes; order Micrococcales; family Microbacteriaceae; genus Curtobacterium; species Curtobacterium sp. MCBD17_035. The sequence continues at coordinate 3,238,319 of NZ_CP126279.1, read as the reverse complement.
AGCACGCTCCTCGCCCTCGATGAGCCGCCGACCGCGATCTTCGCCGCGGACAGCCTCATGGCGGTCGGCGCGATCGCGATCCTGAACCGGCTCGGCCTCCGCATCGGTGTCGACATCGCCCTCGTCGCGTTCGACGACATCGAGTGGTTCTCGCTGCTCGAACCGGCGCTCAGCGTCGTCGCCCACAACGTCGAGGACATGGGCCGCGTCGCCGTCGAACTCCTGCTCGACGTCATCGCCGGCAACCACCCCGCCTCCGTCCGCCTGCCGAGCGAGCTCATCGTCCGGGCCTCGTCGGCCGACCCCATCGCCACCGATCGGCAGACCGCATCGTCGCGCTCCGCCGACGAACCGTCCCGTCCCGGGAGGAACTGACATGTCCCCGCAGCCACTCATGACGCTCGATCGCGTCAGCAAGTCGTTCGGACCGGTCCAGGTCATCACCGACGTCACCCTCGAGGTGCACGCCGGGAAGGTGCAGGTGCTGCTCGGCGAGAACGGCGCCGGCAAGTCGACGCTCATCAAGATGATGTCCGGCATCCACCAGCCCGACGGCGGTCGCATCCTCGTCGACGGCCGCGAGGTCGCGATTCCGTCCGTGACCGCGGCCGAGGAGCTCGGCATCGCCACGATCCACCAGGAGCTCAACCTGGTCGGGTCGCTCAGCGTCGCGGAGAACGTGATGATGGGCCGGATCCCGACCCGGTTCGGCCTGGTCGACCGGAAGGCACTCCGTCGTCAGGCCGAGGCGGCGCTCGCCACCATCGGTCTCGACGTCGACGTCATGACACCGGTGTCGAGCCTGGGCATCGCGCGGCAGCAGCTGGTCGAGATCGCGAAGGCGCTCAGCCAGGAGGCCCGGATCCTGATCCTCGACGAACCCACCGCCGCGCTGACCCGCCACGAGACCGAGGCGCTCTTCCGCGTCGTCGCGGACCTCCGCGCCCGCGGCGTCGGCATGCTGTTCATCAGCCACCATCTCGACGAGATCGCCGAGATCGGGGACACGGTCGCCGTGCTCCGGGACGGACACTTCGTCGCCGAGGTGCCGGCCACCACGCCCGAGCAGGAACTCGTCGGGCTCATGGTCGGCCGGAGCATCGAGGAGCAGTACCCCTCGGGTACCGCGGTGATCGACACCGCGTCCGAGGTGCTCCAGGTCGAGCACCTGACCTCGGCCGGTCGCTTCGAGGACGTCAGCTTCTCCGTGCGCGCCGGCGAGATCGTCGGCGTCGCGGGCCTCGTCGGCGCCGGGCGCACCGAGCTCGTCCGTGCCATCGCGGGCGCCGACGGCTACGACTCGGGAACGGTCCGCGTCCGCGGTCAGGTGCTGCCGAAGAAGAGCATCGCGGCAGCGGTCCGCGCGGGCATCGGACACGTCCCCGAGGACCGGAAGGCACAGGGCCTCGTCCTCGGTGCGTCCGTCAACGACAACCTCGGGTACGCGACCCTCGCCTCCACCGCGCGCGGTGGCCTCGTCGACTTCGCCGGGCAGAAGCGCCGGGCCGAGGAGGTCGCGAACCGGCTGCGGATCCGGATGCACGACATCGGCCAGCCGATCGGCTCGCTGTCCGGCGGGAACCAGCAGAAGGCCGTGTTCGGTCGGTGGATCCTCGCCGGGTCGAGCGTGCTGTTGCTCGACGAACCCACCCGCGGCGTCGACGTCGGCGCGAAGGTCGAGATCTACGAGCTCATCAACACGATCACGGCGGCGGGCGGCGCGGTCGTCATGGTGTCGAGCGAGCTACCCGAGGTGCTCGGCATGAGCGACCGCGTGCTCGTCATGCGGGACGGCCGCATCGCCGGCGAGATCCCCGGAGCCGAGGCGACCGAGGACCGCGTCATGAACCTCGCCGCCCGCGACGTCGAGACCGTCTGACTCCCGGGGCACGGCCCCACCACGCCCCGCCACGACCGCCCCGAGCGGACGGTCGCTCCTCCCCCCACGCGTACAGCGCAGTACCCATCAGAAAGCACCCGTCGCATGTCAACGACCACCGTGAAGGCCCCCGCGCGGTCCTTCTCCTTCAAGAAGTTCCTCGCCGACAACGGGGCGCTGGTCGGCCTCGTCGTCCTCTGCATCGCCCTGTTCATCGCGACACCGGACTTCCTCACCGGCCGCAACATCATCAACATCGGCATCCAGGTCTCGACCGTCGCGGTGCTCGCGTTCGGCGTCACGTTCGTCATCGTGGCCGGCGGGATCGACCTCTCGGTCGGCTCCGTGGCCGCACTGTCCGCGATGGTGTCCGGCTGGTTCTTCAGCACCGCGGGCCTCCCGGGCTGGCTCGCCCTGCTCGGCGGCCTCGTCGCCGGCCTGCTCGCCGGGGTCGTGAACGGCCTCGCCGGCGCCTACGGCAAGCTGCCCTCGTTCATCGCCACCCTCGCGATGCTCAGCGTCGCCCGCGGCCTGACCCTCGTGATCTCCGACGGCAACCCCGTGCCGACCTCGCCGCAGGTGTCGTTCCTCGGCGGCGACATCGGGCCCGTCCCCGTGCCGATCATCGTGCTCGTCCTCGCGGCGCTCGTCGCCTCGTTCATCCTCAACCGCACCGTCCTCGGCCGCTCGATGTACGCCGTCGGCGGGAACGCGGAGGCCGCGCGCCTGTCGGGTCTGCCGGTCAAGCGCATCGTCGTCATCGTGTTCGGCCTGTCCGGGCTGTTCGCCGCGCTCGCCGGGCTGCTGCTCGCAGGGCGCCTCGACTCCGCCCAGCCGCAGGCGGCCAGCGGGTACGAGCTCGACGCGATCGCCTCGGTCGTGATCGGCGGCGCCTCGCTCGCGGGCGGTGTCGGTCGGATCTCGGGCACCTTCATCGGCGCGCTCGTGCTCGTCGTGATCCGCAACGGCCTCAACCTGCTCAACGTCAGCTCGTTCTGGCAGCAGGTCGTCATCGGCCTCGTCATCGCGCTCGCCGTCGGAGTCGACGTGCTCCGCCGCAAGACGCGCAGCAGCTGACCGCGCACCACCCCGGCGGGCACCGGCGGGCCGGTGGCCGCCAGCCGGTCGGGAGGCGACCCTCCCGGCACACCGACCCCCATCAGTACGACTCCCTCATCCCCCCACCAGCACCACAGACAGACCAAGGACCCCAACGATGCAGTTCTCCTCCTTCCAGAAGGTCGCCACCGTCGGCACCGTCGCCGCCCTCGTCATGCTCGGCGCCTCGGGCTGCAGCCGCTTTGGCGGCGGCGGCTCCGGCGGCGACCAGAAGGTCGTGCTCGCGCTCTCGACCCTCAACAATCCGTTCTTCGTCGAGGTGCGCGACGGCGCCAAGGCCGAAGCGAAGAAGAAGGGTGTCGACCTCGAGGTCGTCGACGCGCAGAACGACTCCGCACAGCAGGCCAACCAGCTGCAGACCGCGTCCTCCGGCAGCGCCAAGGCCATCATCGTCAACCCCGTCGACTCCGACGCCGCCGGCCCGTCGGTCAAGGCGCTCAACAAGGCGGACATCCCCGTCGTCGCCGTCGACCGCACGGTCAACGGTGCGGACGTGGCCTCGTTCATCGCGAGCGACAACGTCGCCGGCGGCAAGCAGGCGGCGGACGACCTCGCCAAGGCGATCGGCAAGAAGGGCGACATCCTCGTCCTCGAGGGCCAGGCGGGCACGTCGGCCGCCCGTGACCGCGGCAAGGGCTTCACCGAGGGCATCAAGCAGTACCCCGGCATCCACGTCGTCGGCGAGCAGACGGCGAACTTCGACCGCGCCACCGCGCTCGACGTCACCACGAACCTGCTGCAGGCCCACCCCGACATCGTCGGCATCTTCGCGCAGAACGACGAGATGGCCCTCGGGGCGATCAAGGCACTCGGGTCGAAGGCGGGCTCGAGCGTCGAGGTCGCGAGCTTCGACGGCGAGGACGACGGCCTCGCCGCGATCAAGGACGGCACGCTGAGCAGCACCATCGCCCAGCAGCCGGCGAAGCTCGGCTCGCTCGCGATCGACCAGGCGCTCAAGGCGATCGACGGCAAGGCCACGAAGACCGTGTCGGTCCCGGTGCTGTCGGTCACCAAGAGCAACGTCGACACCTTCAGCAAGTGAGCACGGCCGCCGGAACCGTGGTCGTCGTCGGATCGCTCAACGTCGACCAGGTCGTCACCGTCGACCGGCACCCGTCCCCGGGTGAGACGCTGATCGCCACCTCGATGACCCTCCTGCCCGGCGGCAAGGGCGCGAACCAGGCCGTGGCGGCCGCCCGTCGGGGCGCCGCCACGGTCATGGTGGGGCTCGTCGGCGATGACGGATCCGCGGAGGTCGCCACGGTCCTCCTGGCCGAGAGCGGGGTGGACGTCGCGCACGTCGGCGTCGTCGACCAGCCCACCGGGCTCGCGACGGTCACGGTCGACGCGACGGGGGAGAACACCATCGTCGTCGTGCCGGGGGCCAACGCCGCGATGACCGCGGAGGCCGTCGATCGCGTCGCGTCCGTCGTGGCCGAGGCGGCCGTCGTCGTCATGCAGGGCGAGATCCCGGCCGCCGGGATCGCCGCCGCGGCCCGTCACGCCCGTGGTCGCGTCGTGCTCAACCTCGCACCCGTCATCGACATCGACGCCGCGGTCGTCCGTCTCGCCGATCCGCTCGTCGTGAACGAGCACGAGGCGGCCCTCGTCCTCGCGCGACTCGTGCCGGGAGCCGCGGTGCCGGCGGATGAGGAGGCGCTCGCGGTCGCGCTGCTCGCGCAGGGCATCCGCACGGTCGTCATCACCCTCGGCGCCCGCGGCGCGGTCGTCGCGGAGGCGACCGGCACCACCGCGGTGCCGTCACCCCGGGTCGACGCGGTCGACACGTCCGGCGCGGGCGACGCGTTCGTCGGCGCCCTCAGCGCGAGCCTCGCGGCCGGGGAGTCCCTGCTCGACGGCGTGCGGCACGCGGTGCGGGTCGGTGCGTTCGCCGTGCAGGGGGCCGGGACGCAGCCGTCGTACCCGACGCTCGACGACACCCTGCCGGAGGTGACCGCGTGAAGCGCGCCGGCATCCTCAACGCCGAGCTCAACGCCGGTCTGAGCCGCCTGGGACACGGGGACCTCGTCGTCGTCGCGGACTGCGGTCTGCCGATCCCGCCGGGCGTCCCGCTCGTCGACCTGGCCGTCGTCCACGGGGTGCCGCGGTTCGAGGACGTCCTCGACGCGCTTCTCGGCGACGCCGTGTTCCAGGACTGCACCGCGGCGGAGGAGGTCGTGGGCACCGAGGCCGAGGGGTGGATCACCGCACGGTTCGACGGCGTCCGGCACGTGGACCACGAGGCGCTGAAGCGGATGTCCGCGGGCGCCAAGCTGTTCGTCCGCACCGGTGAGGCGACGCCGTTCGCGAACGTCGTGCTCGTGTGCGGCGTGCCGTTCTGACGCGTCCGGACCAGGGCGGCTCCGTCGTCCGCCGCGCCTCCGTGCGCTCGGACCAGGGCGGGCCCGTCGTCCGCCGCGCCTCCGTGCGCCCGCACCGGGACGGTCCCGCGGACCCGCCGGGCGTGCCGACGGATCCGGCGGTGCCGTCCCCGCTACCGTGAGCACACATCCGAACCGTGTGCATGGAACGAGGCGAGTCCCGGTGCCCTACCTCAAGCCCGAACCCTGGTCGTTCAGCATCGCGCCCGAGCCGTACGACGCCGAGAGCGCCATCCGCCTCCGTGCCGCCGCGCGGATCGAGCTCAACAGCGTCAACGCCGGTCCGGACCTCGGTCCCGAGCTCACGGGCGCCGAGGTGCCCGTGCACCTGCTCGCCCGGGACAGCGCGGGCGTCCCCATCGGGTGCGCCGGTCTCACCCCGGTCCGGGACGGCGTGTACGAGGTCCGGAAGCTCTACGTCCGGTCCGACGCGCGGAGTCTCGGCGTTGCCGATGCGCTCCTGGAGCACCTGATCGCTGCCGGCCGCGAACTGGGCGCCCCGGCCCTGGTCATGGAGACGGGCTCCCAGGCGACGCAGACCGTCCGGTTCCTCGAACGATCCGGGTTCTCCCGGATCGCGCCGTTCGGCCGCTACGCCGACAACCCGAGCTCGATCTGTTTCGCGCGGGTGCTCTGACGCGCACCGGTTCACGATCTGTCCGTTTTCCGAACGGAACGAGCAAGCCGCCTACTGTTTCGTTGCGCGAGTAGTTCACGATGTGGCATTCTTTTGCCGTGCCCGACCCCCGGGCATCATCACCCCGATCGCGCCCGGCGACGCCGCCAGAAACGAGACCATGATGAGCATCGCGCAGCCCCACCCCCGGGTCTCCGGGACCTCCTTCATCGACCCGTCGAGCGCTGCGCTCGACCGGTTCCCGCCGACGCAGCCCATCGACATGCGGCCGCTGCTCGCCGATCGGGGTGTCTGCTGATGCACAGCACGTACCAGGCCTGGTCCGGCGCCGGCACGATGCGCGCGGGCGCGGGTCGACGCTACGGACTGACCGACCCGGCCGTCATCGACGCCTACGTCTCGCGTCGGGTCGAGGACCCGCGCCTGCTGTCCGGGCGGGGATCGGGCGCCGCGAGTGGCCCGAGCTACGCCGACTTCTTCGCGGCACCGACCGCGTAGCATCCACGCCACCGGAACGACCGACCAGAAGGACCACATCCGCCGATGCCGTTGACCGTCGTCCGCCGCGAAGCGCGGCACCTGTACGCACGAGAGCCGCGGAGCGCGGCCGCTCGCCAGGCCGTCGACGCGCTCCTGGGCGTGCAGAGCGCCGAGGAGCAACAGATCGAGCGCGCCCGGGTCGCGAGCGGCCTGACGAAGAACGAGTTCCACGCCATCCGCTACCTGCTCCAGGCGCAGCGTGACGAGCGGGCCATGGGCCCCAAGGACCTCGTCGTGATGCTCAACGTGTCGAACGCCTCGGTCACCAAGATCGTCGACGAGCTCGAGCGCAAAGGCGACCTCCGGCGGGTGGCGCACCCAAGCGACCGGCGCGCGCAGGTCCTCGAGCCGAGCGAGCAGGCCGCCCGCAAGATCGACGCCGCGTACGAGCGGTTCCACGAGTCCGTCGTGGACGTCTTCGACCGGCTGTCCGACGAGGACAACGCCGTCGTGACCCGTGTGCTGACGACCCTGACGACCGCCATGGCCGAGCGGGCCGCCGCGGAGACGGCCTCCACACCGGCTGTCCCCGCCGACGGATCCACCGAGCAGGAGCAGCTGAGCGACCACGCGGACGCCGCTCGATAGCGTCGATTCCTCCCCCTCCGAGCGACGGCCCGACCGTCGGGTCTCCGACGGGGCGGATCACGAGGAGCGATGGTGGCGACGCGGAGCACGACAGCCGGGGGAGCCGACACGACGGGGCGACCTGCACCGGGCGGACGGGCCCTGCCACCGCTGACACCGGGTCCGTACTCGCGACGGCTCGGGTTCGTCGCGGTCGTCGCGACCTTCGGCGGTCTGCTCTTCGGGTACGACACCGGCGTCGTCAACGGCGCGCTCGACTCGCTCACCGCGGATCTCGGGCTCACGCCCACGACCGAGGGGCTCGTGACGTCGGCGATCCTCGTCGGGGCGGCGCTCGGCGCGTTCACCACGGGTCGCATCTCTGACCACAACGGTCGGCGACCCACCATCCGCACGCTCGCCGTCGTCTTCTTCGTCGCCGCGCTCGCGTGCGTGCTGTCCCCGACGTGGGAGGTCCTCGTCGCGGCGCGGTTCGTCCTCGGCATCGCCGTCGGCGGGGCGTCCGTCACGGTCCCGGTGTTCCTGGCGGAGCTGTCGCCGACCGAGAAGCGCGGCGGTCTCGTGACCCGGAACGAGCTCATGATCGTGACGGGGCAGCTGGCCGCATTCGCGATCAACGCCGTGATCGGGTCGATCTGGGGCTCCCACACCGACGTCTGGCGGTACATGCTCGCGGTCGCGCTGATCCCCGCCGTCGCGCTGTTCATCGGCATGCTCCGCGTGCCGGAGAGCCCGCGGTGGCTGCTCGGCAAGGGGCGCGAGGACGACGCGCTCGCCGTGCTCCGAACCATCCGCTCGGACGAGCGCGCGGTGGCCGAGATGGCCGAGCTGCATGACCTCGCCGCGGAAGAAGCGGAGGCCCGCTCCGGCCGGATCCGCGTTCTGTTCCGCGAGCCGTGGCTCCGCAGGCTCGTGTACATCGGCGGCGGACTCGGCATCGCCCAGCAGGTCACCGGGATCAACTCGATCATGTACTACGGCACGCAGGTGCTGCAGGAGTCCGGGTTCAGCCAGCAGGGTGCCCTGATCGCGAACGTCGGCTCGGGGGTGATCGCGGTCCTCGCCGTCGTGATCGGCCTCCGCTTCATCAACCGACTGGGCCGGCGCACGTTCCTCATCAGCGGGTTCGCGGGCACGACCCTGTTTCATCTGCTGATCGGTCTGGCGTCGGTGGTCCTGCCGCAGGGCACCCTCCGCGCGGTGGTCGTCCTCGTGTTCATCATCTGTTTCGTCGGCATCATGCAGGGCACCATCGGGCCACTCGTGTGGCTCATGCTCTCCGAGGTGTTCCCGCTGCGCCTCCGCGGGGCCGGCATGGGGCTCACCGCACTCGTGCTCTGGCTCGCGAACTTCGGGGTCAGCCTGACGTTCCCCATCGCCGTCGCGGCCTTCGGGATCTCGACGACGTTCTTCGTGTTCGCCGTGCTCAACGCCGCCGCGCTCGTGTTCGTGCTCACGGTCGTCCCCGAGACCCGGGGGCGATCGCTCGAGCAGCTCGAAGCCGACTTCGCCACGGGGGCGATCTCGATCCACGGGTCGACGAACGACGTCACGAACGCCCGGTACCAGCAGGACGGCGGGTCGTCACGCCCCTGATCACGCGCCGGCCCACGCGCCCCTGACCGCCTCCGGACGCCCACTCCGCCGACACGACCCCGCCAACTGGGGGTCTGTGAGGTCGCACAGGGGCTGTTGTCGGGCCTCCGCTCGGGCTAGCGTCGTCAGGTCGGCGATCGCAACCCGAATCGGCGCCGGGCACCCCCGACCGCTCAGCCTCCGAGAGTGACCATGCGCACCGTCCGTCTGCCCCTCATCGTCGTCGCCGCCGCCCTCACGGTCACCGGCTCGGCCCTCCCCGCGGTGGCGGACGAGCCGGGAGGCGCGACCACCGCCACGACGTCCGCCGCGTCGACGTCCACCCCCTCCGCGTCGACGTCCACCCCCTCCGCCGCGGGCGCCCGCCCTCGGCCGCGCCGGCCGCGTCCGGGGCCACCGCATCGGCCGCGCCGACCGCGTCGCCGAGCCCCTCGGCCACGACGCCCGCCCCCTCCGCGACCGCGACGGCCCCGGCCCCCAGCGGTGCCCCGATCGACATGACGGTCGTGCTGCAGCCGTCCGATCGCGGTGAACTCCGCGACCTGGTCCGCCGGGCGGACACCATGACGAAGGCCCAGCGGAAGGACGCGCTCACCGACGTCGCCCCGACCACGGACACCCGGGACGACGTGGTCGACGCACTCCGTGCGGCGGGCCTCCACGTCACCGCACAGGACACGTGGGACGTCCAGGTCTCGGGCACGGTCGGCCAGGCGGAGTCCGTGTTCGGCGTCGACCTCGCGGGCAAGGGGGACACCCTGCACCCGACGACGGCGCTGGACCTGCCGTCGGGCCTGTCCGGCGCGGTGACGACCGTGCTCGGCCTCGACCAGCGCCCGGTGTTCGAGCACCACGCACTGCCCGGCGGCAGGACCCCGGCCGACCTGGCCAGCGCCTACGGCGTGACGCGCTCCGGGAGCACCGGTGCCGGGACGACGGTCGCCACGGTGCAGTTCTCCGGCTGGTCGAAGAGCGATCTGACCACCTACGCGAACGCCGTGGGCGTCACGTTGCCGTCGATCACGCAGGTCGCGGTCGACGGCGCGTCGACCACCACGTCCGTCGACGGTGGCGGCTCCGAGGTCGCCCTGGACCAGGAGATGCTCTTCGCCACCGCGCCGAAGGCGTCCCAGCGCATCTACGTCGCGCCGAACTCGGCCCAGGGCATCTACGACGCGTACGACCGCGTCGCGACCGACGTCACGAGCAGTGGCATCGTCGCGCTGAGCACCTCGTGGGGGATGTGCGAGTCGTCGCTGTCCTCGTCGTTCGAGAGCGCCGTCCAGGACGCCATCGATCGCGCGGTCGTCGCCGGTGCCACCACCTTCGCGGCCTCGGGTGACGACGGCGCCTACGACTGCGGCGGCGGGACCTCGAGCACGCCCGACGTCGACTTCCCGGCCGTCGTGCCGTCGGTCGTCGGTGTCGGCGGGACCAGCCTCACGGGGAGCGGCACGAGCTGGCGCGAGACCGCCTGGAGCGACCGGGCCGACGCGGTCGGCAGCGGTGGTGGGTCCTCGACCCGGACCGCGCGGCCGACGTACCAGAGCGCTGTGGGCCTCCCGGGCAGCACGCGGCTGGTACCGGACATCAGCGCGGTGGCCGATCCCGACACCGGCCCCGGCGTCTACATCGGCGCGGAGGGCGGCTGGGTCCTCGGCGGTGGGACGAGCGCAGCGGCACCGATCATGGCGGGGCAGCTCGCCGCCACCCTGTCGAGCCTCGGCTGCAGCACCGGCGTCGGCGACGTGCACGCGACGCTCTACGGGAACCGCGGGGACTTCCGCGACGTCACGAGCGGCAACAACCTGCTCTACAGCGCGACCACCGGCTACGACATGGCGACCGGTCTCGGTTCCCCGAACTGGGCGGCCCTGGCGACCGCGCTGCCCGGGACGAGCAGCTGCAGCACCTCCCTGACCGCGCCCGCGACCCTCGCCGTCGGCCACTCGATCACGTCGCCGAACCAGCAGTACACGCTGACGATGCAGGCCGACGGCAACCTCGTGCTGTACGGCAACGGGCGCGCGCTCTGGTCGTCCGGGACGAACGGCCGTGGTGGGACCTCGCTCGCGGTGCAGGCCGACGGCAACGCGGTCATCTACACGGCCGCGCAGAAGGCGGTGTGGCAGTCCCGCACGAGCGGCAAGGGCAGCGGGGCTGTCCTGGCGGTCACGAACACGGGCGACCTCCGTCTGACCAGGGGGAGCACGGTGCTCTGGCACACGGGGCTGTCCGGCCGCGACACGCTCAAGGCGCCCGTGACGCTGACCGGCGGCCAGTTCATCCAGGACGGCTCGGGCACGCGGCAGTTCATCATGCAGGCCGACGGCAACCTCGTCATGTACATCGGCGGCCGAGCGCGCTGGGCGACGAACACGAGCAAGTACCACGGCGCGTACATGAGCCTGCAGGCGGACGGCAACCTGGTGGTCTACGACACCTCGGGCAAGGCGCGGTGGGCGTCGAACACCAGCCGGGCCGGGTCGGGCACGACGCTCGTCGTGCAAGGCAACGGGAACGTCGTGCTCAAGAAGGGCTCGACGGGCATCTGGTCGACGGGCACGAAGGGCTGAGTCGCCAGGAGGGCGGGGTCAGTCGACGCGCGGCCAGTCCGTCGTCAGGTACGCCTCGACGGCACGGTTGCGGAACGAGTAGGGCTTGCCCCGGTCGATGATCCCGCGGACCGTGTCCAGTCGCTGCGAGAACGGCCCGACCTTCGTCGCGGAGGTCATGCCCATCTGGGCGGCGATCTTCGTCAGCGTGCGGTCGGCCGGCGGCAGCGCCGCCATCGCCTCGACGAACTCGTGTTCACGAGCCGGCAGCCGGTTCAGGATGCGCTCGACGTGTGCCGAGGCCTCACCCTGAACTCCGCGCCACCCGGCCACGACCTCCTCCTGGGAGATGGTCGAGGCGCTCCCTGCATTCCAGGCGCGTTGACCGGCGAGCTGGAACAGGAACGGCTCCCCGCAGCAGAGAGCCACGACGGCTCTCGCAGCCCCGGAACTCATCTGGATGGATTCGAGACCGCCGTTCCCGTCGGGGGTGGCCCAACCGTCGAACACGAATGGCTGCAGCGCCTGCAGGAGATCCGCCTCGTCGAGGGCGGCAAGCGTGATGGTGCGGAATCGCCGGGCGAAGGTGGCGCCCTTCCGAGCGCCGGCCATGTCCTCGAAGTCCGGCAGCCCCGTCAGGTACACGGCGAGGGGCAGGTGTCGCTCGACGAGGACACCGCCCGGAGCCGTGACCTCGACCTGGTGCGACAGCGCGTCACCGAGAGCGATGAGCAACTGCGACAGCGCTGCCTCGTCGGTGATGTTCTGCACCTCGTCGATGTGGATCAACACCACGGTGTTCTGCGCGATGGCGGCCTGCCCGAGTTCGACCAGCAGGTCGAACAGTGCGGTGAACGGCTCTGGTCCTGCTTCTCCGCGCACCGCGACGGAGAACCCCGACACCGCGATCTGTTCGACTCGCGAGAGGACGTCCAGGACCCGTTGCCGACTCGTTGCCAGGAGGCCGGCCTTGTCGGCCAGCCGCAGCACTGCGGACGCGACGATCTTCAACGGATCAGCACCGGCAGGTATGCGCAGTTGGGGGGTGACCCAGTCGCCGCCCTCTGCGGCATCGCGTGCGATCCGGCGTACCAGGCTCGACTTGCCGGTACCAGGTTCACCGAGGATGGTTCGGCCTGTCTCGTACAGGCCCGCATGACGACGCGGGCGAACGACGTCCCGCCAATCGGCCAACTGCTCGACACGACCAGCCCATACATCTGGAACCACGTCGGAACCCGGTTGGAACGGGTTCGTGAGAGGTGAGCGCACTTGATAAATTTAGCACATCCGGCAGATGACGGCGTTAAATTTAACGAGCAACCATGCTCCTCATGGACCGTCGTCCCGGTCTCGTGATGGACGGCGCGGGTCAGCTCGTGCGACATCCCGCCAGCCGAGCCGACAGGGCCGGCGGCCGCCCCGGCTGCACGTCGGCATGCAACTCCACGAGATGGAGCTGGAGCTGGTGGCATCGGTGCTGCTCACGCATCCAATTCGTGTAGCGGCGGGTAGCGTCCCTCGTATGACGGATGCTCGCGATCCCCTCGAGACGACCGACGACGGCGTGGACATGACGTTCTCGGAGCGGCGCCACGACGAGCTCACCCGGGCTTCGGGGTCGACCGAGGCGGATGCGGCCCCGCGGATCACCACCGAGGACCGTGGCGACGGCATGACCCGGATCGACGTTGCCGACACCGCGGCGGTGCGACCGGGTGGCGTCGACACGGAGGACTGAGGGCACGGCCCGGGAGACGGAGGGTACGGCATGTGGCGACTGCTGTGGACACTGACCCGTTGGGTGGCGCTCCTGGGGCTGGTCATGGCCGTCGGTGCCGCGCTCTGGTTCAACAGGACTCCGTGGGCGATGGTGCTCTTCGACCTGGGGGCTCTGATCTGCGCGGTGGCGGGCATCGGTCAGTCCGTTCTCCGGAGTCGCCGGTGGTTGTCGCGGTACGACGTCCAGCCGGCGGCGCGCTCAGACCGGTCGAACACGCGGGCGCTCGTGCTCCGGGGTGCCGCGATGCTCCTGGCGGTGGTCGGCGTCGTCCTCGTCGTCGGGACCGTTCATGCCGTCGACGCCCGGACGTACGACGGGGGAACGGACGCGCTCGGCTTCTTCTTCGCGGTCGTCGTGTTCGTGACGAGCGCCTGGTTCTGGTCGGGTGCGCGGGTGCGACGATGAGGAGACCGGTGCGGAGCGACAGGTTGGCCGAGGTCACGGCACACGGCGGACCGGCTGATCTGATCGCGTTGCCCGTGTCGGCCCTCGGTCACCTGGTTCAGATCGGACCGTGCTTCGGTGAAGTCCGACGGCGGAGAAACCGGGACCCGGGTGACGGGCGCGCCGCTCGACCTCAGCGCCCCGTCCGCACCCGCGGATCCACGACCCCGTACACGAGGTCGACGATGACGTTCGCGGTGACGACCAGGAACGCCGCGAACAGCGTGAACCCGACGACGACCTGCAGGTCCAGCGAGTGCACCGCGTCGATGAGCAGTGCGCCGAGCCCCTGCATCGAGAACACCTTCTCGGTGATCACCGCGCCGCCGAGCAGGGTGCCGAGGTCGAGCCCGAACAGGGTCACGACGGGCAGGATCGCGGTGCGGAGCCCGTGCCGGACGACGACCTGCGACTCGCTCAGGCCCTTGGCGCGGGCGGTGCGGATGTGGTCCTGGCCCATCACCTCGAGCATCTCGCCGCGGGTCAGTCGGGCGTAGATGGCGGCGCTGATGAACGCGAGCACGCACCAGGGCAGGAGCAGGTGCAGGAACCACTGCACGGGGTCGTCGGTGAACGCGACGTAGCCGCCGGTCGGCAGGATCCGGAGCACGAACCCGAACAGGAGGATCGCCAACAGTCCCACGAGGTACGCCGGCGCCGAGACCCCACCGACGGCGATCGTCATGACCGCCCGGTCGAGGACCGATCCACGCCGGAGCGCGGACACGGTGCCGCCGGCGACACCCGCGACGAGCCACAGCACGGCGGCGCCGATCGCGATGGAGGCCGTGACCGGCAGGCGGGACAGGATCAGCGTCGTGACACTCTGGTGGAGCTGGAACGAGTACCCGAAGCACGGTGCGCCGCAGACCACGGCGGTCGAGCCGCTGCCGAAGTGCCGCCCGACGAAGATGCCCGACAGGTAGTCGAGGAACTGCTGCCACCAGGGCAGGTCGGTGCCGATGAACGCCTTGACCTGCGCCAGGCGGTCGGGCGTGCAGGGCTTGTCGCACATCGCGCGGGCGGCGTTCGTCGGCAGCAGGGTGAACAGCGCGTAGGTGACCGCGGCCACGACGAACAACACCACGATCGCGCCGAGGACGCGGAACAGCACGAAGCGCCAGGTCCTCATCGCGACACCTCCGTCCGGCGCGGGTCGAGGGCGTCGCGGAGGGCGTCCCCGAGCAGGTTGAACGCGAGCGTGATGACGAACAGGGCGGCTCCCGGGAACACGAGGTACATGGGGTCGGTCTGCACCCACCCCACGGCGTCGCCGATGGTGCGGCCCCAGGACGGCGTCGGGGGCGTCACCCCGACGCTGAGGAACGACAGGGCGGCCTCGGCCCCGATCATGCTCGGGATCGAGATCGTCGCGTAGACGGTGATCGTCGCGGCGAGGTTCGGCAGGAGCTGGCGGATGATGACGTGCCAGGAACCGGCGCCCATCGCGGTCGACGCGACGACGAAGTTCCGCTGCCGCAGGGACAGTGTCTGCCCGCGGATCACCCGGGCGACGGCCGGCCAGCCGAAGAACCCGATGACGAGCACGACGAGCACGGGGGCGGGGAACCGGTTCGGCACGATGGCGGTCAGCGCGATCATGAACACGAGCGACGGGAACCCGAACATGACGTCGACGACCCGGCTCATCCCGCGGTCGTACCAGCCGCCGAAGAACCCGGTGGTGACGCCGACGAGCACGCCGAGCACCATCGACAGGATCGTCGCGGCGATCCCGACCCCGAGCGAGGTCCGGGCGCCGTAGGTGACGATCGCGAACAGGTCGCGACCGGTCAGCGGCTCGACGCCGAACCAGTGCGCGGCACTGATCCCGCCGCCCGTGCCCTTCGGTGCGCCGAACCCGGTGAGCGTCCCGAGGTGGTACCGGTACGGGTCCTGCCCGCTGAGCCCGGCGATGAGCGGTGCGCCGATCGCGACGAGCGCGAACACGACGATGACGATCGCGCTGGCGAGTGCCCAGCGGTCCCGGCCGACGCGGCGGGCGACGGCGCGGAACCCGGTGGCGGCGGGCGTGGGGGCGACGGGGCGGTCGACGACGTTCGCGGTCATGCGCGGGCCTCCTCGGTCGTGCCACCGGCGGCGACGAGCCGGCGCCAGGTGGACCGCCGCTCGGCCTGGCGGATCGGGTCCGCGACGGGGGCGGCGGCGAGCAGCATGCGTGTGTACGGGTCCTGCGGGTCCTCGAGGACCTCGGCCGCCGTGCCGCGCTCGACGACGTGGCCGCGGCGGAGCACGACGACCTCGTCGGCGAGCTGCCGGACGACGGCCAGGTCGTGGCTGATGAGCAGGCACGCGAACCCGAGTTCCGCCTGCAGCGTCGCGAGCAGGTCGAGCACGGTGCGCTGCACGGTGACGTCGAGCGCGCTCGTCGGTTCGTCGGCGATCAGGAGGACCGGGTGCAGGGCGAGCGCGCGCGCCACCGCCACGCGCTGCCGCTGCCCGCCGGAGAGCTGGTGCGGGAACCGGTCGGCGTACGCGGGGTCGAGACGCACGGCCTCGAGCAGCTCGCGGACCCGGGCCCGGCGGGCGGTCTCGCCGAGGTCGGTGTGCAGGCGCAGCGGCTCAGCGATGCTCCACCCGATCGTCGCGCGGGGGTTGAGCGAGGACGCGGGATCCTGGAACACGTACCCGACGCGGCTGCGGACCGCGCGGAGCCGCCGCCGCCGCGCGCGCCGGAGATCCGTGCCGGAGACCTCGACGGTCCCGGACGACACCGGGACGAGGCCGGCGAGCGCCCGCCCGATCGTCGACTTGCCCGAGCCGGACTCGCCGACGAGCCCGAGGACCTCGCCCGAGCGGATCGCGAGGTCGATGTCGGCGACGGCGGGCGTCGCGCGCCGTCCGCCGTACGTGATGGCGACGTCGGTCAGGCGGGCCACGACCTCCCGGTCCGTGGACCCGGCCGTGGATCTCGGTCCGGACGACGACGTGCCGGTGGTGGGCCGCGTCTCCGCGTCCGGCCGGGAGGCCCGGCTCGGCCCGCCGAGGACGGGGACCGCGGCCAGGAGCTCGCGGGTGTAGGCGGCGTGCGGCGCCGCGAACAGGTCGGCGGCCGACTGCGCCTCGACCGCCCGCCCGGCCCGCATGACGAGGACGTCGTCCGCCACGTCGGCGACCACGCCCATGTCGTGGGTGATGAGGAGCACGGCGAGGTCACGCTCGCGACACAGGCGGCGGAGCAGGTCGAGGATCCCGGCCTGCACGGTGACGTCGAGTGCGGTCGTCGGCTCGTCGGCGATGAGCGCGACCGGGTCGGCCGCCAGCGCCATCGCGATCATCGCGCGCTGGAGCTGCCCGCCGGACAGCTCATGGGGGTACGCGCGCCGGACCCGGGCGGGGTCGGCGATGCCGGCGGCGGTGAGCAGCGCCTCCGTCCGGGCGACGACGTCAGCGCCGGACCGGTGCGCACGGACGGCCTCGGCGATCTGCGTGCCGATCGACAGCACGGGCGTGAACGACCCCATCGGCTCCTGGAACACGGTGCCGATGCCCGCACCGCGCACGCTGCGGAGGACGTCCGCGTCCGCCCCGACGAGCTCGACGGGCTCCGCGTCGGGCGTGCGCCGGAAGCGGATGCTCCCCGACACCGCGGCGGTCGACGGCAGGAGCCCGAGGACGCTCATCGCCGAGACGGACTTGCCCGAACCGGACTCGCCGACGAGCGCCAGGACCCGGCCGGGGTGCAGGGCGAACGTGATGTCGTCGACGACGGGGGCACCGCCGCCGAAGGCGACACGGAGCCCCCGGACGTCGAGGACGGGCGCGGTGCGGTCCTCGCTCACTTGGCGAGCGTGACCTTGAGGTAGTTCGGGTACGCGGGGAAGTCCGGCACGAAGAAGTGCTGGACGTCCGAGCCGCGGAGGAACGACTGCTTCGCGTAGGTCAGCGGCACGATCGGCGCGTCCTGCATGATGCGACGGTCGACCTGGGCCCACAGCGCGTTCGCCTTCGAGCGGTTCACCGTCGCCGTCGCCTTCGTGATGAGGGCGTCGACGTCGCTGTTGCTGTAGTGCGACACGTTGTACCCGCCGTTCCCGATCTGGGACGAGGCGAACAGCGGCTGGATGTTCGCGTTCGCGCTCGGGAAGTCCGGCTGCCAGCCGTACAGGACGAGGTCGTACGACGAGTCGTTCGTGGCGTCGGTGTAGAAGCTGTCGACGTCCTCGGGCTTGAGCGTCACCGCGATGCCCGCGCGCTTGAGCCCCTGCTGGAGCGCCTGCGCCTGGGCGAGGTACGACGGGTCGTTCTGCGTCAGGAGCGTGAAGTGCAGGTCCTTCTGGCCCGCCGCCTTGAGCAGCGCCTTCGCCTTCTTCACGTTCCCGGACGCCGGCGCCTTGTACAGTTCGTACGACTTGCGGCCCGCGATGCCCGGTGTGATGAGCGTCGACGCGTACGTGCCCGCCTGGGCGCCACCGGCGGCGATCCGGAAGGCGCGCTTGTCGGTCGCGTACTCCAGGGCCTTGCGCACCTGGAGGTCCTTCAGTGCGCCACGCTGCGTGTTCATGGCGAGGTACGTGATCGGGCCGGCCTTCGACGTGGCGACGCGCGACGCGGCGGACGGGTTCGGGCGGACCTGGTTGAGCTCTGCGGCCCCGAGGTAGGTGGCTGCGAACGAGTCCTTCGCGTCACCCGAGTCGGCGATGAGGCTCTGGGTCAGGGTCGACTCGTCCTGGCTCTCCTCGAACACGATCTTCGCGGGGCCCGCGGTGCGCACCTTGTCCGTCCCGGCGCTCCAGTGCTTGTTCCGCACGAGGGTCAGCTGGGAGCCCTGCTGGTTCGACTGCACCTGGTAGGGGCCCGACGCGACCGGCTTCGCGTCGTACGTGTTCGGGTCGCCCTTGCCCTGCGGCACGGGCGCGAACGCGGGCATCGACGCGATCCACGGCCAGTCGCCGTAGGCCGCATCGAGGTGGAACACGATCGTGCGGTCGTCGGGCGTCGCGATGCTGTCGAGCTGCCCGCCGTCGAACGGACCCTGGTAGCTCGAGCCTCCGACGAGCAATGACTTGTGGTAGCTCAGGCCACCGGTGAGGGTCGGCGCGAAGGAGCGCTCGACGCCGTACTTGATGTCCTGGCTGGTGATCGGGGTGCCGTCCTGGAACTCGATCCCCTTCTTCAGGTGGTAGGTCCAGGTCTTCCCGCCGTCGCTCGGCGTGCCCGTGGTCGTGGCGAGGTCCGGCACGACCTTCGCGGTCTTCCCCGGCCGGATGTCCCACGTGGTGAGGCGTCGGACGACCAGGCCGAGCGTCGTCGTCGACAGGTTCTGGCTCGTCGCGGGATCGAGGTGCACCGCCGTCGCGGTGGTCAGGATGTGGAGCGTCCCGCCCTTCGTGCTGCTGGCGGCGCTCGCCGGCGCGGTCCCCGTGGCGCCGGAGTACCCGGTGAGTGCGAGTGCGAGTGCCGCGGTGGCGGCGACGACGGTGGCGGTTCTCAGGTGGTGCATGGGGTTCCCTCGGTGCGTTCGCGGACGTTCCTGAAACCCAGCCTGGACCGCGCCCATTCCCGCGCCACTCGAGAATGACGAAATGCGTCCGATCAGGCGGACGCCCCGGTCACCGAGAACGCGACGGAGTCGTTCGAGTCGTCGCGCAGTCCCACACCCGGTGCGATCGCGGGGTCCGCACCGGTGAGGACACGCGCGTAGTCGTCGGTTCTGGAGTTGTTCCCGCCGTAGTGCCACCGCCACACCTCGCCGGTCGTCGTGACCCCCACGACCGCGAACCGGTTGTGCGCCTCCGCGTCCGCGGCGAGATGCGTGAAGCGGCCGGTCGCCGCCGGGAAGACAGGCGTACTCGACCAGGTCGAGTACGCCCGGCCGTCCGTCCCGACCCAGACCGGAACGTGGTCGTTGGCGTCGGAGCGGATCCCGACCACCGGTGTGACCGTGGGGTCGGCGCCGGTGGCGACGCGGTCGATGAGGGTCGGCGCACTGCTGCGATAGCCGAGGCGCCACACCTCGCCGGTGGACGTCACGGCGACGAACGCGTAGTGGTTGGCCAGCGTGCTGGTCGCCGACGCGCCCACGAACCGCGCCGTCGTTGGGAAGGGAGTCGCGTCTGCAGTACTGCGGGAGTGGAGGACGCCGTCCCGGGTCACGAAGACCTGCGAGGAGTCCTTGCTGACGGAGCTGATCGCCGACACCGGCGGGATCGTCGGATCCGCGTCCGACGCGACCTGCGCCACACTGGAGGACGTGTTGCCGTAGAAGTACCGCCAGACGGCACCGGCAGACGTCACCGCGACGACGCAGTACAGGTTGTCCGCAGTACTCGTCGCGGTCAGGTGCGTGAACGGTCCCGGTACCCCGGGGAACAGCGGTGAGCCATTGTCGTTCAAAGCCACGCCTCCCTTCACGTAGTGGGTGAAGCTGTCGTTCGAGTTCCCCCGGAGGGCGATCGCCGGCGCGATCGACGGATCGGCACCGGTGGCGACCCGTCGCACCGTGTTCGTCCCCGAGTAGTAACTCCACACCTCGCCGGTCGAGGTCACGCCAGCGACGCCGTACCGGTTGTTCGACGTGCTGTTCGAGGCGAGTGCGGTGAACGCGCCGGTCGCCGCCGGGAACCGGACCGCGGCCTCCTGGTGGAGCACACCCTGATGGAGGACGCTGATCGTGGCGGTGGCAGTCCCCGCACCGGTCACGGTCGCGGTGAGCGTCACCGTGCCGTTGGTCGTGCCCGCGGTGAGACCGGCGGCAGCCGCCTGGCCTGCGGCGTCGGTGGTGACCGTGACCGTGGTGGTCCCCGGGGGGCCGAAGGAGGCGGGTCCGGAGACCGTGAGGACGACGGTCTCGTTCGGCAACGGAACTCCGCTGCCGGAGCGGACGGTCGCGGTCCCGTCGGCGAGCGAGGAACCCGGTGCGCGAGGCGCGGAATCGGCGAACGAGACCGTGATGGTGGCGCTGTCACTGGCCGCATGTGCAGGGGTCGCGGTGGCGAGGGCGATCGCGGGAACGCTCCACGCTCCCGCGAGGACGATCGAGCGACGGCTGGGACTCCCTAATCGATCCTCCGACGCCGTCGCCGGCGAGAGGGTGCGGGGTTGCTGCTGGTCGGGTCGGTCGTCGCTCATGTGGATCTGTGCTCCAGTTCGGTCGGAGGGGGTCGGGAAGCGTCCGGGCATGGTCACATCCGGTCCTCACCCCGTCCGCGTCGGGCACGGGGGTCGGGGCATCGGCGGCTGGACCTTCACCCGATGTGTCGCCCGTCGTCGCTCGACCGCCACGCCCTGCACGACCCCGCCGTCGTGCGTACGGTGCTCGCGGACGGCTCTCTTCGGAAGTACCTCGTCGGAGCCGAGGAGGGCTGACCGTGCCGGTCGTGCCGGTGGTCCCGGGCATGATCGACGGGTGCACATCGTCCTGAACCGCGTCGACGGCGGCACGCTCGCGACCGTCGTGTCGGACGCGGGGACCGCCCAGGGCGCGCCGGTGCACGTGGCCGCGGCGGGCCTCCCGGCCTGGATCGCGGTGCACGAAGCGCCGGGCGTGCGGTGGGTGTGGGACGACACGGCCCGCTGGTACCCACAGGTGCTCGCGGCGGGCGGCCGTGTCGCGCGGTGCGTCGACCTGCGGCTGTGCCACCGGATCCTGCGCACCGCGGTCGCGACCGCCGGGTCGCCGCTCGCGACGGCACCGGACGGTTGGTGGGACGACCCCGGCGAGGCCGCCCCCGCACCGCGCGCGGACGCCCTGTTCGACGACTCGATCTTCGCGTCGGGGCCGTCGTCCACCGGACGGATCGCTGCAGATCCGGTGTCCGCTGCCGATCCCGTCGCCGAGTTCCGCGCGCAACAGGAGGCCGTGGCCGGGTCCCGGGATCCGGGTGCGCTCCGGCTGTTGCTCGCCGCCGAGTCTGCCGGGGCACTCGTCGCCGCGGAGATGCGCTTCGGGGGCTTGCCGTGGCGGGTCGACGTGCACGAGCGGATCCTCGAGGACGTGCTCGGCCCCCGCGTGCCGTACGGCGTCCGACCGCGGCGGCTCGAGGAGCTCGCCGCCGTGCTGCGCGAACGGCTCGACGACCCCGGGCTCAACCCCGACTCGCCCGCGGACGTCCTCCGCTCCCTCCGCCGGGCCGGGCTCGTCGTCGACTCCACCCGCAAGTGGGAGCTCGCGCGCCACGACCACCCGGCGATCGAACCGCTGCTCGACTACAAGCGGCGCTCCCGGTTGCTCACCGCGAACGGCTGGACGTGGCTCGACGAGTGGATCGAGGACGGCCGGTTCCACCCGGAGTACGTCGTCGGCGGTGTCGTCTCCGGGCGGTGGGCGGCCAGCGGCGGCGGAGCCCTGCAGCTGCCGAAGCAGATCCGGGCCGCGGTCGTCCCCGACCCCGGCTGGAAACTCGTCGTCGCGGACGCGGCGCAGCTCGAACCCCGTGTCCTCGCCGCGCTCGCGCAGGACCGTGCGATGGCGGAGGCCGGGCGGGGCCGCGACCTGTACGACGGCGTGGTCGCCTCGGGTGCGGTCGAGACCCGGCAGCAGGCCAAGGGCGCGATGCTCGGCGCGATGTACGGCGCCACCCAGGGCGAGGGCGGACGGCTCGTGCCCCGACTGGCGCGGGCGTACCCGAAGGCGCTCGCGCTCGTCGAGGCAGCGGCCCGGGCGGGCGAGCGGGGCGAGGTCGTCACGTCACGGCTCGGGCGGACCTCGCCGGCACCGTCCCCCGACCAGCTGGCCGCCCAGGCCCACGCGTTCTCGGCCGAGGGTTCACCGGCACTCGAACGGGCGGCGCGGAGTCGTGCGCGGAGCTGGGGTCGGTTCACCCGGAACTTCGTCGTGCAGGCGAGCGCCGCCGAGTGGGCGCTGTCCTGGCTCGCCGGGCTCCGGACGCGCCTGATGGCCGAGTGGCCCGGACCGGTCACCGCCGGCCCGCACCTGGTGTTCTTCCTGCACGACGAGATCATGGTGCACACGCCCGAAGGCGACGCCGACCGTGTCGTCGAGCACGTCCGGTCCGCGGCCGCCGATGCCGGGCGCCTGTTGTTCGGGGACTTCCCCGTCGAGTTCCCGCTGCAGGTCGCGGTGGCCGACGACTACGCGTCGGCCAAGTAGGCGGCGCGGCACTCGCCGGGGAGGGTGAGGCGCTCCCCGGTGATCACCCGACGTCGGCTGACACGGCGAGTGATCGAGATCCGGTGGATCCCCGTCGACGTGGGGATCCACCGCGGACCCGGTCGTCCTCGGCGCCCTGTGCACCTACCGTTCCGATCACCTCCGGCACGGGCCGGAGTCCGACGACGAGAGGTGGACGACCGGATGAGCGACGACGACGAGCGGCGGACGGGCCCCGACGGGCGCCCGCAGACGATCGCACGCCGCACGCTGGTGGGTGCAGCGGCATGGAGCATCCCGGCCATCGCGCTGAGCGCGACCACGCCCGCAGCGGCGGCGAGTGCTGGAGCGATCCTCCACGTGGTGTTCGACGAGCCCGACCAACGGCCGACGGGCGGTGATCTGTCGGACGGCCGCGCGGTGCTCGTCGGCGCGGACGGGAAGCCCGTCGCTGGCGAGACGATCGTCCTCCGGGTCTCCGGGCCCGCCTTCTTCGGCGCGCCCGGGGTGACGCAGCGCACGGTGACGACGGACGCCTCGGGGACCGCACGGGCGACCGACCTGACGGCGGGGACGGCAGCCGGGACCGTGACGCTCACCGCGACCGTGAGCGGCATCGCCCCGGCGAGTGCCACCCGGACGGTGGTCCCGGCCTTCGACATCGCCGTGGTCAGTGCCGGCGGACCGACATGGCCGTTCCTGCAGGGCCCCGGCACGACGATCAGCGGGCAACCCGCGTACCGGGTGAACGGCACCTACACGTTCCGCAGCGTGATCCGGAACGCGGGCAGCGTGCCACTGCCCGCGGGGTCCCTGCTCACGTACACGTTCGGCACGATCTCGATCGGGGGCGCCACCATCGTGTCGGCCATCGAACTGGTCGGCGTCGGCGCGGACGGTGCCGCGATCGGTCTGACGACCGGCAACGTCGTCCCGACGGGTCCCGCGACCTTCCCCGGCGGGGCGGTCGGCATTCGGCGCGAGTACCGCGTGGACGCACCGATCCCTACCGGGGCGAGCTTCACCCTCGAGCACTCGGCGCACATCCCGAACCGGGCCCTGCCGTTGCGCACCAACAACGGGCAGGTGCTCGTCGAGGCCGCCGCGGTCGGGGCCCCGGGGAGCGACCCGGTCCCCGGGAACGGCCAGACGTACGGGCCGCTCTTCGCCACCTACGTCATCTGAGGCCGACGATCGCCGAGCTGCACGACGCTGATCCGATCCCGTCACGCCGGAACCGCGCCCCGCGCCCCGCTGTGGGCGCGTGCGGGAAGCGCTGGCATCGTGGGCACATGCACACCGAGGACGCCAGCCGAGTACCGTTCGCCGCCGCGGCCGGCGCGCTCGCCGCGGCGGGCATCGCTGCCGTCCGAGCGGCGCGTCGCGGCCGCCCGGTCCACCCGCACGGGGTCGCACTGCGGGGGCGGATCGACTGGTACCGACGTGCGGAGCCCAGTGGCATCGGGTGGATCGACGACGGCGCTGCCGACGGCCAGGTCGTCGAGGCACGGTTGTCGCGGGGGATCGGCCTGCCGGCGGTGCTGCCCGACATCTGGGGCCTCGCTGTCCGCGCCACCACCCCGGGCGGGCCCGCAGACCTCCTGCTCGCGGCCACCGGGCTCGGGCTGCCGGACCGCTGGATGCTCCGCCCTGCCCGCACCCCCGACGGTCTCCGCTTCACGTCCCTGGTGCCGTACCGCGGCGCGCTCGGCCCCGTGCTCGTCGCCGCACGTGCGCTGCCCGGACCGACGCTGCCGTCCGATCCGAGCGCCAGCGCAGCCGTGCTCGACGAGGGCTCGTGGGTCCTCCAGCTCCTGCACGCGGAACCCCTCGGCGTGTGGCACCCCTTCGCGCGACTGGTGCTCGCCCGCGACGCCGGCACGACGGACACGGACACCGGCACGCGGTTCGACCCGATGCTGCGACCGCTCCCGGGGAGTGGGACCTACCCGTGGACCCGCGCCCTCCGTGAACCCTCCTACGCCGTCGCACGCGAGGGCCTGGCCGGCAGCGCTTCCGTCCCGCTCGGAACCACGCGGCCCCTGCCTCGGTAGCGTTGGGCAGCATGAGCGACGACGGACCTGCCCCACGGACCATCGGCGGCCGCTACCAGGTGCTCGGGACGCTCGGCCACGGCGGCATGGCGACCGTGTACCGCGCGGTCGACGAGCAGCTCGGCCGCGAGGTCGCCGTCAAGGTGTTCCGCACCGGGCCCGTCGACCACGGTGAGCGCAGCCGGGCCGAAGCCGAGATCCGCGTCCTCGCGAGCCTCCGGCACCCCTCGCTCGTCACCCTGTACGACGCGGCGATCGCCGACGGCGACGGTGAGTCGTTCCTCGTCATGGAACTGGTGCCGGGCACCGACCTGGCCACCCGCATGCGCGACGGTGCGCTCGCGCGGGGCGTCGTCGCGCACATCGGCGCGCAGGTGGCCGACGCGCTCGCCGCCGTCCACGCGCAGGGCATCGTCCACCGCGACGTCAAGCCCGCGAACGTCCTGATCGAGGACGACGCGACAGCACCGGGCGGCCTCCGGGTGAAGCTGGCGGACTTCGGCATCGCCCTGCTCCGCGACGCCGCCCGGCTGACCGGGACCGGCATGGTCATGGGCACGGCCGCGTACCTGGCGCCCGAGCAGGTGACGAACCAGGAGCTCACCGGCGAGGCGGACGTGTACGCGCTCGGGCTGCTGCTGCTCGAGGCGCTCACCGGACGGCAGGCGTTCCCGGGCGGCGTCATGGAGTCCGCCACCGCGCGACTGACCCGGGCACCCGAGATCGATCCGTCGCTGCCCGTCGCGTGGCGCACCCTGCTCCACACCATGAGCGCGATGGCGCCGGAGGACCGGCCGACCGCCGCCGAGGCCGCCGCCCGACTCCGCGCCCTGGGCCGCGACGTCGACACGGCCGCCGCGCCGACTGCCCTGCTCGATCGACCGGGAGGTCCGGGGCGCGCCGCCGCCGCAGCCGGTGCGGCTGCCGGGGTGGCCGGTGCCGCGGTCGGTGCCGTGGGCGCGGACGCTGCGCACGCGGACCGTCCGACGGCCGCGATGGACGCGCCGACGCGGGCGATGCCCACCGGAGACGCGCCGACGCGCTTGCTCACCGGCACCCAGGGCGGCGGGGCCGACGCCCCGACCGCCGTGCTCGGTGGCGGCGTGGCTGGTGCCGACGGTGGGGGTGGAGGCGGCGCCAGGGCCGGCGGGGCCGGCGGGGCCGGCGGACGTGGCGCGGGATCCGGTGGACGTGGCGCGGGATCCGGCGGTGGTGGTGCCGGGCCGGGCGGACCAGGCCCGTCGGGCTCGGGAGCCGAGCGCGCGCGGCGCCGCCGGACCGCGTGGATCGTCGTCGCGGTCGTCGCCGCGCTCGTCGTCATCGGGGTCCTCGTCGCGCTCGCCGTCCGGTCACGGGGTCCGGCGACCCCGGAGCCGACCGGGACCGCCACGACCATGACCTCCGGCCCGGTGACGTCACCCCTGCCGTCCCAGGTCCCGAGCAGCGGACCGAGCGAACCCGCGCCGCCGTCCCAGACCAGCGAGCCCGCGCCGCAGCCGTCCGTCACCCCGACGACCGTGCCGCAGCCCGAGCCGACCGTGCCCGTGGCGACGCCGACCACTGCCGCCGGCACCGTGAAGCAGCACCCCGGGAAGGGCGTCGGCAACGTCGTGGAGGACGCTGCGGACGGGCACGGGAACGGACACGGGAACGCGACCGGCAACGGCAAGCGCTGACTGGCGGCCCCGGGGCGCACAGCCGCACGATGCGACGCCCGTCGCGCCGCCGGTGGCGTCCGGGTCGGATCATCGACCGCGAGCGGATGCGTGCTCGTGGTCACGGTGGAACCGCATCACGCTCGTGGCACCGCCGCGGTCGGGCACGTCGATCCGGTACCCGGTCGACGTCAGGGCGGCGACGACCCGTGACCGCCACGCCCGGTCCTCCCGGGTGGTGACCAGCCAGACCGTCCGGTGCCCTCGGGCGCACCGGAGTGCCTGCGACAGGGGCCGCCGACTCGGGAACAGCGTGTCGCGCGTGTCGGCGGAGCGCCCGGCTCTGCAGTCGACCGCGCCCGGGAACGAATCCGGGTAGAGCAGGGGGATGACGTCGAGGGTCGAGTCCGCGTCCCCCTCGACGTCGCCGTACAGCGCGGCGGTGGTCCTCGGCGCCGCACGCACCGCGCTCGATTCCCGGGCCACACGCGCCCAGTCGGTGTCCTTGCCCTCCTCGGTGCGCTGTCGCGCGTACGCCGGCGCCGCGAGGACCGCCGCGAGCACGAGGACCACGACGATCCGGCTCGGACGCCAGCCACGGATCGCCACGGCGGCGAGCAGCGCGACGGCCGGGCTGCAGAAGGCCAGGTACCGAGCCTGGTAGACGGGCGTCCAGACCACGGACACCGCGAGCAGCATGATCGTCGGGACCAGGAGCCACGCCACGAGCAGCGGGCCGGTCGTCGACCGCTCCCGCCAGCACCGCGCCAGGCCGAGACCCACCAGGAGCACGCCGAGGACCGCGAACGGCGGATCGGCGGAGAACCACTGTTCGACGACGATCTGCTTGACCGTGCCGAGGTCGGGGCGATGGAGCCAGGAGACCTGGCCCACCTGCGCGGCCGCCATCCGGACGAACGGCACGCACACCACCGCGGCCCCACCCGCGGCGCTCACGAAGCCGACGGCGAGGCGTCGGCTCGCGGTACGGTCCGGGCAGCGGGTCGCCCACGCCGCGACGGCGATCGCGTGCACGACCAGCATGAGCACGTCGTGCAGGAACACGACGACCGCGAGCACCGCCACGATGCCGTACACGGTCCAGAGCAGCGTCCTCCGTGGCCGTCGTCCGAGCGGGTCCTCCCTCTGCTCGCGCAGGAGGCGACCGGCCACCGTCACGAGCACCAGGGTGAGCAGGACCGAGACGAACGCGGAGGCAGCGCCCGACCGTCCGTCGGTGGCGGACAGCGTGACCCGCGGGAGGAGCACGAAGAACGCACCCGCGAGCAGCCCGGCGGATCGGCCGAGCACCACCCGTCCGAGGACCGTGACGAGCCCGGCGGTCGCACCGACGCAGAGCACCGACACGGCGCGGAGCGCGAGCGGCGAGTACCCGACGAGGTCGAACCAGCAGTGCATCGTCGCGTACCAGGCCAGATGCACGAGGTCGACGGTCCGGGCCAGGGCGACCAGCTCCGACCACGACCGGGTCGCCGCGCTCACCGTCGCACCCTCGTCCCACGTCGCGGACGGCACCCAGCAGCCGGCTCCGGTGACGAGCGTCGCGATGGCGGCCACCACGAGGGCGTCCGACCAGGGGGACCCCGCCCCTGTCCACGCCCGCCGACGCTGGCCCGCGACGTCGTCGACCGGCGGGGTCCGCGCCCGCATGGTGCTGCTCATCGCGGAAGGGTCACACGCGGGACGGGCCCACCTCGCGCTCGTCCCGGACCGTGTGGGGGTCACCGGGGGTCGAGGTCACCCCGGATGTCACCCGCTCCGGACGCCTGCACGGGGTGTCCCTCGTCCGGAGTGGCTGGCGGTCGGCGGCCAGTCCGCCACGCTAGGGCGCGTCGACGACGATCGGCCGCATCCACGACTCGTACACCGCGGCGCAGGACCTCGAGTTCCGCCGTCGCGCCGTCGGTCCCGTCCGACGGCAAGGTCGCACGGACGCTCCCGTCCCCGCGGATGAGCACGGTGGCCGTCTCGGTCGTGAGATCGGCATGACCTCCGGCGCGACGACCGTGCTGCTCAACCGTCTCGAGGCCGCCGGGCACATCGTGGGGTCACGCGAGGGCAGCGACCGTCGACGCGTCACGCTGCGACCCGTCCGGGAGGCCCGGGAACAGGCCCGCGCGTTCCTCGCCTTCTCGGGTGCGCAGATCGCGGGGTCGCTCCGTGAGACGCCGGACCCCGAGCTGGCGACGGTCATCGCGTTCCTGGAACGGATGACCGCTGCGGCCCGGCAGGCCAACGCTCGTCTCGCTCGTGGCGCGCGCGGCGGTCAGAACACGGTGTAGCCGCGGTGATGGACGGCCTGCCTTCGACGGGTTGTACGCGGGCTACCACTGCTGGCGCGGTGATCGATCCGGGACTACGGTCCCTGGTCCGCGCTACGACGGGGCCGGAACCTGGTCACATGAGCGATCACGAACTTCAGCACACGGGTGACATCGTCGTCGGCGTCGACGGGTCGCCGCAGTCCAGGGAGGCCTTCCGCTACGCGGCGGACCTCGCGCGGTCCCTGCACACGAAGCTCGTCGCGGTCGGGACCTGGCAAACCCCCCAGGCCAGCTACGGAGCTGCTGTACTCACCGATTGGTCACCCGAGGAGGACGTCCGCGCGGTCCTCCATGACGCCTGCGCCGACGTGTTCCCGGACGGCCAGCCGAGCTGGTTCCGGACGAAGGTGGTGAACGGCCCCCCGGCGCGCTCGCTCATCGAGGCGAGCGAGGACGCGGTCATGCTCGTGGTCGGCAGCCGTGGTCACGGGGGCTTCGCCGGACTCCTGCTCGGTTCGGTCAGCTCGGCGTGCGCGGAGTACGCCACGTGCCCGGTGCTCGTCCATCACGACGGACCGCGCGGGCGTGCCCGAGGCGCGCGGACGGCGGACGTCCACCGCGCCTGACGGCGCGGTCCCGTGGCCCCCCGGCGGCGGTCAGAACACGGTGTAGCCGCCGTCGATCGTCAGCACCGACCCGGTCACGAAGCTCGAGGCGTCGCTCGCCAGGAACACCATCGCCGGCCCCAACTCGTCGGGCTCCCCGGCGCGCTGCTGCGGCGTGTCCTCGATCCAGTGGCGGTGGAACTCGGTGGCGTCGACCGGCGCCATGTCCGTCCGCATGTACCCGGGCGCGATGGCGTTCACGCGGACGTGCATCGGCGCCCACTCGGCAGCGAGGCTCCGCGTGAGGTGGTGGACGGCCGCCTTCGAGGCGTTGTAGGCGGGCTGCCACTGCGGGCGGTTGACGATCGCGCCCGACATCGATCCGACGTTGACGATCGATCCACCACCCCGCTCGATCATGTGCCGCCCGAAGACCTGGCTCGCGATCCAGAGCCCGTCGACGTTGACGCTCATGACCTCGTGCCACTCCTCGTCGGTCACGTCGAGGGCGGGCTTGTGGATGCAGGCGCCCGCGTTGTTGACGAGGACGTCGACCCGCCCGAACCGGTCGACCGCGGCGGCGAGGAGCCGCTCGACGTCATCGCGGCGGGTCACGTCCGCGAGGACGGTCAGGACGTCGGCACCGAGCGCGCCGAGTTCGGCCTCGACGGTCGCGGCAGCGTCCGCGTCCCGCCCGACGACCACGACGTTCGCCCCGGCCTCCGCGAGGGCCGTGGCGAAGGCCCTGCCGAGCCCGCGGGTCGAACCGGTGACGACGGCGGTCCGTCCGGTCATGTCGAAACGGTCCAGGACGGGCATGGCGTTCCTCTTCCTCGGGGAGTCGCTGGGTGGTGTGCACCCAGCGTGCTCCCTCGGTGGGACGGCGGTGCCGTCGGCCGCGCCTCCCGGACCACTGACCCGAGCTCGAGTGAACAGCGGGTGACGGCCCACCGCGGCCCGGGCGCGGCGGGCCGTCCGAGGAGCATGCTCGGAGCATGTCGATGATGGAACCCCTGACACCCGGCGGTGGCGATCCCGAGGGCGGTCTGCCCGGCGGCGACGGGCCCGAGGGCGGTCTGCCCGAGGGCGTCGACTTCGACGACGCGGACTTCGAGGACGAGGACTCCGCGGCCCCGAGCGTGTTCCGCACGCCGGTCGTGGGCCGCGGCCTCACCGAGGAGGAGCTGCAGGACGACCTCCGCGACGAGGAACGCGACGACCAGCTCGGGGACTGACACCGGCGAACCCGGTCGTCGGGCTGGCGCCGGCCCGCGGTGTTGCCCTCGGTGACGGTCGGTCGTCGGGGGTCCCGGGGGTGCGGCAGGATCGAACGCATGACCGACCGCATCCTCACCACGCACACCGGGAGCCTCCCGCGTTCCCCCGAGCTCACGCGGCTGCTCGTCGCACGCGATCAGGGTCACGACATCGACGTCGACGCGCTCCGTGCGGAGACCGACCGCGTACTCGCACGCACCGTCGAACAGCAGCTCACCACGGGTCTCGACGTCGTCAACGACGGTGAGGTCCCCCGCGTCGGGTTCTCGACCTACATCCGCGACCGCATCGACGGGTTCGGCGGGGTCGGCCACCGCAAGCCCACGCTGGACTCGATCAAGTTCCCGGAGTACGCCGCCTTCCAGGCACGGCAGATCGACGAGGGCGCCGAGTTCGCCCGGGTCTGGGACACCCCGCTGGCGCAGGGACTGCTCCACTACGACGAGGAGCGTGCCGGGGTCCGGTCCGACCTCGACGCGTTCGAACGGGAGCTGGCGCGGAACGCCGAGGCCGGGCGTCGTCCCGCGGGCACGTTCGTGTCCGCCGCGACCCCGGGCATCGTCGCGACGACCCTGCTCCTCGACGAGGAGAACCCCCACTACGGCGACCACCGCGAGTACGTGTTCGCGCTCGCCGAGGAGCTCCGCGTCGAGTACGAGGAGATCGTGGCACGCGGGCACACGCTGCAGCTCGACGCCCCGGACCTCGCCATGGAGCGGGTCATCCACTTCGGCGACGCGACGCTCGACGAGTTCCTGGCCGCCGTCGACCTGCACGTCGAGGCGATCAACCGGGCACTGCGGAACATCCCGAAGGACCGCGTGCGACTCCACGTCTGTTGGGGCAACTGGCAGGGCCCGCACCAGGACGACGTCCCCGTCGACGAGCTGCTCGAGCACCTCTACCGGGCCGAGGTCGGGGCGTTCAGCATCCCGTTCGGGAACCCCGCCCACCAGCACGAACTCCCCGCCTTCCGGCAGCACCCGCTGCCCGACGGTGCCCTGCTCATCCCGGGCGTCATCGACGTCACGACCAACTACCTCGAGCACCCGCAGGTCGTGGCGAACCGGATCGTCGAGGCCGCCGAGGCCGTGGGCGACCCGGCACGCGTCATCGCGGGGACCGACTGCGGGCTCGCCACCTTCGCGAGCTACGAGTTCGTGGCGACCGACGTCGCGTGGGCCAAGCTCGGCGCACTCGTCGAGGGCGCGGCGATCGCCTCCCGGCGCCTGTTCGGCTGACGCTGCCGACCGGGGCGGTCAGGCCGCGGGCCTGCCGGTGACGCCCTCGGCGGGGCGGTCAGGCCGCCACGACGGCGTCGTGCCGCGGCTCGACCCAGACGACGGTGACCCCGACGCCGAGCACGTCGAGCGCGCGCCGCACGGCGTCATCACGGTCGCACGCACCGAGCACGGCCACCGCGACCTCGGTGCTGCCGGACTCGGTGTAGGCCACGGTCCAGAACGGTGTCGGAGCCACGTCGACCACCTCTTCCCTCTCGCCGATCGCTGCGTGTCGCTGTGCAGGGTGTTCGGAACGGGGGACCGGGGCGGTTGGGTGTCGGCCCAGGCGCCGGGAGTTCCATCGACGGCATGACGACGCTCCCCGGTGGAACCCTGACCCTCGCCGACGACCTCACCGTGACCCGCTTCGGCTACGGCGCGATGCAGCTCGCGGGACCCGGGGTGATGGGTCCGCCCGAGGACCGCCAGGGCGCCGAGGAGGTCCTCCGCGCCGTGATCGAGCTCGGCATCACCCACATCGACACGAGCGACTACTACGGCCCGTTCACGGTCAACGAGCTCATCCGCGAGACCCTGCACCCGTACCCCGAGGGACTGCACATCGTCACGAAGGTCGGCGCGCGGCGGACGGCCGACGGCGACTGGCCCTCGGCGCTCGGCCGCGAGGACCTGCGTGAGGCGATCGACGAGAACCTCGAGCACCTCGGCGTCGAGGCCATGGACGTCGTGAACCTCCGCGTCGGCGGGGCGTTCGGTGCCGAGGAGGGCTCGATCGCCGAGCCGTACGAAGCGCTCGTCGAACTCCAGCAGGAGGGCCGCATCCGGCACCTCGGCATCAGCAACGTGACGATGACGCAGTTCGAGGAGGCCCGGAGCATCGCCCCGTTCGTCACCGTGCAGAACCACTACAACCTCGCGCACCGCGACGACGACGCGCTCGTCGACCGCTGCGCGGAGCTCGGCATCGGGTTCACGCCGTTCTTCCCGCTCGGCGGCTTCAACCCGCTCCAGTCGGACACGCTGGGACGGGTGGCGGCGCGCCTGTGTGCGTCGCCCCTCCAGATCGCGCTCGCCTGGCTGCTGCAGCGCTCGCCGGTGATGCTGCTCATCCCGGGCACGAAGTCGGTGCAGCACCTGCACGAGAACGTCGAGGGCGCGGGCATCGAGTTGCCCGCGGACGCGCTCGAGGAGCTCGACGCCATCGGGCGCTGACGACCTCCGCGGACGTCGCACCGCGCGGTTCCCGTTGCACCACGGGATCGCGCGGTGCAACGGGACGAACGCGGTGCGACGCCGAGCGCCCCGCTACGGGACCAGGTGCCCCGCGGCGGTGAACAACCGGTACCAGTCCGGCCGCGACAGCCGGACGTCCGACCCGGCGGCCGAGTCCCGCACACGCTGCGGGTTCGTCGTGCCGAGGACGACCTGCATCTGCGCCGGGTGGCGGGTGATCCAGGCCACGGCGATGCCGGTCGGGGTGCAGTCGTACGCGTCGGCGAGCTCGTCGATGACGTCGTTGAGCTCCCCGTACTGCTCGCGGTCGCCCAGGAACACGCCGTCGAAGAACCCCTTCTGGAACGGCGACCACGCCTGCAGGGTGATGTCGTTGAGGCGCGAGTAGTCGAGGATGCCGTTGTCACGGTCGACCGACTGCTCGAGCCCGGCCATGTTCGAGGCGACGCCCTGCGCGACGAGGTTCGCGTGCGTGATGCTCAGCTGCACCTGGTTGAACGCGAGCGGCTGCCGGACCGAGCGCTTGAGGAGCTCGACCTGACCGGGCGTGTGGTTCGAGACACCGAAGTGCTTGACCTTGCCGGCCGCGTGGAGCTCGTCGAACGCCGCGGCGACCTCGTCGGGCTCGACGAGTGCGTCGGGCCGGTGCAGGAGCAGGACGTCGATGTGATCGGTGTGCAGGGCCTCGAGCGAGCCGTCGACCGACTCGAGGATGTGCTCCTTCGAGAAGTCGAAGTACCCGTCGCGGATCCCGACCTTGGTCTGGATGACGATCTCGTCCCGCTCGGAGGACGAGAGTCCGAGCGCCTCGCCGAACCGGCGCTCGCAGTGGTGCATCGCGCCGCCGTACACGGCCGCGTGGTCGAACATCGTGATCCCGGCGTCCCGGGCGGTGCCGACGAGGGTGCGGATCTCCTCGTCGGACATGTCGGTGATCCGCATGAGTCCGAGCACGATGTCGGACGCGGTCAGGTCGGTCTGTGGCAACTCCAGTGTCTTCACGCTCCGATCTTCCTCCCTCGGCCCGCTTCGCGCGCCAGCGACCGGGAGGCGCAGTGCGGGCCCGTCACGTGCTCGTCGCCGTGCCGTGCGTGTGCGTGGTGACGGTTCCGACGCCGAGGTGTCCCGCGATGGGGAGCCGCACGACGACGGTCAGGCCGCCGCCCGGGGTGTCGTCGACCTCGACCGATCCGTCCATCGCCTCGATGAACCCGCGGGCGAGCGCCAGTCCGAGGCCGAGCCCCGTGTCGTTGTCCGTGTCCCCGAGTCGCTGGAACGGCATGAACACGTCGTCCCGACGCTCCGGTGGGATGCCCGGGCCCTGGTCCGCGATGCGCAGCTCGACCATGCCGCCGAAGGCGCTCGCCGCCACGCGGACGCGGGTGCCGGCGGGGGCGTACCGCTCGGCGTTCGCGAGCAGGTTCACGACGACCCGCTGCAGCAGCACCGCGTCGGCACGGACCGGCGGGAGCTCGGCGGGCAGGTCGAGGTCGACGGCGCCCGGGCCGAGCTCGAGCTCGTCGAGCGCCGGAGCGACGACGGTGTCGACGCCGATCGGTGCGGTCGCCACGGCGAGCGCGCCCGCCTGGACCCGCGAGACGTCGAGCAGGTCCGCGAGCAGTGACCCGAGGGTCCGCAGGCTCTCGTCGGCGGTGGTGAGGAGGACCTCCCGGTCGTGGTCGGACAGGGTGACGTCCTGCGCGCGGAGGCCTTGGATCGCGGCCGACGCGGC
Organism: Curtobacterium sp. MCBD17_035; assembly: GCF_003234815.2. NCBI lineage: Bacteria > Bacillati > Actinomycetota > Actinomycetes > Micrococcales > Microbacteriaceae > Curtobacterium > Curtobacterium sp. MCBD17_035. The sequence continues at coordinate 3,203,638 of NZ_CP126279.1, read as the reverse complement.
GGCCAGCGGCCGACGCACGTCGTGCCCGACGGCGGCGAGGATGGCGCTGCGCACCCGGTCCGCCGCCGCGATCCGCTCCGCCTCGCCCGCCGTCCGCGCCAGGGTGCGGTGGTCGAGCGCCACGTCGATCTGCCGCTCGACGACGCGGAGCAACCGCTGTCCGCCCGGGTCGGCGGAACCGTGGAACTCGACGGTGCCGCCGGACTGGAGGCGCGTGGTCGCGCTCGGCGCACCATGCACGGCGCCGGCCTCGGCGACGACGTCCTCACCCTGCCGGACGAGCACACCGTCGAACCCGAACGCCTCACGCGCTCGGTCGACGAGTGCCTGCAGGGCGTCGTCCCCGCGCAGGACGCTGCCGGCGATCCCGACCAGGAGCGCGGACTCGGCGGCGGCACGGCGGGCGGCGCGCGATCGTCGCGCGGACCGGTCCACGACCCAGCTCACCGCGACGGCGCTCGCCACGTAGAGGATGAGGGCCGCGAGGTGCCAGGGCCGTTGCACGGTCACCGTGTACAGGGGTTGCACGAAGAAGAAGTCGAGGGACAGCCCCGACAGCACCGCGGCGAACACGGCCGGCCACATCCCGCCGACGAGCGCCACGACGAGCACGAGCATCTGGTAGGCGAGCACCTCGACCGTGATCGCGTCGCGGTCGCCCACGGAGGACAGCACGAACGTCAGGAGCGGCCCGATCGCGAGGGCCAGGAGGAACGCGGCCACGACCCGGGAGCGCGACAGACTGCCGCCCAGTCGGGGGAGTGCGAGGCGGCCCCCGGCGGCGCTGTGCGTCACGATGTGGACGTCGATGTCACCGGACTCGCGCACGATGGTCGTGCCGATGCCCGGACCGGTCAGCGCGGCGAGCACCCGCGACCGACGGCTCACCCCGATCACGATCTGGGTCGCGTCGACGGATCGGGCGAACCGCACGAGCGTGGTCGGGACGTCGTCCCCGACGACCTGGTGGTAGGTGCCGCCGAGCTGCTCGACGAGTGCGCGCTGGCGACCGAGCGCACCCGGATGGCGCTCGCGGAGGCCGTCGCTCGTGGTGACGTGCACGGCGGCGAGCTCGCCGCCGGCGGACCGGGCGGCGATCCGTGCCCCGCGGCGGAGCAGGGTCTCGCCCTCGGGACCGCCGGTGAGTGCGACCAGGACGCGATCCCGGGCCTCCCACTTGTGCTGGATGCCGTGCTCGGCGCGGTACTTCTTCAGGGCGTCGTCGACCTCGTCGGCGAGCCAGAGGAGCGCGAGCTCGCGGAGCGCCGTCAGGTTCCCGAGCCGGAAGTAGTTGGACAGCGCGGCGTCGATCCGAGCCGCGGGGTAGACCAGCCCGTCGGAGAGCCGGTCTCGCAGGGCCTGTGGCGAGAGGTCGACGACCTCGATCTGGTCGGCGGCCCGGACGACCGCGTCGGGGACGGTCTCGCGCTGCACCGTGCCCGTGATCTCCTGCACGACGGTCGACAGCGACTGCATGTGCTGCACGTTCACCGTCGAGATCACGTCGATCCCGGCGGCGAGGATCGCCTCGACGTCCTGCCAGCGCTTGTCGTGCGGACTGCCGGGCGCGTTCGTGTGGGCGAGTTCGTCGACGAGCGCGACGTCCGGGCGGCGGGCGAGCACGGCCTCCAGGTCCATGTCGTCGAGCCGGACGCCGCGGTGTTCGACCGTGCGCCGCGGGACCAGCTCGAGCCCCGCGACGAGGGCCGCGGTCGCCGCGCGGCCGTGGGTCTCCACCACGGACACGACGACGTCACGGCCCTCGTCGCGGAGGCGGCGGCCCTCCTCGAGCATGGTGTAGGTCTTGCCGACGCCCGGGGCGGCGCCGAGCAGGACCCGGAGGCGTCCCCGTTGCATGCTCGTCGTCCTCAGCGCAGGTCGGCGAGCGCGAGGTTGAGCTCGAGCACGTCCACCGTCGGGTCACCGAGGAACCCGAGCTGGCGTCCGGCGGTGTGGTCCTCGACGAGCTGCCGGACCCGCGCCGTGGACAGGCCGCGGGCGTGGGCGACGCGGTCGACCTGCTCGAGCGCGGACGCCGGGCTGATGTCGGGGTCGAGGCCCGAGCCGGACGCGGTGACGGCGTCGGCCGGCACGGAGGAGACGGGCACGCCGTCGGCCTTCGCGATGGCGGCGCGGCGGTCCCGGACGGCCGTGACGAGGTCGGGGTTGTCCGGGCCGAGGTTCGAGCCGGAGGACGCGTTGGCGTCGTACCCATCCCCCGCCGCGGAGGGGCGCGACCGGAACCAACGGTCGATCGTGGCGCCCTTCCGCGTCGTGAACGACTGGCCGACGAGCGACGAGCCGACGACGTGGCCGGACGAGTCCTGGACCATCGAGCCGTTCGCCTGGTGCGGGAACGCGACCTGCCCGACGCCCCAGACGGCGAGCGGGTACCCGACGCCGAGGACGATCGTGCTGAGGACGGTGAGACGGAGGGCGACGCCCGCCGTGCGGAGTGTGGTGCGTGTCGATGCCATGGTGTGGAACTCCTCGTAGCCGGGCTCAGAAGCCCGGGATGAGACCGACGATGAGGTCGATGATCTTGATGCCGATGAACGGCACGATGACGCCCCCGAGGCCGTAGACGAGCAGGTTCCGGCCGAGGATGCTCGACGCGGACGCCGCCCGGTACGTGACGCCGCGGAGCGACAGGGGGATGAGCGCGACGATGACGAGCGCGTTGAACACGACCGCGCTGAGGATCGCCGACGCCGGGCTGTGCAGGTGCATGACGTTGAGCACCGCCAGGCCGGGGAACGCCACCTGGAACATCGCGGGGATGATCGCGAAGTACTTCGCGACGTCGTTCGCGATCGAGAACGTGGTGAGCGCCCCGCGGGTGATGAGCAACTGCTTGCCGATCCGCACGACGTCGATGAGCTTCGTCGGGTCCGAGTCGAGGTCGACCATGTTGCCGGCCTCCTTGGCCGCGGTCGTGCCCGTGTTCATCGCGACGCCGACGTCGGCCTGGGCGAGCGCCGGGGCGTCGTTCGTGCCGTCACCGGTCATCGCGACGAGGTTGCCGCCCTCCTGCTCCTGCTTGATGAGCCGCAGCTTGTCCTCGGGCGTCGCCTCGGCGAGGAAGTCGTCGACGCCCGCCTCGGCCGCGATCGCGGCCGCCGTGCGCGGGTTGTCACCCGTGATCATGACGGTGCGGATGCCCATGGCGCGCATGTCCGCGAAGCGCTCGGCGATGCCGTCCTTGACGACGTCCTTGAGGTGCACGACGCCGAGGAGGGCCGTGGTGCCGTCCGCGTCCCGGCGCGCGACGACGAGTGGGGTCCCGCCCTGGTCCGAGATCTCCGCCACGGTGGCGTCGACCTGGGCGACCACGGCGCTGTCGCTCGTCCCGGCCCAGTCGAGCACCGCGGCCGCGGCGCCCTTCCGGACCTGCGTGCCGTCACGGAGGTCGACACCGGACATGCGGGTCTGCGCCGTGAAGGGGACCTCGACCGCGCCCGCGGGGGCGCCCGTCGGGGCGCCGGCCTGGGCGGCGAGCTCCACGATCGAGCGGCCCTCCGGCGTGCCGTCGGCGGCCGACGAGAGCGCGGTGGCGGCCATGAGTTCGGCCTCCGTCACCGCGCCGACCGGGACGACCCGGGAGGCCCGGCGGTTGCCGTACGTGATCGTGCCGGTCTTGTCGAGGAGCAGTGTGGTGATGTCGCCGGCGGCCTCGACCGCGCGGCCCGACATCGCGAGCACGTTGTGCTGGACCAGCCGGTCCATGCCGGCGATGCCGATCGCGGAGAGCAGCGCGCCGATCGTGGTCGGGATGAGGCAGACCAGCAGGGCGATGAGCACCGTGACGCTGACGGTCGACCCGACGAGGCCGGCGAGTGGCTGGAGTGTGAGGCAGACGATGACGAAGATGATCGACAGCGACGCGAGCAGGATGTTGAGCGCGATCTCGTTCGGGGTCTTCTGCCGTGCCGCGCCCTCGACGAGCCGGATCATCCGGTCGATGAACGTCTCGCCCGGCGTCGACGTGATCCGCACGACGATCCGGTCGGACAGCACGCGCGTGCCGCCCGTGACGGCCGATCGGTCGCCGCCGGACTCGCGGATGACGGGGGCGGACTCGCCCGTGACGGCCGATTCGTCGACCGAGGCGATGCCGTCGATGACGTCGCCGTCGCCCGGGATCACGTCGTTCGCCTCGACGAGCACGACGTCGCCCTTGGCCAGGTCGACGCTGGCGACCTCCTCGGTCTGTGCCCGGTGGGCAGCGGGGTCCCCGGCTCGGTCGTACGCGACGACACGGCGGGCCGTCGTCGTGCTGCGGGTCTTCCGGAGCGCGTCGGCCTGCGCCTTGCCCCGCCCCTCGGCCACGGACTCGGCGAGGTTCGCGAACACGACCGTGAGCCAGAGCCAGATCGCGATCGCCCAGGTGAAGGACGCGGGGACGGCCGCGGCGCCCGCTGCCGGCTCGTGCGAGAGGGGGTCGACGATCGCGGTGACCGTCGTCAGTGCGGCGCCGACCTCGACGATGAACATGACGGGGTTCCCCCACATCATGCGGGGGTCGAGCTTGCGGACGGCGCCCGGGAGGCCGGCGGCGAGCTGCCGGGGGCCGAACGCGGCGTTCCGCCGGGTGGGGTGGTCGGACACGGTCGTGTCCTCGGTGTCGGGAGCGATGGTGCTCATCGGACGAGTCCTTCTGCGAGGGGGCCCAGTGCGAGGACCGGGAAGTAGGTCAGGGCGGTGACGATCACGGCGACACCGGCGAGCAGGACGATGAACAGCGGGCGGTGCGTCGGCAGCGTCCCGGAGGTGGCGGGCACGTGGTCCTGCTGGGCGAGGGACCCGGCGAGCGCGAGCACGAGCACGATCGGGACGAACCGGCCCAGGGCCATCGCGACCGCGAGGGCCGAGTTCATCCACGTCGTGTTCGCGGTGATGCCGCCGAACGCGGACCCGTTGTTGTTCGTGGCGCTCGTGAACGCGTAGAGCAGCTCGGAGAACCCGTGGTTGCCCGGGTTGGAGATCGAGGTGTGCTCGACCTGCTGGGCGACGCCGGGGATCACGAGGGAGAGTCCCGCACCGAGCAGGACGATCGCCGGTGTGACGAGCACGTACAGGGACGCGAACGTCATCTCGCGGGCACGGATCTTCTTGCCGAGGTACTCGGGCGTGCGGCCGACGAGCAGGCCGGCGATGAACACCGTGATGACGGCGAGGACGAGCATGCCGTACAGGCCGGACCCGGTCCCACCCGGCGCGATCTCGCCGAGCATGATGTTGATCATCGCCATCATGCCGCCGAGCGGGGTCTGGCTGTCGATCATGCCGTCCACGGCGCCGGTGGACGTGATGGTCGAGGAGGTGTTGAAGATCGTCGTCCCGATGACGCCGAACCGGACCTCCTTGCCCTCCATCGCGGCACCCGCGAGGTGGGCCGCGGTGCCGCCGCCGGCGAGCTCGAGTGACGACATCGCCGAGAGCGAGACGAGGAAGATGACGCTCATCGTGGCGAGGATGGCGTACCCCTGGCGGCGGTCGCCGACCATCGTGCCGAACGTGCGCGGCAGGCTGAACGGGATCGCCAGCAGCAGGAACACCTCGAGGAGGTTCGTCCACGGCTGCGGGTTCTCGAACGGGTGGGCGGAGTTCGCGTTGAAGAACCCGCCGCCGTTCGTGCCGAACTCCTTGATGGCCTCCTGCGACGCCGCGGGGCCACCCGCGATCGTCTGCGTGCCGCCCGCGAGCGTGTGGACGGTGGTCGGGTCGAGGAAGTTCTGCACCGCACCGCCCGCGATGAGGACGATCGCGAACACGAAGGACACCGGCAGCAGCAGACGCCACACCGTGCGGACCGTGTCCACCCAGAAGTTGCCGAGGGTCCCGGTACGTCGCCGGGCGAACCCGCGGACGAGCGCCGCGGCGACCGCCATGCCGACCGCGGCCGACAGGAAGTTCTGCACGGCCAGGCCGGCCATCTGGACCGTGTAGCCCATCGTGAGCTCGGGGGAGTGCGACTGCCAGTTCGTGTTCGTCACGAACGAGACCGCCGTGTCGAACGCCAGGCTCGGCGTGACCGCGGGGAGTCCGAGGCTCGCGGGGAGCACGGCCTGCAGACGCTCGAGCGTGTCGATGGCGAACACGCCGACCACGCTGAACAGCAGGACGCTCCGCAGGTACGCGGGCCACGACTGCTCCGCGTCGGGGTCGACCCCGATGAGCCGGTAGACGCCGCGCTCGACCCGCATGTGCTTCGTGGGGGTGTAGATGCGGGCCATGTGGTCGCCGAGCGAGCGGTGGACGACGACGAGGAGCAGCACGAGTGCCGCGACGGACGCGATGCCCGCCCAGGTCTCCGCGGCGCTCATCAGAACTGCTCCGGGCGGACGAGCGCCCACACGAGGTAGCCGATGGCGGCGATGCCGAGCACGGCCGCGGCGATGGTGATGACGATCACAGGCGCTCCACCCCCTTGCCGATGAGCGCGATCACGCCGAACAGCGCGACCGTGCCGAGGACGACGAACACGTCGAACACGAGGACCAACTCCTGGTTGTCAGCTGGCCGAGGCCGGAGCCGGGGCCGCACCCGATCCGGATGCCGGAAGCGATCGTGCGCCCGGCGCGGAGTCCGGCCGGGCGTCCTCACGGATCCCTAACGCCCCCGGAGCGAAGCCGTACGGACCACTAACACCTGCCCCCGGCGCGCGTCACGGGCGCTCGCGCAGGAGGCGCGCGACCTCACTGCGCGCGGCAAGGTCGCGCGCGGCCTCCTCGGACAGCCGGCGCACCTGCCCGACGAGCCGACGGCGGTGGGTCTCCGCGCCCTGCATGATGCACTCGTGATGGGCGACCCGGTTCCGGAACCGCCGGAGGGCGTCGAGCGCGTCGCGCACGTCATCGCGGTGGGTTCCCGGTCCGTACACACGGTGCAGGTACGGTCGCCAGACTCCCCGTTCCAGACGGTCCGTGGGCATCAGTGCCCAGAATCCGAACGGCAGCTCGGCGATGATCTTGCCGGGGAGCACGGTGCTTCCGTCTGCTGGTCGCGCCCGTGCGGTCGCCTCGGCCACCCTTCGGCGCGCGATGGCGTTGGCGTCTCGGATCCCACCGGTGTGTCGATCTGGACGCGCCTGGACCGGGAACAGCTGACGGAGCGTCCGGCGGTCCGTCCAGTGGTCGTCGCCATCGAGGACCGCGTCGCAGAGCGCGCGGTCGAAGGCGTTCCGCAGACCGACCTCGAGATGCGCGAGGTCGTGGAGGAAAGCAGACGCCAACCGTGCGTTCCATCCGTACAGCGCACGAGCGCGTCGGGCATCGTGGCCCGCGGCTCGGAGGTACGGTTCGAGCCTCGGGCCACTCACCCAGCCTCGGAACCAGGCATCGTCCGGATCAGGCATGGAATGTGGTATGTTCCTCTCGAAAGCCCTCGATGACCTCTGCTGCATGTCGCCTGGGCCACGGAAGGAAGCTCCGGTATTCCGCCTCGGCGGACCCGGAGCTTCTGCCGTCTCTGGGTCGTCGTCGCCCGTGTCCCCTTTCTGATACGTAGTATATCGTGCGGTGACAGGCGGTGCACGCAGCCAGACGGCAGGATGAGTGCATGGAGCGTCGACGACCCGAGGCCGATCGCGCGGTCCACCCCGACTCCTCGGTGCTCCGCCGCACCGTGCGGTTCGCGACCGGGCGGACCGGCAGCCTCAGCCGGTCCCGCGTGCTCGGTGCCGTCGCGTTGGTGGTCGTCGTCGGACCGTCGCTCACCGGGCTGCTCGTCGCGATCGGGGCCCGCGGGGACATCACGGTCGAGGCGTTGGCGTACCAGCTCCTCGTGCTCGTCGCCGCGCTCATCGGCGGCGCATGGCCGGCGGTGCTCGCCGCGGTGCTGTCGGGACTGTCGCTCGACTACTTCTTCGTCGCTCCCGTCCACCGCATCACGGTCCAGCAGCCGTCGCACCTCGCGGGCCTCGTCCTGTACGTGGTGAGCGCCGTGCTCGTCAGCGTGGTCGTGGACCGCTCGGCGCGGCACTCCCGCACCGCCCGCCGGGCCGCTGCGGAGTCCGCCCTCCTCACGGGCATCGCGGGGAGCGTGCTCCGCGGCGACGACGCCCTCGCCGCGCTCGTCGACCGCACCCGCGAGGCGTTCGGGTTCGACAGCGTGCTCGTCCGGCAGGACGACGACGTGGCCGCGTCGTCGGGGGCGGTACTCGGCACGCCGGACGCGACCCGGAGCCTCCCGGGTGGTGGCGTGGTGGAGTTCCGGGGTGGCGCGGTCGGACCGGGTGAGCGGCGCCTCCTGGCCGTCGTCGAGCAGCAGGTCGACGCCGCGCTCGAGCACCGCGTGCTCGCCCGGGCCGCGGTCGACGCGGAGCGGATCGCGGCCACCGACCGGGTCCGGAGCGCCCTGCTCGCCGCGGTCGGACACGACGTGCGCCGCCCGATGGCCGCGGCCACGGCGGCGATCGGCGGACTCCGCGCAGCCGACGTCACGCTGACGGAGTCCGACCGGGAGGAACTGCTCGCGACCGCCGACGAGAGCCTGCGGTCCCTCGCGGCGTTGCTGGCCGACCTGCTCGACGTGAGCCGCGTGCAGGCCGGGGTGCTCGCGGTGACGCCGCAGACGATCGCCCTGGAGGACGTCGTCGCCCCGGCGCTCGACGAGCTCGCACTCGGTCCCACGGACGTCGACCTCGACCTGCCCGCCGATCTCCTGCCCGTCCGCGCCGATCCGGTGCTCCTGCAGCGGGTCGTCGTGAACCTGCTCGCGAACGCGCAGCGCTACTCGCCGGACGGCGTGCGGGTCCGCGTGGCCGCGACCGCCTCCGGCACGGTCGTCGAGCTGCGCGTCGCGGACTCGGGTCCGGGCATCCCGGCGTCGCGCCGTGAGGACGTGTTCCTGCCCTTCCAGCGGCTCGGGGACACGGACAACGAGAGCGGACTCGGACTCGGACTCGCGCTCGCCCGCGGGTTCACCGAGGGCATGGGTGGGACCATCCGGGTCGACGACACCCCGGGTGGCGGGCTCACGGTCGTCGTCCGCCTGCCGATCGCCGGCGCGGGTCAGGAAGGACATCAGTGAAGATCCTCATCGCCGACGACGACGCCCAGCTCGTCCGAGCCATGTCCGTCACGCTCGGCGCCCGTGGTTACGAGATCGTCACCGCCCGCGACGGCCGGGCTGCGCTCGACGCGGTGATCACGCAGCGGCCGGACCTCGTGCTCCTCGACCTCGGCATGCCGCGGCTCGACGGTCTTGGGGTGCTCGAGGCGCTCCGGGCGTGGACCCAGGTGCCCGTGCTCGTGTTGTCCGGCCGCACGGACTCGGCCGACAAGGTGGACGCGCTCGACGCCGGGGCGGACGACTACGTGACGAAGCCGTTCCAGATGGACGAGCTCCTGGCCCGCCTCCGGGCGCTCGGCCGTCGACGGGCCCCGGCCGAGGAGGCCCCGACCGTCCGGATCGGCGACCTCGTGGTCGACCTCGCCGCCAAGCAAGTGACGTGGGCCGAAGGCACCGGCGCCCCCGTGCGGCTCACCCCGACGGAGTGGCGGCTGCTCGAGGTCCTCCTGGCGCACCCGGATCGACTCATGACCCGTGAGATGCTCCTCACCGAGGTGTGGGGTCCGTCGCACGGGGGTGACAGCGGGTACCTGCGGCTGTACATGGCGCAGCTGCGGAAGAAGCTCGAGCCGGATCCGGCGAGCCCGCGGTACCTCGTCACCGAGGCGGGGATGGGCTACCGGTTCTCACCGACGGGCTGAGCACGGGCCTCCCGGGTGCGACGCACCATCGGGCGCCCCGTCAGCGGCAGGCTGAGCGGCGTCCACCGGAACACCTCGGTCGTGACGACCGCACCGATCACGACGAGGACGTACGCGATCGGCACGCGCAGGGCGGCGGGGTTCGACGGTGCCGTGATGCCGAGCGCGAGCAGGATCGTGATCATCGCCGGATGGCTCAGGAAGATCCCGAACGACCGGTCCGACGCCCACGCGAGCGTCCGGTCGTCCCACGAACCCGGGCGGCGGTGGTCCGCCCACCAGGCGCCGACGCTCAGCAGGGCGAGTGTCGCGACCGTGCTCCACACGAGCTGCACGGGCTGCATCTCGTCCGAGGCGTCGCTGAGGTCGAGGCCGATGTGACGGTTCAGCGCGTAGACGGCGAGGGCGAGCACGGCGGTGGCGGTGAGTGCGACCGCGAGGACGACCCGGTGCCCGCGCACCCACCTCAGCACCGCGTCGGCGTGCGCGCCGGCGACGACGCCGCCCACGACGAAGAACAGGTAGCTCGTGAACACACTCGTCAGGGAGCCGTGCGTCCAGGCGACGGTCGCGGGCTCGTACCGCGCGACCCAGAACACCGCGCCCTGGACGAGGAACGCGACCGAGAGGAACAGCAGGTGGGCCTCGGGGAACCGCCGCACGGCCCAGATGAGCGCCGGGATCACGAGGTACACCTGCATGGTCACGAGCAGGAAGTACAGCTGCTCCGCCGCGTCGCCCCGCAGGAGCGCCTGCCCCCAGTCGACGAGCCGGGCGATCGGGTCACCGAGCGAGTCCGAGATCGTCGCGTTCAGGAACACGTACACGCCCGACCAGACGACGTACGGCAGCCCGACGAGCAGGAACCGCCGCGGCCAGAACCGGCGGAGTGGCCGCGGCCGACGGAGCTGCCCGTAGGTGAGCACGAACGCGGTCAGCCAGAAGAACGCCCCACGCGTGAAGTGGAGCAGGGTGAGCAGCGCGTCCGTGACGACGCCGAACCCGCCGATGTAGTTGACGGTGTGGACGGCGATGACGCACGCGAACGTGAGGAGCCGGAGCACGTCGATCTCGTACAGGTGCGAGCGCGGCGTGGTCTGCGCTGCAGCGAGTTCGGGCTCCGACACCCGGGGCACGGTAGGCGCGACGGCTTTGCGGGACGTCCATCGAGCGCGACGATGAGCCACCGCGCCAGAGGTCCGACCTCGGGGTCAGGCGCCGCGCACACCGCCCCGCAGCAACAGCAGCGCGAGGAGGGACAGCAGGAGCGCGACGACGAGCGCGACCTCCGGGTGGCCGATGAGCGCGAGCACGGCGACCGTCAGCACACCGACGACGCCCACCGCCGCGAGGCCCACCTGGCGCGCGATCCGGCCCGTGGGCTGGTCGCGGTCGGGGGACCGTGGGCCGAGCGGCCGGTCGTCCCGCCGGTCCGTCAGGAACCCGACCACGGCGGCCGCGATGAGCAGTGGTGATGCGACGAGTGGGGACCACGACGGCGAGCCGGCGAGGACGAGGAGCCCGTCGACCACGAGGACGACGAGGAACGCGACGCTCCGGATCACCAGGGCCCGGCGGGAACGTCCGCCCGTGCGTGCCACGGTGGGACTACCGAGGGCCGGTCGTGTTGTCGCCGGCGCCGTTGTCCGACGCCTGGAACGGCAGGTGGATGTCACCCGCCTCGGGCTCGACGTCGCCGACGTCGTCCGCGCCGCCGGTCCCCGGCGCCGTCACGACCTTCGACGGGTCGATGCCGTCCTCCGCCAGGTCGGCGTCGTCGCGCTGGAGGTCCTGCGCGGCCTCCGTCTCGGCGTCGCTCGAGGGGCTGTACGCCGTGTCCTTCACGCGGTGGGCGTGGTCGCCGATGCCGTGCTCCTGCCGTCCGGTCGACGCGTCGGCCGCCTTCTGCAGCGGGCCGCGTTCGTCGCCGGCCCCCGTCTCGCGTGGTCCCAGGTCCGTCATGCCCGTCCCTTCCGTCTGGAGGCCCGACGCTAGTCCGCCGCGACGGTGGCGTCCGCAGGCCGCCGCACCCGTGCCTCTTGCTTTCCGTGTTGGAAACAGTATTGTTGCCGACATGGAAAACATCGACGAGAACCGGGCCTTCGGGCCGATCGACCCGCTCGCAGCCCGCGAAGCCGTCCGTGCCGCACGCGCCCGGATGACCGACCGGCTGCGCTCACCGTGGTGGTTCCACGCGCTGCACGGCCTCGGCATCGCCCTCACCGTCTACGGCGTGCGGAGCCGATCCGCGTGGGACCTCCTCCCGCTCGGCATCGGACTCGTCCTGTCCATCGGCCTGGCCCGACGCCGCACGGGCGTGGTCGGGTTCTCGCGGGCGAACCCCGACCGGTGGCAGTTCCTCCGCGCGGGCGCTCCCTGGTCCGTCATCGCCCTGGTCGTCGCCGTCGCCGCGCTCACGGCCTCGGTCGTGGTGCGCTCGTGGACCGTCCCCGAGGGCATCGTGGTGGCGACGGTCGTCGGGCTCGTGTCCGCCCTGACCGGTCCGCCCGCGGACGCGGCCGCACGGCGGTACCTCGGGCGCCGCGACGCGTGACGGCACCGATGGAACCGACGTTCGACGCGACGATCCACGCGCCGCAGCGCCTCCAGATCTGCGCGCTGCTGGCACGCGGTGGCGAGGTCGAGTTCGCGACCTTGCGGGACGCACTCGACGTCTCGGACGCGACGCTGAGCAAGCACCTCCGGGTGCTCACCGACGCCGGTTACGTGGTGCTCCGCCGGGTCCAGCGCGACCGAGGCCACGCGCGCACCTGGGCCGGCCTGACGCGCGACGGTCGCCGTGCGCTCGATGCGCACTTCGCGTACCTCAGCGCACTCGCCCCGGACGCAGGCGACCTGGGCTAGACCACGCGCCAGTCGCGGACCAGCACGCCGAGCGCGCGGTCGAACGCCGCCTGCATGTCCATCTGCGGGCGGAGCAGGAACTGCATCCACAGCCCTTCCCAGAGCCCGAGGATGAGCTCGGCGGCGTGATCCGCCTGCAGGTCGTGGGGCAAGCGCCCCATCGCGATGTCGTGTTCGACCGCGGTCAGGATGGTCTGGTGGAACGCCTCGTAGCGCGTCTGCAGGTAGGGCGCGCTCGGGTGCGTCGGGTCCATCGCCTCCGCGAGCACCATGACGAGCAACCGTGCCATCACGGGGTCGTCGAGGTTCTCCTCGACCAGGCGACGCATGAACTCGAGCACGCCGTGGTCCCGTCCGACGTCCAGGAGGTGCGCGGTCCGGAGGGTCTGCCAGTGGTGCAGGGTGGCCATGACGAGCCCCGGCCACGTGGGGAAGTGCTCGCCGACCTGCTCCAGGGTCATCCCGGCCTCGTCCGCGACGTCCCGCAACGTCGTGCGGCGGTAGGACTGGCGGGACAGCACCCGCAGGGCCGCCTCGACGATGCCGATGCGGACGTCCATGGCCGCGAGCGTCTGGGTGGCCGACTCGGCGGTGTCGGTCGTCGTTTCCATCAGGGTGGTCCTCCTGCGGTGGGCGTCGCGTCATGGATGGTGCGCGGTCCTTCCATGCAAGCGGTGGCGGGAGCCTGTGGAAAGCGCCCGTTCTGGGGGTCAAGTTGCGGAATGGAACAACCCGGATCGCGGTTCGGGCCTCGTGTGAACCTCTTCGACCCCGCCCAGTTCGGCGACCTCCAGCTCCGCAACCGCATCGTCATGGCCCCGCTCACGCGCACCCGCGCCGGGGTCGACGGCGTCCCGAACGACCTGCTCGTCGAGCACTACGCGCAGCGCGCCGGGCTCGGCATGATCGTCACCGAGGGGACCTGGCCGGTGCAGGAATCCCGCTCGTACCCCGGCCAGCCGGGCATCGAGACGGACGAGCAGGTCGCCGGGTGGGCCCGGGTCGCCGACGCGGTGCACGCCGCCGGGGGCACGATCGTGATGCAGCTCATGCACGGCGGCCGCGTCTCCCACACCGACATCTCGCTGACGCCGCGCATCGTCGGCCCGAGCGCCCTCGCGGCGCCAGGTGAGGCACACACGCCGCTCGGCAAGGCCGAGTACCCGGTGCCGCACGCCCTCACCACCGACGAGGTGCACGAGGTCGTCGAGCAGTTCGTCGCCGCGGCCCGCAACGCGATCCGCGCCGGGTTCGACGGCGTCGAGGTCCACGGCGCGAACGGGTACCTGGTGCACCAGTTCCTCTCGCCCGCGTCGAACGAGCGCACGGACGAGTACGGCGGGACGCCGGAGAACCGGGCGCGCCTCGCGGTCGAGGTGACCGCCGCGGTGGCCGCTGCCGTCGGTGCCGGCCGGACGGGCATCCGCCTCTCCCCGGAGCACAACATCCAGGGTGCGCTCGAGACCGACCGCGACGACCTCGTCGCGACGTACACGGCCGTGGCCGAGGGACTCGCCCCGCTCGGGCTCGCGTTCGTCGACGTGCTCCACGCCGAGCCCGCCGGTGACTTCGTGCAGGGGATCCGACGCACCATCGGCGCGCCGTTCATCGCGAACAGCGGGTTCAGCGCGCCGACCACCCGGACCGAGGCGATCGGCCTCGTCGAGGCTGGTCTCGCCGACGCCGTCGGGGTCGGCCGCGCCGCCATCGCGAACCCCGACCTCGCCACCCGTTGGGAGCGCGACGCCGAGGAGAACACCCCGAACCCGGCGACCTTCTACGGCACGACGGCCGAGGGGTACACGGACTACCCGGCGCTCAGCGCCTGATCGCACGACCCGACGCCCTCCGACCGCGCACGGACGGAGGGCGTCGTCGCGTCCGGAACCGGACGTGACGACGGGCGCACGATAGCGTCGACGGCGTGAGCAGTCCCTCCACGACCGGCGGAGCCGCGACGCTCCGCACCGCCGTGCCCCTGACGGTGATGACCTACAACGTCAAGAACCACCACCACGACCCGGCACACGACTGGGCGGATCGCCTGCCGCTGCTCGTGGCGATCATCCGGCGGAACGACCCCGACGTGCTCTGCGTGCAGGAGGCGTTCCACGCGCAGATGGAGGACCTCCGAGCAGCGCTGCCCGAGTACGGCGACATCGGCCAGGGACGCGAGGGCGGCGAGCGCGGCGAGTACGCGGCGGTGTTCCACCGACGGGACCGCGTGGCGGTCGAGGAGGACGGCGCGTTCTGGCTGTCGGACACCCCGGACGCCGTCGGGTCGAACACCTGGAACACCTCACACGTCCGGATGGCGACCTGGGGGCGCTTCCACGACCTCGTCACCGACGAGCGCTTCACGCTCCTGACGACCCACACCGACTACGTCCAGACGTCCCGGGGCGCCGAGGTGCGCCGGATGAGCGCGGACCTCATCGCCGCGCGCCTCGCCGATGCCTCCGGGCCGGTCGTCGTCACGGGGGACTTCAACGAGGGCGCGGGGCTCGCCGCGGCGTCGGAACGCTTGGCGGTCGCGGGGTTCGCGGACGCCTGGACGCGCGCCGGTTCCGACGACCCCGTGTCGAGCTTCAACGGCTGGGAGCCGCCCGTGGACGGGGGCGTCCGGATCGACTGGATCCTGACGCGCGGACCCGTGGAGGTCGAGGGCATCCGCATCGACCACGACGACCCGAGCACCTGGGCGGCGAGCGACCACTTCCCGGTGGTGGCGCGGCTCGTCCTCGGCGTCTGACGCCCGCCCGCGAGATCGCACTCGTTGCCCCTCTCGGGAGCTCCAGAGCGGCAGCAGGTGCGATCTCGCGGGGACGGGTGCGCATCATGGCGGCGTGCCGATCCAGGTCTTCGACAGCCACCTCCACGTCATCGATCCGCGGTTCCCGCTCGTGCCGAACGAGGGGTACCTCCCGCCGCGGTTCACGGTGGACGACTACCGGTCGCGGACGGCGGCGTTCGACGTGATCGGCGGCGTCGTGGTGTCCGGTTCGTTCCAGGGCGTCGACACGACGTACCTCCTCGACGCGCTGGACCGGCTCGGACCGTCGTTCGTCGGCGTCGTGAACGTGCCGACGGACATCGCCGACGACGGACTCCGGGCGCTCGCCGCGGCCGGGGTCCGGGGGATCCGCTGCAACCTGTACCGCGGCGGATCCACGGCGGTGACCGATCTCGTGGCGCTCGGGCGTCGAGCGTGGGACGTCGCCGGCATGCACGTGGAGCTGTACCTCGACGCGGCGGATCTCGCCGAACTCGAGCCGGTGCTCCGGGCGCTGCCCCGTGCCTCCGTCGACCACCTCGGGATGACGCACGCGCACCGGGACGTCCTGCTGCGTCTCGTCGAGCGCGGGCTCCGTGTCAAGGCGACCGGGTTCGGCCGCGTGGACCTCGACGTGCGCGAGACCCTCGCCGCCGTCCACCGGGTCGACCCGCGCGCGCTCCTGTTCGGCACGGACCTGCCGAGCACGCGAGCGCGGCGACCGTTCCGGGACGAGGACGTCGCCGTGGCCGTCGAGGGGCTCGATCCCGACGACGCCCGGGCCGTGCTCGTCGACAACGCGGTCACCTTCTACCGGGTCGGGACCCCGCTCGACTGAGACCGACGCGGACTAGCAGTCGTCGGACGAGTGCACCGGCATGGGCGATCCGATGACGGCGACCTCGGTGCCCTTCGTGATCGCGGAGACGCCGTCGACCTCGGCGTCGGAGGCGTCCGGATCGAGGACCCAGCCCTCCTGCAGCACGATCTGCCAGTTCGCGCGGTCACCCGAGGCGTAGGACTCCTTGTCGCGGCCCGAGGCCGTGGCGACGCGCTCGCGGATGTCGTCGCCGACGGTGACACCGTTGGGCCCCTGGAGGCGCACGGTGGCCCCCGACCGTCCGGTGATCGACGCCTTGAGCATGCGGATGTCGACGGCGTTCCCGCGGGTGGACGTCTGCGCGAGGTCGACGACGCGGAGGCCTCGGCCCCAGGTGTACGACGTGCTCGCCGGGACACAGGTGCCGCCGTCACCCACCGCCGTGCGGGTGATCCGCGGCTTGCCGAGCAGCCGACGGAGGAGGCCCACGGTGGCGTCGCCGTCGGTCATCGGTGCGACCGCGACGAGGTCGTCGCCGTCGGACAGGCGGAGCTGCTCGGCGTCGAGTTCGATGACGTCGACGGTCCGCAGGCTGGCGGCGCTGATCGTCGTGTCGGTGCTCGGCTCGCCTTCGGTCCTCAGGAGGCTGGCGGTCTCGACCACGCGCGGCGTGGCGACGGCAGCGCCTGCCCCGTCGGTGGTGGCCCCGGCGATCGCCGCGGTCCCCGGGGTGCTGCATCCGCCGAGCAGCAGCGCACCCACGACGAGCGTGGGCAGCAGCAGCGGTCGAGCGGTCACCACTCGACCGTAGGGGCCGTGGAGGCTCCCGTGACCGGCATTCATCGAATCGCAACGCCCCCGTGTCCGCATCGTGACCTGCGGACCGGTGTCGGCCCTCCGGGATGCGCGGACCGGGAGGCTCAGCGCCGGCCGTCGATGTCAGTGGCGGCCGGCGTCCTGCCGTGCTCCGTCGTCAGGTGCAGTCGGTGGACGGTGATGACCGTCGCGAGCCACCCGGCACCCGTCGTCCATCCCACCGCGACGTCCGTGAACCAGTGCGCGCCGAGCAGGACCCGGGACAGCCCGACCCCAGCGATCGTGGCGAGGGCCGACCCGGCGACGACCACCTGCGGTGCCTGCCGACGCTGCCGCAGCATGAGGAGGTACGCGACGATCCCGGCGATCGTCGTCGCATTGAGCGTGTGCCCGGACGGGAACGACGGCGACCGCTCGTACGGCGGGATCGCGTCACGACGGCCCGGCCGGTGGCGGTGGATGATCCGCTTGCCGGCGACGGTCATGCCGAGCGAGCCGAGCCCGGCAGCGGCGAGCAGCGTGAACGGCGCGGCCTTCCGTTGCTCGAGCGCGAACGCGCCACCCGCTGCCGCCGCGAGCAGGGGCATGCCGACCGGGCCGAACCCGTGCGCGATCGCCGCCGCCGTGCCGTCGAGCGCGGGTGAGCGGAGCCGCTTGGCCAAGGCGAGCGCGGGCTGATCGAGGCTCGCGATGCCGTTGCGGTCGGCCACGTCGTCGTAGATCGTCGCTGCGAGCCAGGTCGCGCCGGCCGCGACCCCGCCCCCGACGGCGAGCAGGCCGATGAGCGCCCGGTGCGCGCCGACCCGGTCGACGAGCCGCTGGTGGCGGTCGGCCAGGCGTCGGCCCGCGGGGCTCCGCCACTCGGTGACGTCTCGCCGGCCCACCGACCTCGGACTGGAGGCGCGGTGGGTGTGGGTCACTCGTCGTCCTCCGTGCGCTCCCGCCCGAGCGTCGCGATGAGGTCCTCGTGCAGCTCCATCCACACGTCGTGGTACGAGCCGGACAGGGGCCGGGCGAGGGCGTCCCGGTCGCCTCCGCGGTAGGCCGTGATCGCTCGCTCGAGCCGCTCGCCGTACCGGCCGAAGCGCGGGTCGACATCCCCGAGCTGAGCGAGCACGGCTCCGATCTGCCCGTGTACGACCTCGAGTCGCTCCGTGACGTCCGCTCCCGACTGCGCGTCCGCGGTGAGCTGCTTGACGTCGCGGTTCGGGAACAGGAACGACTCGTACACGTCCGCCACGGTGCTGCGCTGCGTGGCGCTGAGTCGGTCGCCCGCGAGGAGCACGGCGCGGGCGCGTCCGGCCGGCGTGAGCGTGTGCATGGCCCGACGTCCCCCGGTCGGCTGGGTGTGTCCGCGCTCGTCGGTGGCGGCGAGTGTCGCGTCGATCGCCGCGGCGTCGAGCCCGGTGCTCTCGGCGATCTGCTCGGTCGTGGCGAACCCGCGGACACGCAGCGCCTGGAGGACGGCGAACTCGGTCTCGTCGGCGACGAGACCGGTCGAGGCGGTCTCGGGGACGGGGTTGCCCCACGACCCCGTGAGGAACAGTCGTGGGATCATCTCGGTCGCGACCCCGCTGACGATCGTGTCGTAGCAGGCGGCGACCGCGGGGTGGATCCCGAGGAAGTCGTGATCGGCGATGAGCTCGTCGAGCAGGCCGGCGGCGCGGGCGAACGGGAGCGCGAAGCCCGCGGTGTACGTGAGGGCGCCCGCCTCGATCTTCTCGCGGCGGTCCATGCTCGCGATCCGTCCGTACAGGGCGGCGGACTGCGCCTCGATCTGCGTGCGCAGGGCGGCCATGTCCTCGAGCGACAGGACGTCGATGTCGGACATCGGCGCGTCCCAGGTCGGTCGCGTGTACGCCGCCACGCCCTGGATGTACGGCACGTAGTTGGCCGGGTTCGTGAACGCGGTCGAGATGTCGATGACCTGGACGTCGAGGCCGGAGTCCGGGCCGAAGAACATCGCGGTCGTGACGGACCAGGGCAGCGGCGAGGCCGGGTCGTTCCAGTGCCAGGCGGGCTCGTTGAGGAAGATGTCGCGGACGAGGACGAACCCGCCGTCGTCGGTCGGGTAGGGCCCGTGATCCGACACACCGAGCCGGTTGTCGAAGTGGAGCAGGAACCCCATGAGCTCCGCGGCTCCCTGGAACCGCTGGAACGTCGAGCGGTCGGCGTCCGCGCCCAGGGCGATCCGGTCCTGGCTGAAGCGGTCGATCCAGTCGCGGTCGAGGACCTCGGCACGGTACCCCTGCATCGACGTGAGGATCGGGCCGTCGCCCCAGAAACCGTTGTAGAGCCGACGGACGACGCCGAACGCGTCGCGGATCCGGTCGGCCTCGTAGTCGGCGTCGTGCAGGCCGAGCTCGAGCGCGATGCCCCGCCCGAACGACGGCGCGGTGGCGAGCGCCCAGATGTGCAGCATGTTGACCTTGGTGCCGATCTCGCGCTTGGCGATCGACGCGATGTCGACGACGCCGTCGATCCCGATCCGGTCCTCGATCGCACGGAGCCACCGCGGGTGCTGGAACCAGCAGTTCATGATCCCCATGGCCTCGTACTCCTGGCGGGGGATGAGTCCGGACTCGCCCTCGGTGGCACGCGAAGCGAGGGCGTCCCACTCGTTCCAGGTGTAGTAGCGGATCGCCTCGTTGACCTCCTCGCGCGTGAGGTCGCGGTGGATCGACTCCGCGTCGGTGTACAGCACCCGGGTGGTCATCTCGGCCTGCATGACGGCATCGCCCTCGGAACCCTTCGGCACGACGCCACCGAACTTCTCGAGCAGGAGCATGATCTGCGCCAACTCCTCCTGGCTCATCGCCGGGGCGGCGCCCTCGGGCGCCGGGGAGTCGTCGACGGGAGCACCGCGCTCGACGCTCACCCTGCCTCCCGGCCGCGACGACACGTCGAGCCGGATCCGCACGCCGTCGGCGGGGATCACCTCGCCGCGCGGCGTGCGGACGCCCTTGTCGAACGTGACCGACATCACCGCCGGGATGCCGTACTCGCGGCAGAGGATGCCGAGGTGGCTCTCCGGTGCGCCCTGCAGCGTGACGACCCCGCGGATGCCCGCGTTGAGCGCCATCGTCAGGAAGGTCGTGGTGCCGCCGCGGGCGATCACGACGACGTCGGACACGTCGTCGAGGTCGGCGAAGGCGATGACGTCCTCGGGTGTCTCGAGCCACTTCGCCACGCCCTCGACGAGGTCGTCGGTCTCGTAGACCGTCAGGCCGGTGCCGACCTGCTCGAAGGTGGTCTCGTCGTCGGTGAGCTGCTGGGCCATGTCGGTCCTCCGTGTCGGTGCGCTGCGCTGCGCGGTTCGTGGTCGTCGGGTGTTCGGACCGGTCGGTCGGTCGGACGGGTGGTCACGGTGTGACCACCACGCGGAGGACGTCGCCGGCGCGCTGCCGGGCCGCCGCCGCCTCGAGGTCGTCGAGGGACACGACGTCGGTCAGGAACGCGTCGAGCCGGAGGTCCCCGGCACGCCAGGCGTCGACCATGCGCGGGACCTGCCGCCACATGTCGCTCGAGCCGTAGAACGACCCGGTGATCGACTTCTGCTCGTGGAACAGCTCCTGGGCGCTGAACCGCACGGGGTCGTCGCTCCGGCCCGCGCCGACCACGACCACCCGACCACCGCGTCGGACGGCGTCCCACGCGGCCCGGATCGTGCCGGACGACCCGACCGCGTCGATCGCGACGTCGAAGCCCTCGCCATCCGTCAGCGCGGCACCGTCGAGGTCCCCGGGCGCGGCGGTCGTCGTCGCACCGAGCTCCGCGGCCAGGCGACGGCGGTCCGCGCTCGGGTCGACCGCCGCGATCGTGGTCGCACCCGCGATCCGGGCGCCCTGCACGGCGTTGAGCCCGACCGCGCCGGCCCCGATCACCAGGGCGGTCTCGCCCGGGGCGACGTGCGCGGTGTCGACGGCGGCACCGAACCCGGTCGGGACGGCGCAGCCGAGCAGCGCACCGACGGTGAACGGCACGTCCTCGGGCAGCGGCACGAGCGCCGTCACGGGCAGCACGGTCTCCTCGGCGAGGGTCGCGGTGCCCATCCCGGCGACCACGTCCGCACCGCCGGCCGTCATCGCCGCGCCCTGCGCCGACGATCGGGGGCGGTTCCGGCAGATGTACGACTCGCCGCGGCGGCACGCGGAGCAGTGGCCGCACCGGGGGACCCACGACACGACGACGCGGTCGCCGACGGCCACGGTGTCGACGTCCGGCCCGAGGGCGACGACCTCGCCCGCGCCCTCGTGTCCGAGGACGGCCGGGAGCCGCTGCCCGAACGCGCCCGCGGCCAGGGACAGGTCGGTGTGGCACAGGCCCGCGGCGCGGATCCGGACGACGACCTCGCCGGGGCCGGGCGCGCGGTGCTCGACGTCGTCGCGGACGACGAACGGACCACCGGCCTCGGTGACGACGGCGGCCCTCACGCGAGCGGGTCCTGCCCCGCGGCCGCTGGTGCGGCGGTGGTCGCGGTCGGATCGAGCACGGGGTCGCCGAGCACGGCCTTCACCTCGAGGTACTCCTCGATCGCGAACGGCCCCATCTCGCGCCCCAGCCCCGACTGTCCGTACCCGCCGAACGGCGAGACCGGGAGGGCCGGGGTGCGGACGCCGTTCACCCGCACCTGACCGGCACGGATGCGTCGGGCGATCGCCGCCGCGCGGGCCTCGTCCGCCGACCAGACCTCGCTCGACAGGCCGTAGGGGGTGTCGTTCGCCATCCGGACCGCGTCGTCCTCGCTCGCGTGACCCTGCACGACGAGGACCGGACCGAACACCTCCTCGCGGACGATCTCGGCGTCCTCGGCGACGTCGGTGACGATCGTCGGGCGCAGGAAGAACCCCGTGCCGTCGACGGCGGTGCCGCCCGTGGCGACCGTCGCCCCCGCGGCTCGTGCGGTGTCCACGAACCGGAGGACCTTCGCGCGCTGCTCCGCCGACACGACCGGACCCATCGTCGTCCCGGGATCGAGCGGGTCCCCGAGCACGTACGCGTCGGCGGACTCCGCCGCGATCCGGACCGCGTCGTGCAGCCGGTCCGCCGGCACGAGCAACCGTGTCGGCGCGTTGCACTTCTGGCCCGCGTTCGTGAAGCAGTTGCGCACGGTGGTCCGCACCGCCAGGTCGAGGTCGGCGTCGTCGAGCACGACCGCGGGGGACTTGCCGCCGAGTTCGAGCGTCGCGCGCTTGATCCGCGACCCGGCGACGGCACCGATGTGCCGACCGACGGCGAGCGAGCCGGTGAACGACACCATGTCCCACGTCTCGTCCTGGAGGAGCGCCTCGCCCGTCGTCGCGCCGGTCCCGGTGACGACGTCGAACACCCCGGCGGGCAGCCCCGCTCGGCGCCCGAGCTCGGCGAGGAACAGCGCGTTGAGCGGCGTGAGCTCGGCCGGCTTGAGCACGACCGTGCAGCCCGCGGCGAGTGCGGGCGCGAGCTTCGCCACGATCTGGTGGACGGGGAAGTTCCACGGCGTGATCGCGAGCACCACGCCGACCGGCTCGCGCACGACGGAGCTGCCCGAGGCGTCGCGGCTGTCCCAGGCGAGCTGCCGGGCGATCGCCGCCGTCGAGCGGAGCACCTTGACGGGCAGGTCGACCTGGACCGCGCGGGACTCCCGGATGGGCATGCCGATCTCGTGCGTCGCGAGCTCGGCGAGGGCGTCACCGTGCCGTTCGAGTTCCGCGGCGAGCGCGTCGAGGAGCCCGGCACGTCGGGACGGTGGCAGCGCGGCCCAGGCGGGCCAGGCCTCCCGGGCGTCGAGCAGTGCGCGGTGCGCGAGGTCGGCGGATGCGTCGAGGACGGTGCCGATGATCCGTTCCGTCGCCGGGTCCACGACGTCGAGTGGGGCCTCGTCGTCGGGCGAGACCCAGCCGCCGCCGATGAACACGGAGCGGTCGGGGACGACGACCGCGTCGACGGGAGCGGCGGTGGTGCTGACACCGGTCTCGGGACTCATGCCGCGCCTCCCGTCCGGACCACACGCACCGGCACGCGGTCCCACCCGCGGAACAGGTTCACCCGCAGGCGTTCCGGCTCCCCGTCGAGCTCGAACCGGATCCCGCGGTCGAGCACGGCGCCGAAGAACGACCGGACCTCCGCCCGCGCCAGGTGCGACCCGAGGCAGAAGTGCGCGCCCCACCCGAAGCTCAGGTGGTCGTTCGGCGTGCGGTCGAGGCGGAAGTCGTCCGGGTCCTCGAACACGGCGGGGTCACGGTTCGCGGCCGAGAACCACAGGACGACCTTGTCGCCCGCGGCGACGTCGCGTCCGTCGATGGTCAGGTCCTCGAGTGCGGTCCGGCGCATCGCGGCGACCGGGCTGACGTGGCGGAACATCTCCTCGACGGTCCTCGGCAGGAGGCCGCGGTCACGTTCCAGCCGCGCCCACGCGTCGTGCTCGTGGAGCGCCACCGTGCCGCCCGAGACGAGGTGCCGCGTGGTCTCGTTCCCGGCCGCCACGAGCACGATGTAGTACGCCGCCAGCTGGTTCCAGGTGAGCGGCTGCCCGGCCACGCTGCCGTTCGCCATGACGCTGATGAGGTCGTCCCGGGGGTCGGCGCGACGCTCCTCGGTGAGGCGCTGGAAGTACCCCATGACCTCGTCCCGCGCTTCGGCGAGGGCGTCGGCGTCGACCAGGTGGTCCGGGTCGGAGCTCGTCAACCGGTTCGTCCAGTCGACCATGCGGGGCGCATCCGACGCGGGGATGCCGAGGACGCGGGACAGCACGAGCATCGGCAGGCGGGCGCTGATGCGTTCGACCAGGTCGAAGGTGCCGCGGGCCTCCGCCTCGTCGAGCAGGAGCGTCACGGCCTCGTCGATCATGGCCTGCCACTGCTGGATCTTCACGGCCCGCAGGTGCGGGATCGTGACCCGGCGCAGGGCGACGTGCTCCTGCCCGTCCATGTTGTGGAGGCTCTGCAGCGCGCCCTCCACCTTGCGGTCCAGGATCTGGGTGCCCTCGGCGCTCGTCAGCTGCGGCATCTCGCTCGCCGCGGCCTTGACGTCGGCGTACCGAGTGAGCGCCCAGAAGCCCGGCCCGCGGTGCGACGGGGCGTTCCAGTGCACGGGGTCCTGCTCCCGGAGCGCGGCGAACACCGCCATCTCGCGGTCGTCCGCGAACGCGGTGAGGTCCATCAGGTCGACGCCCGCCGTCGGGCTCCCGATCGTCATGGTCGCCAACCGTAGTCGCGTCGGGCGACGAACTGGCTACTGTGGAACACCTTTCCGACCCCAGGAGCGCCGTGATGTCCTCCCCGTCCGAGCCGTGCGTCGAACCGCGGGACCGCGCGCTCGACGACGCCGTGTTCGCGCTCGACCACCACCACGGCGTCCCCGTCCGCGAGCTCACGGAGCTGCTCGGCGGCAAGGGCGCGGGCCTCGCCGAGATGACCGCGCTGGGACTCGACGTCCCCCCGGGGTTCACGATCGCACTGCCGGTGTTCCGTCGGTGGCGTCACGGTGGCTGGCCCCCCTCGCTCGACGCCGTCGTCGCGGCACACGTCGCGGCGCTCGGCCAGCGGATGGGCCGCCGGCTCGGCGACCCGGACGATCCGCTGCTGCTGTCCGTTCGGAGCGGCGCCGCCGTCTCGATGCCCGGGATGCTCGACACGGTCCTCGACCTCGGGCTCAACGACGACACCGTGCGGGGGCTCGCGCGCGCCACCGGGGACGACGCCTTCGCCGAGGACAGCCACCGGCGCTTCCTCCGGATGTACGCCACGATCGTCATGGGCGTGTCCGTCGAGGCGCTCGCCGACGCCGAGGACGCCCGCACGCTGCAACGACGGATCACCGAGCTCGCCGGGCGGCCCGTGCCGCACGACCCCGAGCAGCAGCTCCGCGAGGCGATCGCCGCGGTCTTCGCGTCGTGGGACAGCGAGCGTGCCCGCGCCTACCGCGCCCGCGACGGCATCGACGACGACGCCGGCACCGCCGTCACCGTGCAGGCCATGGTGTTCGGCAACCGCGGACCACGCTCCGGAACCGGCGTCGTCTTCACGCGCGACCCGGCCACCGGCGCGCCGGGCCCGTACGGCGACTACCTCGTCCGCGGCCAGGGCGAGGACGTCGTCGACGGCAGTGCGCACCCGGTGCCGGTCCGCGACCTCGCCGACCTCGACCCCCAGGTGTACGTCGACCTCATGGCCGCGCTGCGCCGCCTGGAGGCCCACTACCGCCACGTCTGCGACGTCGAGTTCACCGTCGAGGAGGGACGGCTCTGGTTCCTCCAGACCCGCGCCGGCAAGCTCAGCGCGGTCGCCGCCGTGCGCACCGCCGTCGACCTGGTGGACGACCCGGAGGTCGCGCTGACGCCCGAGGAGGCCGTGGCGCGCGTCCCGGAGGAGGTCCGGGAGCGGGCGCGGCTCGACCTCGAGACGGGTGGTGCTGGCTCCGCCACGGAGCACGGTGACGACGCGGACGGTGCTGCCGCCGGCGGGCCCCTGCTCGTGACCGGGCTCGGCGCGTCGCCCGGGATCGTCACCGGGGCGGTCGTGTTCTCGTCCGAGGCGGCGCTCGCCGCGGACGGCGACGTCGTGCTCGTGCGTCGTGAGACCAGCCCGAAGGACGTCGTCGGGATGTCCGCCGCGGTCGCGATCGTCACCTGCCGGGGCGGCCTGGCCAGTCACGCGGCCGTGGTCGCGCGGGGGTGGGGCGTCCCGGCCGTGGTCGGCGCCGGTGACCTCGTGCTCGCGGGTGCCGGGGACGACACCACCGCGACCGGCCCCTCCGGCGTCGTGGTCCGCGTCGGCGACGTCGTGACCGTCGACGGTGCCTCCGGTCGGGTGTGGGTCGGAGCGGCGGGGGCCGCGACCGGGGACGGGAGCGGAACGGACGCCGGCGACGCGTCGTCGGGGACGGCGACCGCGGCGAGCGACGGGGCGGGCGCCCCCGTGCCTCCCGACCGGGGCGGCGACCGGGCCGCGGCGCTGCGCGCGCTCGAGCGGCTCGACACCTGGGCCGCCGGACGGTGACAGACTGCACCCATGACGGAGTACGTGGTCGACAACACCGGTGACGACCGCGCGCGGGGCGTGGACCTCGTGGACGGCGACCAGCCGCCGATCCGCCTGATCGTGCGGGGCGAGCTCCCGACGACCATCGAGCACGAGGGACGGACCTGGATCGCCACCGACGACGTCGACGAGGAGCCGGGAGCGCTGCCGATCGCGGTGTTCCGGCCCGCCGACTGACGACGGGGCGGGCGGGGACCGGAGCGCCTCCGCCCGGGGGACAACCGCCGCCGGCTGGCCGTGAGCGCGTCCCGGTCTCCCGCGTACCGTCGGGGTCCTCAGCCAGGAGGAGGAGACCCAGACATGACGGACCAGTACACGTTCCAGGACCCGAGCAAGCTCTACGCCGACAAGGTGCCCGACGAGCAGTACCTCGGCGGATCCGGCACCGATGCCGAGATGGCGGAGAACGTCCCCGCCGACCACGGTGAGGAGACCTACCGCGGCTCCGGTCGACTCGAGGGGCGCAAGGCCCTGATCACGGGCGGTGACTCGGGCATCGGCGCAGCCGTCGCGATCGCCTACGCGCGCGAGGGCGCCGACGTCGCGATCGGGTACCTGCCCGAGGAGGAAGAGGACGCCAAGCGCATCGTCGGCCTCATCGAGGACGCGGGCCGCAAGGCCGTCACGCTGCCCGGCGACATCACGGACGCCGCGTTCTGCCGTGAGCTCGTGGCGAAGGCCGTCGACGAGCTCGGTGGGCTCGACATCCTCGTCAACAACGCGGGCAAGCAGCAGCACGTCGAGGACCTCACCGACCTGTCGGACGAGGAGTTCGACGCCACCTTCAAGACGAACGTCTACGCGATGTTCTGGATCACGAAGGCCGCGCTGCCGCACCTGCAGCCGGGCTCGACGATCATCAACACGACCTCGATCCAGGCGTACCAGCCGTCGCCGGCGCTCGTGCACTACGCCTCGACCAAGGGTGCCATCAACACGTTCTCCAAGGGGCTCGCGGGCCAGCTCGCGTCGAAGGGCATCCGCGTCAACGCGGTCGCTCCCGGCCCGATCTGGACGCCGCTGCAGCCGGCGGGTGGCCAGGCCCCCGAGAAGCTGCCCGAGGTCGGCGCCGAGACCCCGCTCGGACGCTGGGGTCAGCCGGCCGAGCTCGCGCCGGCCTTCGTGTTCCTGGCGAGTGGTGAGTCCTCGTTCGTCATCGGCGAGACGCTCCACGTGAACGGTGGCATGCCCACGCCGTGACGCCCGGCGCGGGCCGGGCCGGGCCGGGCCCGGGCGTTCGGCCCGCCGCCCGAGCACCGCGACGAGATCGCAGAACACGCCGCTTCCCACCATCGGGAAGCGGCGTGTTCTGCGATCTGGGCGTTCCAAGTGGGGTTCCGGGGCGTTCCAAGTCCGGGCCGTCCGGGGGCGTCAGCGGGTGTCGGGGGCGGGGCGCATCCGCGCCATGCGCTGCAGCAGCTCGCGCGCGGACAACGCCGCGGCGAGCTCGACCTCGACCGGCTGGATGCCGAAGGCCTGCTCCATCTCGGCCCGGCGCGCCAGGTCGGCGACGGGTACCTCCGGACGCTGCGGCAGCTTCGCGACGGCCTCGGCCGCGGCCTCGAAGGCACCGGCCGGAGCGCCGAGGTGCTCCCACATGAGGCGGACGTCCCGAGCGACCTCGTCCGCGCGGCCACCGAGCTCGAACCCGGTGCTCGCCATCTGCGCGAGGCCCTGTGCCAGATCGTCAGGGGACATGGCGTCCATCCTCGCACCGCGATCCCGGCGCCGCGCCAGCGGTGTTCCGCCGGCCCGGTCCGTGCCGGCCCGGTCCGTGCCGGCCCGGTCCGTGCCGGCCCGGTCCCGACGGCGCGGTGCGCCGCCGGGACGTGGGTCAGCGCCGCCGGGACCGGGGGTCAGCGCTGCCGACGGAGGCCGTGACGCGGCGTCGCGGATCCGGCCGACTCGGGCGCGTCGACGGTGAGCCGACGGCGACGCGCCAGGGCGAGCACGGCGATCCCCGCCAGGAGCAGGGCCGAACCGAGCGCGATCGCCGGGCGGTCGTCCTGCCCGGTGAACGCGAGGGAGCCCGATGTGTCGGTCGCAGCGGCAGCAGCCGGTACGGCGCTCGCTCCGGCCGGGGACACGCTCGCGGTGCCGCCCGAGGGGGACGGCGTCGGCGTCACGATCGGCGCGACGGCCACGGCGACGCCCTGCCCCATGCCGCCCGCGCTCGCCTGGATCATCTGTGCACCGGCATCCGTCGTGGCGGTCGTGCCGTCGGTGGCGCGGGTGGTGACGGTCGCCACGTTCTGCTCGGTACGAGCCGGACCGTCACCGTTCGCCGTCTGCTCGGAGGTCGCGACCTCGACGCGGTACTGGTCCGCGACGGCGAGCGCCGGCCAGGACACGGTCACACTGGACGTGGAGCAGGTGACCGGGAAGTCCGATCCGGCGAGGTCCGCGATGTGCGTGTAGACGCCGTCGACGTAGGAACCCTCGGAGAGCCGCACCGTGCCGCAGTCGAACTGCCAGGTCTGTCCGACGGGAACGTCGTCGGTGGTCGTGGCGGAGGCGAACGGGCCGTTCGGGGTGTCGATGTGCCAGACGACCGCGTCCGTCGGGTTCGTCCGGCCCTGGTCGGGCCGCGCCCACGTGCCGTACTTCGACGCGGCCGCCGGGTCACCCCAGGCCGGGCCGGTCGGCGTGATCGGCGTCGTGAACTGCCGCCCGTCACTCGTCGTCGAGGTGATCGGGGTGGTGACACCGCCCGGGGTCGTCGTGCCGTCGAAGTCCGACTGGACGTACGCCGTGCCGCAGGTGTCGCGGTGCGTGTCCACGTAGTTCGTGAACGTGAACGAGACGATCCACGGGGTGCTCGATGCGATCGTTGCCGTCGCCACCGTCGCGCCGGTCGCGGGGTCGTCGAGTTCGAAGCCCGTCGGCAGGTGACCGAGGTGGTCGCTCAACGTGAGGCCGAACGTGTCACCGGCGCGGGCGTCGGCGGGCGCGCACCAGTCGATGGACGTGCGGAGCTGACTGCCGAGCGCCGGCGCGGTCGGGCTGACGGTGACGTTCGTGATCGCGCCGGAGACCTCGGTGGCGTGGGCTGCGGGGCCGGCGGCCAGGACGAGGGCGCCCGCGACGGCGAGGGTGACACCGCCCACGATCGGGATCCGGACACGGCGGACGAGGGCATGCTTCGGGTACATGGTGCTCCTGGGATACGGGGTCGCGGGTTCGGGCCCGCGTCGGGTGTGGTCATGCTACGGCGTCGCTCCCGATACCCCGAGGGCGCCGCCCCCCGGTTGTCCCCTGAAGAGAGGACCCCCGGACCGGGGGGTGCGGAAGAAACCTTCTGGGCGGTTTGATCGTGGGGACGGACACGACGTCCGCCAGACCGGACCAGGGTGCCAACGTCGTCCGCCCTCCCGTCTCCACGAAGGGGCATGATGCTCGACCACACCAACGCGGACACCGCGGCCGCTGCCGCCGCAGCCCAGACGCTCCACCTCCGCGTCATCATCGTCGACGGGGCCGTCGACCTGCTCCACGAGGTGCCCTTCCACGAGGCCCGTCCGGAAGCCGTCGCCGCCCGCATCGGCATCTCGCTCGAAGAGCTCCACCAGCACTTCCCGTCGTGGGACGGCCTCGTGCTCGCCGCCGTCGACCGGTGGAACGGCCAGCGCACCGAAGCCATCGAGCACACCCTCGGCGACGTCAGCACCGTCGAGTTCCTCCGCGCGATGGTGGCGTCGAACGTCCGGCAGCCCGCGCTCATGCGCCTGCTCGTCGCCCTCGCGAGCGTCGCGAGCGACTGCACGCACCCCATGGCCCCCTACCTGCAGTCGCGGTACCAGCTGTTCGTCACGCAGATCCGCCGCGGTCTCGAGCACGACGTCGCCGTCGGTCGTGCACCGCACACCATGGACCCCCGTCGCGGCGCGGAGCAGCTCATCGCCCTCTACGAGGGCCTGCAGCTGCAGGCCCTGCTCCGGCAGGACCTGGACCTGATGTCGGCGTTCGACCGGGCGGCCTCCCGCCTCGAGCGCGGTTGGGAGGAGCGGTACCAGGTGCGCGCTCCGCTCACGCCGTCGACGTGGGTCGACGACGCCTGGTCGCTCTGAGTCGCGGCGACCGCCGCCCGGACCGTCCTGGGCCGTCGCGCTGACGCGCGCCGTCAGACCGCGACGCTGAGGCAGCGGCGGAGGCTGCGGATACCGCTCCGGATCCGCGTCTTCGCGGTGCCGACCGGGACGCTCAACCGGTCGGCGACCTCCAGGTCCGTGAGCCCGTCGCGGTACCGCAAGAGCACGGCGGATCGCTGGTTCGGCGTGAGGTCGGCGAGCGCGTTCCGCACCGCGACCCACTCGGCCAGCACGTCCAACCGCTCGGCGGCGTCGTGGTCGACCGGCTCGAAGTCCCGCATCCCGACGCGGATCTCCCGCTGCCGGGTGCGCTCGATGGACCGGACCCGGTCGACGGCGCGGCGGTGGGTGAGGGTCTGGAGCCAGCTCGTCGCCGACGCGCGCGCGGGGTCGTACGGTGTCGTGTCGTCGGACCAGACGTCGAGGAGGACGTCGTGCACGACCTCCTCGGCCTGGGCGTGGTCGACGAGCGTCCGGCGGGCGAACGACACGAGGCGCGGCGTCAGCCGGAGGTAGAGCTGGTGGAAGGCCTCGCGGTCGCCGCCGCAGACGGCGATGAGCAGCGCGTCATCGCTCGTCGTGGCGGGGTCGGTGGTCGGTCGACGGTGCAGCATCTCGGGTCCGTCTCGGGTGTCGTGATCTCGGGTGGTCCTGTCGACGCTGACTCCGCCGACGGGGTACGACGGCTGCGTCTCGTCTACTCGTGCCTCCTGGACCGGCTCGGAGACACCGTTGGGGCCGTGCCTCCCCGATGCGCCCCGAACTGGGTGTCCCGCTCGCGGCGGTCGTGGGTGGAATCTGGGTCCTACCCCTGATCCCCACCTGAGGAGAACCGTCGTGCTGTCCACCGTCTACACCAGTTCCGCGACCTACCCGTTCACGGATGACGACCTGGCGGTCCTGCTCCTGAACAGCCGCGCGAACAACGCCCGTGCCGGTCTGACCGGCGTCCTGCTGCACCAGGACGGGCAGTTCATGCAGGTGCTCGAGGGTCCCGACGACGCCGTGCGCGAGCGCTACGCGATCATCGCGTCGGACCCGCGCCACGGTGCGGTCCAGCTCGTCGCGCAGGAGTCGATCGCCGAGCGACGGTTCCCGGCGTGGACCATGGGGTACCGCGCGGTCGTCGACACCGGCACCGACGACCTGCCCGGCTTCGACGACTTCTTCAGCGCGCCCGCGGCCGGTCGGACGTCGGAGACCGCGGCGCGGGTGCAGGACCTCGTCGCGCAGCTCGGTGACGAGGACCCGACCGCGGCCTGAGCCCCGGCACGGGGGGCGGATGTCGGCCGATCCTCGGCGCGCCGTCCGCGGGACGACGATGATGAACGGGTCCGTTCCGGGCCTCGGGGCCCACGCGAGGAGGCCCCATGCAGCTGTACGCCGCCGATCCCGTCCGTCGTGTGCGGCAGCTGGTCGCCGACGTGGTCGCCCTCGTCGCGATCGTCCTGGCGGTCCTGCTCGGGCGCGCGGTCGGGGCGTCGATCGCCGCACTCGGTGACGTCGGTCGGCGCGTGCAGGACGCGGGTGAGGGTTTCCGCAGCACCATGTCGCGGGCGGCGGACCGCATCGCCGACCTGCCGTTCGCGGGCCGTGCCGTGAGCACGCCGTTCCGGAACGCGAGTGACGCCGCACGGACCCTCGTCGCCGCGGGGCGCGACCAGCAGGAGGCAGCCCACCACGTCGCGGTCCTCGTCGGCGTCGTCGTGGCGGGCCTGCCCGTCCTCGTCGTCGTCGTCCTGTGGCTGCGCCGGCGGGGCGGCTTCGTGCGGCGGGCGGCCGCGGTCCGGGCGTTGCTGCGCACACCGCTCGGACTGGAAGCCCTCGCGGCACAGGCGTTGGCGCACGCGCACCCCCGCACGCTGCGTGCCGTGGAACCCACCGTGGTCGAGCGGTGGCGGGCCGGGGAGCCCGACGCGGTCCGGGTCCTCGCCACACTCGCGCTCCGCGACGCCGGGGTGCCGCTCCGGCTCCTGCCGCGCTGACGTCGACCGGAGACGCAGGGAGGCTGACGTCGACCGGAGACGCAGGGAGTCAGTGCGATCCTGGTGTGTCCACAGGAAACGCACCGAGTCCCAGAAGGATCAATGCACCAGCTCCACAGCACCACCCGTTCCACCCGATTCGTGGTCGGCGCCGCGACCGCACTCGCAGCGGCCGCACTGCTCGCCGGCTGCAGCTCGAGCACCTCCGCCGGTTCCTCCGGCTCCGCGTCGGCCTCCTCCGCATCGGGGTCGTCGTCCTCGTCGAAGCTGCCGGCGAACTTCCCGAAGGCCGTGCCCGTCGTCAAGGGTGACGTGATCGTCGCCCGCGGCAACGCCAGCGACGGCTGGAGCGCCACCGTCTCGCCGAAGGGCGGGAAGGGCTTCGCTCAGGCGGGCCAGGCACTCGCGTCTGCCGGCTTCACCAAGCAGGGCGGCGGCACCGCCACGCAGGCGACCTACACCAGCGACCGCTACACCGTGAGCATCAGCACGCCCGGCTCGTCCGTGACGTACATCATCTCGACGCGCTGACGCGCTGACGCGCTGACGCGCTGACGCGCTGACGCGCTGACGCGCTGACGCGCTGACGCTCGATCGCGCGGACCGGATGGAGGCCCGGAGTGGCCTCCATCCGGTCCGCTTTGCGCAACCCCCCGGACGGAGATCGCTAGACCGTCTAGCTTCATGTCATGTTGATCCCCAGCGTGTTCGACTTCGAGCCGGACCGCCTCCGCAGCTACTCGGCGTCGCGCATCGACCGGCTCCTGCAGGACCGGCCCGTCGAGTACCTGGCGCACCTGTCGGTGGCGCGGCAACTCGACACGTGGATCGCGCAGACGCTGGCGGACCCCGACCCGGACGACGAACGGTTCGACGCCGGGTTCGTTGCGGCCCTCCGCGCGGTCCGTGACGGCCTGCGCCAAGGGGACTTCACGCCGGGTGGCCTCCACGGCAGCCGCCCGAGGGACGGGGCCGGAACAGGCCGCGAACCCGACCCCGACCCGGGCGCGGCGGCGGGCGGCACCCCCGGGACCTGAACCGCCCCCGCAGCTGAGCGCAGTGACCGACGGCGCTCAGACCTCGCCGGCCCGAGCCCCCGCCCACAGGTCGATGCCGGCCGAGTCCACCGCGTGCTCGTCGATGGCGCGCAGCTCGTCCTCCGTGAAGGACAGGTGGTCGAGCGCCGCGACGTTCTGTTCGACCTGCTCGACCCGCGAGGCGCCGATCACGAGCGAGGTCACCCGCTCGTCGCGGAGGGCCCACGCGAGTGCGAGCTGGGCGAGGGACTGCCCCCGAGCGGCCGCGATGTCGTGCAGCGCCCGGAGGTGACCGACGACCTCGGGCGTGATGACCGAGGGGTCGAACGAGGTGCCGGCGGCGGCGCGGGTCCCCTCGGGCACGCCGTCGAGGTACTTGCCCGTGAGCAGGCCCTGCGCGAGCGCCGTGAACCCGATGACCCCGAACCCGAGCTCGTCCGCCGCGTCGAGGAGGCCCTCGGTCTCGATCCAGCGGTTGAGCATCGAGTACGACGGCTGGTGGATGAGCAGCGGGGTGCCGAGGTCGCGGAGGATCGCCGCCGCCTGACGGGTCCGCTCCGTGTCGTACGAGGAGATCCCGACGTAGAGCGCCTTACCCTGCCGGACAGCCGTGTCGAGCGCGGTCATGGTCTCCTCGAGCGGCGTGGAGGCGTCGAGGCGGTGCGAGTAGAAGACGTCCACGTAGTCGAGGCCCATGCGCTGCAGCGACTGGTCGAGCGATGCGAGCACGTACTTCCGACTCCCGCCGCCCTGCCCGTACGGACCCGGCCACATGTCCCAACCGGCCTTGGTCGAGATGACGAGCTCGTCCCGGTACGGGTGGAGGTCCTCCCGCATGATGCGGCCGAAGTTGATCTCCGCGGCGCCGTAGGGCGGCCCGTAGTTGTTCGCGAGGTCGTGGTGCGTGATCCCGAGGTCGAACGCCCGCCGGCTGATCGCGCGCTGGGTCTCGAACGGTCGGTCGTCACCGAAGTTGTGCCAGTACCCGAGTGAGAGCAGCGGCAGGTCGAGGCCGGACCGGCCGGTCCGGCGGAACGGCATCGAGTCGTAGCGGTCGTCACGGGCGACGTAGGTCATGGGGATGTGCCTCCGAGCGGGGTGGGGATCAGGGGTCCAGCCTCGCACGGCGGAGGGAGGGGTGGGTCTCCCCACGGATCGACGCAGGAGCAGCGGTGGGACCGGACCCGGCTCGGTCCCGACGCCCTGCGTGAGCGCGGCGAGTTCTCGGAGCGCCGAGCGACGCTCGTCCTGCTCGTGCTCCTGGTCCGCGACGAGGTCACTCAGGGCTACCCGACGGTGTCGACCCGGCTTCTGGAACGGGATCGCACCCGCTTCGAGGAGCCTGACCAGGGTGGGCCGGGAAACGCCGAGCAGGTCGGCGCCTTCGTGTGTCGTCAGCTGCATCCGCGACGGGATCACGGCCACCCCGTTGCCCGCGGCCAGGGTGTTCGCGACCTGTTCCACGACATCGAAGATCTCGGCCGGTATGAGGCGTTCGCGGCCGTGTCGAACGACGCGCGGCGGGCCACACGTAGCCTGGATCGGTGCCGTCCTCCTCCCGGTCCTGTCCGTCCGTCACGCGCCCCGTCGCGATCGGTTCGGCGGACTGACGTGGCCGTCGACACCGCCGAGGACGTCCTCGGCGCACTCAGCCGCACCCCGGGCGACCTCGCCGCCGCTCGACGCGTCGCCCGCCGGTTCGCGACCCTCGGTGACGGCGAGGTGGGGGCGCTGCTCTGGAGCGAGGTCGAGGACGCACGGCTCGTGGCGGTGCTGCTGCTCGTCCAGCGGTTCCGGGACGGTGACGACGCGACCAGGTCGGCCGTGGTGGAGGACTACATGGCAGCGGCCCACAGCGAGCGCGTCGACAGCGACCTGCTCGTCGAGGTCAGTGCGGAACACATCGTGGGCGCGTGGCTCGCCGACCGGCCCCGTGGTCCGCTCTTCGCCCTCGCCAAGAGCGACGTCGTCTGGGAGCGGTGCATCGCGGTCACCGCGACCCTCGCGTTCGTCAAGCGTGGGGAGGCCGCGACCGCGCTCGACATCGTCGGCAGGCTCGTGCGGGAGCGGAACGAGCACGTGCGGCGTGCCGTGGCGCTCGTCCTGCGCGGGGTCGGCAAGTGGGCCTCGCACGACGAGCTCGTCGCGTTCCTCGAGTCGAACGCGAGCGGGATGGACCGTGCGCTGCTCAGTGCGGCGACGGAGCACCTGCCTGCGGCTGTGCAGGCGCGGTTCCGCCGGTAGGAGCGTCGGCGGGGTAGGTCCAGGCGCTGCCGCGAGCTCGCAGCGTGTCGAGCATCCGGCGGATCCGTGGGAGCACGCGGCGCGTCTGGACCACGCTCCAGATGCCGAGGGCGACCCAGAGCACGACGAGCGCGATCCCGATGGGATCGGCGAACTGGGTCAGCAGCCAGACCGAGACGAGCGCGAGGACCGCGCAGAGCACCGGAGCCAACCACGCGGACCGTCGCTGCTGCCGCTCCCACCGCTCGAGCATCGGTGTCCAGGTGCTGGGATCGGCGTCATCGGGCACCTGGCCGGTATTCAGGGAGCGTCGCATGGCGGAGAGGGCGCTCGTACCGCCCGCGCGCCGCCGGGCGATGCTGACTCGTACGGACAGCAGGGCTGTCAGGAGGACCGCGTAGACGGCGTCACCGATGAGCTGCGCGGGCCAGTCGGTGTGTCGCGGCGGGTCGACGAGGTCGATGCCACCACGGACGACGACGAGGACGACGAACATCACGACGGCCAACGCCCATATCGGCAGGTTGCGGAAGCGCTCGAGCATCACGGTCTCCTTCGGGTGGGATCGATCCGAGCTTGCCCCCGATCCGCATGAGTGATCCTCGTTGTACCCCCAACCGAGGACGTCCTCCCAGCCAGCAGTGGGCCGAACGGATCCGCAGGGCGGGGGACACCCCCGGCTGGACGGGACCTGCACGGGTCGGACGTGGCAGGTGGCGGACGGGTAGCGATGGATCCGGCGCGGGAGGGGCCTCCCGGCCGACCGCTGCGGCACCGCCGCAGCCCGACGAGCTGGAGGAACCATGCGCGCACTCACCTGGCAGGGGACCGAGAAGGTCTCGGTCGAGACCGTCCCCGATCCGACGATCCAGGAGCCCACCGACGCGATCATCCGGATCACGTCGACGGCGATCTGCGGGTCCGACCTCCACCTGTACCGCGTGCTCGGGCCGTACATCGACAAGGGCGACGTGCTCGGCCACGAGCCCATGGGGATCGTCGAGGAGGTCGGTTCGGGCGTGACGAACCTCGCTCCGGGTGACCGCGTCGTGATCCCGTTCAACATCTCGTGCGGGCACTGCTGGATGTGTACGCACGGGCTGCAGTCGCAGTGCGAGACGACGCAGGTGAAGCAGTACGGCAGCGGTGCCGCGCTGTTCGGCTACACGAAGATGTACGGCCAGGTGCCGGGTGGGCAGGCGGAGTACCTCCGGGTGCCCCACGCCGACTACGGGCCGATCAAGGTCCCCGCGACCGGCCCCGACGACCAGTACCTGTTCCTCAGCGACATCCTCCCGACCGCGTGGCAGGGCGTGGCATATGCCGACGTGCCCGAGGGCGGGACGCTCGCGGTGCTCGGGCTCGGCCCGGTCGGGCAGTTCGCGGCCCGGATCGGCAGACACCTCGGGTACCGCGTGCTCGCCGTCGAGCCGGAGCTCGTCCGCCGCGAGATGGCGGCGAAGTACGGTGTCGAGACGTTCGACATGTCGGACGACGTGGTGGAGCACCTCGTGGATCTCACCGACGGCCGTGGGCCGGACGGCGTCGTCGACGCCGTCGGTATGGAGGCCCACGGTGACGCCGTCGCCGGGTTCGCCCAGCGGGCGGCCGGGCTGCTGCCCGACAAGCTCGCGCAGAAGGCCATCGAGACCGCGGGCGTCGACCGGCTCGTCGCGGTGCACGCGGCGATCGACCTGGTCCGGCGCGGCGGCACGGTCTCGCTCAGCGGTGTCTACGGCGGGACGGCCGACCCGATGCCGATGATGACGCTGTTCGACAAGCAGATCACGGTCCGTGAGGGACAGTGCAACGTCCGCCGCTGGTTCGACGACCTCATGCCGCTCGTCGAGGACCCGTCCGATCCGCTCGGCACGCTCGACCTGACGACGCACCGCGTGTCCCTCGAGGACGCCCCGCACATGTACGAGGTGTTCCAGAAGAAGGAGGACGGCTGCGTCAAGGTCGTCCTGACCCCCGGCGCTCCGGCATGACCCGCGTCGCCGTCGTCGGCGCCACCGGCAACGTCGGCACGGCGCTGCTGCGCCGCCTGCAGGCCGAGGAGGCCGTGACCGGCATCGTCGGCATCGCCCGACGGATCCCGGACCGGTCGGCCGACCCGTACGCCGGGGTCGAGTGGCACAGCGTCGACGTCGGCGCCGACGGTGCCGTGGCGGCCCTGACGCCGCTCCTCGAGCACGTCGACGCCGTCGTCCACCTGGCTTGGGCGTTGCAGCCGACGCACGACATCCCGACGCAGTACCGCGTCAACGTCGAGGGGACGGCCGCCGTGCTCGAAGCGGCCGCCGCCGCGGGCGTGGGGCAGGTCGTCGTGGCGTCGTCGGTCGGCACCTACCGGGCTGCGGACAAGCGGCTGCGCGTGGACGAGTCCTGGCCGGTCGACGGCATGGCCACGGCGACGTACAGCATCCACAAGGCGCTCAACGAGGCGGCCCTGGACGAGTTCGCCGACACCCACCCCGACATCGTGGTCACCCGCCTGCGCCCGGGGTTGGTCTTCCAGCAGCCGGCGGCAGCGGAGATCCGGGGGCTGTTCCTCGGGCACCTCGTCCCCATGCGCGTCGTCCGCGCGGCCCGGTGGGCGGTGCTCCCGCTCCCGGGACCATTCGTGTTCCAGGCGGTGCATGCCGACGACCTCGCCGACGCGTACTGGCGGACGATCGACCGGCGGGCCGCGGGAGCGTTCAACATCGCCGCCGGCCCGGTGCTCACGCCGCCGCGGCTCGCCGCGGTGCTCGGCATGCGTCGCGCCGTCCGGATCCCGCTCCGACTGCTCCGTGCCGTCGTCACCCTGACATGGCACCTGCGGATCCAGCCGACCGACGCCGGTTGGATCGACATCGCGGCGAACGTGCCGATCATGCGGACCGACAAGGCGCGCGAGGAGCTGGGGTGGGAGCCGCAGCACACCGCGGTCGAGGCCTTCGCCGACCTCGTCGAGGGATTCCGGCAGGGCTCGTCCGTGCCCGCGTCGGGGCCGCTCCGCGGCTGAGGGACAGCGCGGGTGCCGCGACCGGTGACGCCTGGGAGGGGCTTGTCCCCCGTTCCCAGGAGCCATGACGCACCGGGTGTGGTGCGAGCACACTGTGGGCCGGACGACGCACACCGCGTCCGACCCGGGACGGCCCGGACGGGCCCCGAGGAGGAACCCATGAGCAACGCCGACGACGGCCGCCAGACGACACCGGCGGTCCCACTCACCAACCCGAACGACGGCGAGCACGTCCCCGAGCACAGGGCGCCGGTGGACGACCGGGGTCCCGCCGACGACGGGGCCGACCTGCACGACCGTGCCGTGGCGCACGAGGACCGGGACCGTGCCGTGGCGCACGAGGACCGGGACCGTGCGCCCTTGACCCGGCAAGAGGTCGTCGGACGCCAGAAGGAGGAGTTCGGCGGCTTCAAGTTCGGATCGGCCTTCTTCGGGTGGCTCACCGCGATGGGCACGGCCGTCATCCTCACGGCGATCCTCGGTGCGATCGGCGCCGGACTCGGCCTCGGCATCACCGGCGGGAACGCGAACCAGGTCGGCAAGGCAGCCACGTCGAACGCCGGCACCGTCGGACTCATCGGCGCCATCGCGCTCGCCGTGATCCTGTTCGTCGCCTACTACTGCGGCGGGTACGTCGCCGGGCGCATGGCACGGTTCGACGGCGTCAAGCAGGGCCTCGCGGTCTGGTTCTGGGCCGTCGCCATCGCGATCGTCGCCGCGATCGTGGTCGCGATCGCCGGGACGCAGGCGAACTTCCTCCAGCAGGTGAACGCGTTCCCGCGGATCCCCGTGGACGAGGGCAGCCTCACCGTCACCGGGATCATCACCGTCGTGGTCGCCCTCGTCCTCAGCCTGGTCGGCGCGATCGTCGGCGGTCTCGCCGGGATGCACTACCACCGCAAGGTCGACCGCGTCGGGCTGGAGCGCCCCGTCGACTGACCGGCGACCGGCTGCGATGATCGGGGCATGCCCGAGCACCGCACCCGGCCGCCCCGACACGAGGACGTCGCCCCCGTCGAGCTCGAGCCGGGCGGGGGCGACGTCCTGCTCCCCGGCGATCTCCTCGAGGGGCGGGACATCCGTGACCTCGACGTCGTGGACCGTGCCCTGACCGGACTCGTCGTCGAGGGGTGCCGCATCGGCACGCTGCGAGCCGGCGACGCGGACCTCGGCATGCTGCGTGTCCGGGACACCGTGGTGGACGTGCTCGACGCGCCCGTGTTCCGCACGCCACGGTCCACCTGGCGGTCCGTCGTGATCCGGTCCGGCCGGATCGGGTCGGCCGAGTGGTACGACTCGACGTTCGACGACGTCCGCGTCATCGGCGCCAAGCTCGGGTTCGTCAACCTGCGTGCCGCGACCCTCCGTGACGTCACGTTCGAGGACTGCACGATCGAGGAACTCGACCTCGGCGGCGTCGTGGCCGACCGCGTCGCGTTCCCGGGCTGTCGGATCCACGAGCTCTCCGCAGCGGGGTCCCGCCTCCGGGACGTCGACCTCCGAGGCGCCGACGTCGCGGTCGTCGCGGACGCGGCGGCGCTCCGCGGTGCGACCGTGTCCGAGGTTCAGTCCGCGTTGCTGGCGACCTCGTTCGCTCGCGCCCTCGGGGTCGTCGTGGACTGACCCGAGCGCCCCTGCCCGCTGCCCACGTGTTCGTACCGGCTGGCGACGCGGTCCGCACCGGTGAGCCCGGCCTCCCGGATCGCGCTGGCGGAACGACCCGCTGCCCGCAGGAGCGCGTCGGCCGACGCGCCCATCGTCGCGAAGCGGTCCAGGGTCCCGACGGCCGCGCTCGCGGCGAAACCCTCGTGGTCGCCGAGCGCGGTCGTGACCTCGCGCACGCCCGCGAACTGCGCGACGAGCATGCGGGCCTCGAACGGCACGTCGGTGCACGCCGGGAGCTGCCCGAGCGCGATCGCGCGGGTCAGGGCGTTCCGGCAGCGCCCGACCCAGCCGAGGTAGGGCGGGGGCATCCGTGTCGGGATGAGCGGCGCCTCACGTTGCAGGCGCATGGCCGCCCGCGCGATCACGTTCGACTCCTCCTGGATCGCGACGTGGACCGTCGACCGCGCCAGTTCGTCGAGGGGTGCGTCGAGGTCGACCGGGGCCGCGGCGAACACGCCGTTCTCGTACGCGATCGCGAACAGGTCGTCGACCAGGTCGGTCTTCGACGCGAAGTGGTAGCTCACGAGGCTCTTCGCGACGTCGGCGCGGGCGGCGACGGATGCGTACGAGGTGGCCTCGTACCCCCGTTCCTCGAACTCGGCGGCCGCCGCGAGCAGGATCGTCCACCGGGTGCGGCGTCGCTGGTCCTCGCGGATGCCCATGGGCAGAACGGTAGCGCGGCGACGGCCGCCGCGGCAGGGTCCCCCGAACTGGGTGGGCGCTCGGACGGGATCATCCCCACGGAGGATTGCCCTGGACGACCGTCCTGTGGAATCCTTCCAGGACACGCAGCGGCTCGACCCGAGAGCTGCGGGACCGCGTGGACGTACCAGTGGGGGGACGCCCACGGCGGTCGTGGTGCCCCGCCCCGCGCGCGCCGTCCGAGTGTTCGGTACGCGCGGGGACGGGTGTCGAGCGCGCCGGGTGAACCGTGGGGTGACGCCCCCGTCCTCGGGACGCGCGATCCGTGGCGGAGCCGCGCCGGGCCTCCCGGTCGTGACGGAGCATCGCTGCCGTGCGTCGTGCTGTGGATCCCTCCGGGCACGTCGGCGCCGCGCCGTTCCGTCCGGACATCGAGGGGTTCCGGGGCATCGCGGTCGCACTCGTCGTCGCGGCCCACGTGCTGGGTCGACCGGTCGGCGGGTTCGTCGGTGTCGACGTGTTCTTCGTCGTCTCCGGGTTCGTCATCACGACGGGGTTGCTCCGGGAGGCCCGTGCGACCGGCACGGTCGACCTCGCCGCGTTCGCGCTCCGGCGGGCACGGCGCGTGCTGCCGGCCGCGGCGCTCACCGTGCTCGTCACGGTCGCCCTGGCCTGGGCCGTCGACCACCTGGCGCGGGCGAGCGCGGTCACGTGGGACGGCGTCGCCTCGATGCTCATGGTCCAGAACTGGCATCTCATCCGTGCCGCCACGGACTACTTCGGGGACAGCGGGGCGGCCTCGCCGCTGCAGCACTTCTGGTCACTCGCGGTCGAGGAGCAGTTCTACGTGTTCTGGCCGTGGGTCGTCGTCGGCGCGGTCGCCCTCGGACGCCGCCGGTCCCGGCGTCCCGGCGTCCTCGCCGATCGCGGCACCAGCGAGCGGATCGTCGACCGAGTGCTGTCGATCGCACTCGGGGTGGGCTGCGCCGTGTCGTTCGCGATCGCCTGCTGGGAGACCCGGGCGAAGCCCGACTGGTCGTACTTCTCGTTCGAGTCACGCGCCTGGGAACTCGGTGTGGGAGCCGCCGCGGCGGTGGCCGAGCCACGCGTCGCCGCTCGGCTCCGTGTCGGCGCGGCGAGCGTGGTGACCGCGGCGGGGCTGGCCGCCGTGCTCCTGGCCGGGGCCGTCGACACCCCCAGCATGCCGTTCCCCGGACCGGCCGCCGCGCTCCCGGTCCTCGGCGCCGCGGGGGTGGTCCTCTGCGGCGCGACCGCAGCGCCGCGGGTGCTCGCGGCGCTCACCAACCCGGTCAGCCGAGCGGTCGGCCGTTGGTCCTACGCGCTCTACCTCTGGCACCTGCCGGTGTGGTCGTTCCTGCACGCCGTCGCACCACGCAGCCGAGCCGTCGTGCCCACGGTCGCCCTCGGGATCACCCTGGTGCTCGCCGTCCTCACCGTCCGGTTCGTCGAGCGGCCCTTCCGGTACGGGCGCACACGCCCCGGCCCCCGTCCCGGCACGCCCGGGAGGCCCGTGCGCGCCCAGCCGGGTCGGCTGCGGACCACCCGTGGCACGCTCGTCGTCGCACTCGTCTCCGCGCTCGTGCTCGCGCTGTCGGCCGCGCAGTTCGTCGCGCCGGGGCGCCTGACGGGCGTGGACGACCTGCCGGACCCGGGCCCGCAGCACGTGGCGTCCTTCCGATCCGCGACCGCGCTGCAGCGGGCGGTGCGCGCGGCGGTCGACGACGGCGCGTGGGGCGCGACCGTCCCCGACCTGGACCAGGTGAGTGCGGCGGCCGCGGCGGCTCGACGGCTGCAGGCCGACGGCTGTCTCAACGACCCCGTCGCGACGACGCCGAGCACGCTGACCGCTGCGGCGACCCGCTGCACGTTCTCCGACGGTCACGCTGCGCGGACCCTGGTGGTGGTCGGCGACTCGATCGCCATCAGCTGGCTGCCGGGCATCGTCGACGCCGTCCGCGGTCGGGGCTGGCGCGTCGTCGGGATCGGCCTGGAGAGCTGCCCGGCATCGATCGTGACGACCACCGACGCGGGCCGCCGCCCCGCCTTCGCGACCTCGTGCGACGCCGCCCGGGAGGCCGCGCTCGCCGAGGTCCATCGGCTCCGGCCCGACCTGGTGGTCGCGTCCTCCGCCGCCGGCGGGTACGACCGGCAGCCCGCCGCCGCCCGGGGTCGTGTGTGGAGCGACGGCACGCGCCTCCTCGCCCGGCGCCTGACGGGCGACGGCGCCCGGGTCGTCCTGCTCGGGTCGCCACCGGAGGGGACGCCCGTCAGCGCCTGCGCGGTCCGGGTCGCCGGCCCGGCGACCTGCCTGTCGACGCCACCGGCGACGTGGGCACCGAAGCGAGCGGCCGAGCGGCGCGGGCTGGCGGACGTGCCGCGGGCCTCCTTCGTGGACACCGCCTCGTGGTTCTGCGATCGTGCGATGCACTGTCCGGCGGCCGTCGGCGGGATCGTCGTGCGCGCGGACGGCGGGCACCTGACCGTGGCCTACTCCGTCGCCCTGGCGCGCGTGCTCCGTGCTGCGCTGATGCAGCAGAGCGGATGACGCCCGGACCGGCGGGGCGGTCAGGGAGCAGGGATACCGTCACGTGGAGCGGCATGAAAGCCTTTCACGTCCAGCGCTGCCGAAGGGTGACGTTCTCACCCACGGCCGGAGGTCGGCATGGCACGTCTCCCGTTCAGCACGAATCCCTCGCACGTCCTCGATCGGTCCGAGACCCGGAGCGGCGCGGCGACGGACGGGCGAGCGCGATGAAGCACCTCGTCCGCGGGCCGGTGTTCATCCTCGTGGCCGACGCCGTTGCTCGCACCGTGTGCGACTACGCCGATGCACTCGCTCGGAACGCCCGCACCGATCGCGTCGACGTCCCCACGTTCGACCGATGCGGCTGTGGGACGACCAGGAGCGTGCACGTGGCGTCTGGCCGTCCGCTGCTCGTCCTCG
Source organism: Curtobacterium sp. MCBD17_035 (assembly GCF_003234815.2). Classification (NCBI taxonomy): domain Bacteria; kingdom Bacillati; phylum Actinomycetota; class Actinomycetes; order Micrococcales; family Microbacteriaceae; genus Curtobacterium; species Curtobacterium sp. MCBD17_035. Next base: position 3,159,992 of record NZ_CP126279.1, on the reverse strand, counting down.
ACGCGGACGACGACGAACTCGGCGACGACCTCGACGGCCCCTTCGCGGCAGACACGAGAGCGTTCGTCGCGGACATCACCGCCAGGACCGCAGCCCTGGCGGGCGGAGGGACGAGTTCACGCTGACCTGACCATCGGGGGCGGGACCACGACGGCGAGGAGCGTGTCGGAGGGACGTCATGCTGCCGTCCGGCCGCGCGTCGGTCTCACCGTGGCCAGGCGCCCGGCCAGGTACATCAGGGCGCTGATGGCGGTGACGAAGAACCCGACGGGCCAATCGGTCACGTACGCGAGCGAGATCGCTCCCCACACCGCTGCGACCGCGAGCGCGGCCGACAGCGGGATCGCGGTCGCCGGCCGTCTGGTGACGAAGCGCGCGGCGGCGGGCGGTCCGACGAGGAGCGCGAACATCAGGAGCGCCCCGACGATGGGCACGCTCATCGTGGTCGCGCAGGCGAGGATGAGGCCGAACAGGATCGACATCGCCTGCGGTGAGACGCCGCGCGACGGCGCGGTGTCCGGCAGTGTCGATGCGAGGAGCAACGGCCGGTAGACGACGCCCAGGGTGATGAGGCAGACCGCCCCGAGGATGATCATGGGCGTGATCTCGAGGCTCGAGACACCGAGGATCTGGCCGAACAGGAGCGCGAACACCTCGGCGGAGTACTCGGTGGATCGGCTGAGGAACAGCGCTCCGAGGCCGAGCATCGAGACGAGGGTGAGCGCGGTGACCACGTCACTGCGAGCGCGCCGCCCGAGCGCCGAGATCATGAACGCGCCGCCGGCTGCGAACACGCCGAGTCCGATCAGTGGGTCGACGCCGATGAGCACGGCTCCTGCCGCTCCGGCGAATGCACCGTGGGGTACGGCGTGGGCGAGGAACGAGTTTCCTCGGAGGACGACGAAGAAGCCGACGATCCCGGCGATGAGGGCGACGATCGTCCCGGCGAGCCAGGCGTTGAGCATGAACGGTGCGAACATCAGGGCAGCACCTCCTCGGTGTCCTGCGCGCGGGACGAGCCGCGAACTGACCCGACGCGCGCCGGTTTCCACATCCGATGACGTCGCACTGCCACTCCGACGCGGATCGCGAGGTAGACGACGAGGATGATGGCGACGATGCAGAAGCTGACGGGCCAGTTGCCGTCGTGGCCCGCCCAGGAGTAGCTCTCGAAGGAGACGAAGCACCCCGCCCAGGTGCTGAGGACCGCGAGAGCGGCCGACACGAGGACCGCGGTCCCGAAGCGTCGGGTCAGCAGCAGCGCCGTCGCGGCGGGACCGATGAGGAGCGCGGTCGACAGGATGGCGCCGATCGTCAGTGACGACAGCTCCACCGCGAGGGCGAGCGCGACGAGGAACACGATGCCGGTGATGCGAACGGGGACACCGCGTGCTGCTGCCAGGCCGTGATCGAGCGATTCCATGAGCAGCCACCGGTACGTCGCCGCGACGAGGGCGAGGGCGACGACGCTGAGTCCGACCACGAGCGGGATGACGTCATGAGCGATGACGAAGAGGGATCCGAACAGCACGGACACGGCTGCGTTGCTCGAGCCGCCGATGGTGGTGCTCCAGTACAGGAACAGCGCCGTCAGACCGAGTCCGAAGCCGAAGACGATGCCGGTCGAGACGTCGCGACCCTGCAGACGACGGACGCCGATGAGCTCCATGAGCAGTGCTGCGAGGACGCCGGCACCGATGAACCCCCACACCTGGCTGATGCCGATGAGGAACGCGCCGGATCCGCCGACGGCTCCGAGGTCGGCGAGCGCGTGTCCCGCGAACGACTGGCCGCGCACGATCGTGAACACGCCGACGATCCCGGTGACCAGGGCGACGAAGCCACCGACCACCAGTGCGGTGTGGATGGTGGGGCTGCCGAGGAATCCGCCGATCACCGAGGCGGGGATCATGCGGGGGTTCCGTTGGGTCTCGACACCGACTCGAGGCCAGGGGACGCGAGGTCAGATGCGGGATCCCGGTCGTCCGCGAGCACCATCACCCGGCCTTCGGCCTCGATCACCCGGATCGGTCGACCGTACAGGCGCGAGAGGACGTCGCTCCGGACGACGGATCCGGGGTCGCCGGTGACGGCGCGGCCGTTCGCCAGGTACACCACGCGGTCCATCACCGGCATGAGGACGTTGATGTCGTGCGCGGTCATCACGATCGCGACGTCGCGATCACGGCGGAGCGTGTCCAGGAGACGGACGATGTCGTGGGCGCTGGCCGGATCGAGGTTCGCCAGGGGTTCGTCGAGGAGCAGCAGCGCCGGCTCGCTGATGAGTGCGTGCGCGAGGAGCACGCGCTGCTGCTGGCCTCCGGAGAGCTGTCCGATCCGCTGGTCGGCGAACGCGGCTGCGCCGACGGCGTGGAGGACCGCGGTCACGCGTTCCTGCACCGCGCGACGACGGATCGGGAGGCCCAACCGCCCGCCGTCGAGACCGAGTGCGACGACGTCGCGTGCCCTGAGAGGCGTGTCGGGGTCGAGCGCGACCTTCTGGGGGAGGTACCCGATGCCGTGCGTGCTCGCCTTGCGCTCGGGTCGACGCACGGCACCGTGGGTGGGTCGGAGGATGCCGAGCAGGACGCGCAGCAGCGTGGTCTTCCCCGCGCCGTTCGCGCCGATGAGTCCGACGAACTCACCGGGCTGCACGTCGAGGTCGACCCCGTCGAGGACGAGGGCCCCTGACATCACGACGCGGACGTCCCGGGCGGAGAGGACCCCGCCCGGGACGTCGCTGTCGGTCCGACCGGTCACAGCTTCTCGGTGGACGTGCCGCTGGTGAGCGCCTTCTGCAGCGCGGTCAACTCGGCTTCCATCCACTTCTGGTAGTGGTAGCCCGTCGGCATCGTCTCGTACACGCCGACGACGGGGATCCCGTTGTCGTGAGCGAGGGACAGGTAGTGCGAGGTGATCGAGTCGGTGACCTGCTGGTTGTAGAGGAACGCCTTGACGTGCTTGCCGGTGAACAGCGCGTCCTGCGCCGCCGAGTTCTGTGGGCTCGGGTCGGTGTCGTTCATGATCGCTGCCTGCAGGGACCAGGGTGTCTCGACGTCGACTCCGGCGGCCTGCAGCGCGTAGTCCGCGACGGGCTCCGTCACGGCGACGGGTGCGTTGGCGTGGGTCTGCTTGAACGACGCGAGCTGGTTCGTCCACGTCTCGAGCGACCGGTTGAACGTCGTCAGGTTGTCCTGGAAGTACTGCTTGTGCGAGGGCTGCAGCGCTCCGAGATCGGCGGCGATGCGCTTGGCGACCGCCGGCATCGTCTTCGGGTCGTACCAGAGGTGCGGATTCCGCGTGCTGTCGGGAAGGCCGAGCACGTCCTGCGCGACGATGACCTTCCGGCTCGAGTTCGGCGACGCCTTGGCGAGCTTGGTCATGAAGTCGTCGTACCCGAGCCCGTTCTGGACGAGGATCTGGGCCGAGCTGAGCTCCTTCGCCACGCTCGCGCTGGCCTCGAAGGTGTGCGGGTCGGTGTTCGGGTTGCTCATGATCGCCTTGGCCGAGACGTACTTGCCCCCGATCTGTGCGGCGACGTCCGAGTACTCGTTCTCCGCGCCGACGACGACGATCTTGCCGTCGCTCCCCCCGCTCGCCGACTGCGAGCACCCGGTGAGAGCACCGGTCACGGCCAGGGCCGCGACGCCGAGCGCCGCCAATCTCTTGATGCGCACTGACATCCATCCAATCCAGGGACCGCGTCCCACCCGCGCGCTCTGTTGAGAACGCTTATCGATAGATGCAGACTACGGCACGTTGGAGCGTGTTGGTAACGGGAGTCGTTCCCGATTGTTCCACGGACGGATGGTGTCGGTTGGTGTCGACGGAGTGGGCCGGGGATCGACCGCGCGGCCACCGGTATCGCGCGAGCGTCCTCGCCGCACTGGTCGAACATGATGCGCCGGCGTCGGCACAGTCCGTGTTCGCGCGGATCCGTGCGCGTGGGGTACGGATCGGACTCTCGACGGTCTACCGGGAGCTCCACGCTCTGGCGCGTGAGCGAGCGCTGACCGAGGCGTACGTCGGCGGCGAGGTCCTGTACCGGCTCCCCGACCGGGACCTCCTGGTGTGCGACACGTGCGGGCGCACGAGCGAGGTCGCGGACCCACGACAGCACCCCGGACCATGCCTCGCGTTCTTCGAGGAGAATGCTGCGCTGACCATACACGGGAGGTGCAGCGCCTGCTCGGTGCGCGGTTGAGCGAGACGTGCCCCGGCCCGAGGCGCCCTACGCTCCGACGCCGCGTGCGCGGCAGTCGTCGCACACCCCGAAGATGTCGACCACGTGGCGCACGCGGGAGAACCCGTGCTCAGCGGCGACCGTGTCGACCCAGTCCTCGATCGGTGCTTCGATCTCGACGGTGCGACCGCAGCTGACGCAGTACAGGTGATGGTGGTGGGCATCGCCGCAGAACCGGTACAGCTGGACGCCGGGCTCGGCCTGGAGGACGTCCGCCTCGCCGTTCACCGCCATGTCGCTGAGGTTGCGGTACACCGTGGCGAGGCCGACCGAGCTGCCGTCTGCGCGGAGGACCTCGTGCAGGTCCTGCGCGCTGATGAAGGACCGCACGCCTCGCAGGGCGTCGCGGATGGCCGTCTTCTGGGCGGTCTGCCGCTGGGGTTTCTTCCCCACGGGTGCTTCGGTCATGGACGCCTCTCGGGTCTCGGACGCTCGGTGGTGCTGAGGAGGCAGGGTCGCACGTGCAGCTGAACGGGCACTCACGCCGCGGCTTCGCCGACGTGCGTGAGCGCATCGCTGACGATGTGCGCGACGTGCTCGTCCCGGAGTGAGTACACGGCGTTCCGCCCGATGCGCTCGACCTCCACGAGCCCGGCGAGTCGCAGGGTGCGGAGGTGCTGCGAGACCAGCGGTTGCGACAGCTCGGTCTGCGCAGCGAGCGACGACACGTCGCAGGGCGCCTCGATGAGGGCGACCAGCACCCGGAGGCGGGCCGGCGAGGAGAGGGCCTTGAAGAGTTCCGCCGCGATGCTCACTCGATGATCGGTCACCTGGCGATGTAAGCAGATGTGCATACCGACGGGCAACGCCCGGGGGTCCGGCGGGTTGGCCCTACCCCCGGGCGGAGGGTCTCAGTGCTCGTCGTAGTGGTCGCCGTGCTCGGCGTGCTTGTGGCCTTCGTGTACGTAGTCCACGTGGTCCTCGTGCCGCACTGCCTCGTGACCGCAGCCGTCCTCGTGGTGGTGCTCGGTGACGGTGTGCTCGGCGACGGTTTCCTGCTCGGTCATGGTGGTGCTCCTTCGATCAGTCGGTTGACGTGACCCCGACACTAGAGCAAGCATGCACGAGTAGCAATACGTGCACGGAAGATGATCAGGTCGCACTCACCCCTGGCGCCCCTTCCCGCGCGGGTTGAGCTTGTTGATGACGAACGTGCGACCTCGGCGGCGTACGACCTGCGCGCCCGGGAGCTGCTTCAGCGACTTGAGTGAGTTCCTGACCTTCATGATCCTCCTACTGAGAACGTTTCTCACTAGAGTAGGGGCAATGGAGCCACGGAACGAACTCGGGTCTGCACATCCGGACGGCGCCGTCCTCCGGGTGACCTTGGTCAGCGGCCTGCGCGCCGCTGACCGACGACAGGTCAGCCGGCGACTGAGCGGAGCACCGCGCCGAGCACCGGTCGAGGTCGACGACGGTACCGAGGACAGCGGCGAGTTCGCCTTGGTCCTGGCCGACCGGATCCTGGAGTCGGCCCGAGCCGGTGCCACCGGTCGCTCCATCGTCGAGCTGGAGGAGGCCGCGGACGTGATGGAGATCGGGTTCGTGCTGGAGACCGAGTTCGAGAGCCGACGGGCGGAAGGGACCCCCGTGGAGCTACACGACCTGATGACGGTCGTGGCGGTGCAGGACATCGAGCGGTGGCTCCTGTCGCTCGCACCGTCCCCGCTGGACGACTACGTCACTGCGGAACGACTGGCCTCGCAGATCGAGTTCGCGACGGTGATCGTCCTCAGCGATGCGGACGACATCGGCCCCGCGTCCCTCCGCAGCGCCCTCGGCGTCCTCGAACAGCTCAACCCCGGTGCGACCGTGGTCCGGAGCCCGAGCGCGATGTCCTCCCGACGGACGGGGGCGAGCGGGCGGTGGTGTGCTCGTCGACTCGGGGAACGGATGGGCTGGATGCACGCCCTCGCCGACCCGGCCACGCAGCCGGGACCCCGGTACGGCGTCGAGGCGATCGTGTTCCGTGATCCGCGCCCCTTCCACCCCGGACGGCTCTTCGACGCCGTCGACAAGCAGTTGACGCCCGGACGAGTCGGCCGGATCGCTCGATCGCGGGGCTTGGTCCAACTCGCGACCCGCGCCGACCAGATCGGGTCGTGGCGGAGCGCCGGCGACACCGTCGCGCTCGATCCGACCGGAATGTCCACCTGGGCACGGAATGCTCCTGCCGGACAGGAGCTGGTCCTCTTCGGGGAGGACCTCGATCGCCACCGGATCATCAGCACCCTCGACCGCAGCTTGGTCACGGACGCGGAACTCCTCGCGGGGCCGATGGAGTGGGCGACATACGACGACCCCTTCCCGGCATGGCCCACGGAACACCACCACTAGGGGGTCGTATGGCGCGCAGCGGAACCCGGTTCGGGGCGGTGATCACGCGGATGTTCGGCGGCCGCGTGCCGGGTCCGCCGCTGCCGGTACCTCCTCGTCCGGCCGGACTCGACGGTCCGCGACGGACGCCGGAGCATCACGGGAGCGCTCCGTCGACGACGCATCGGGTGCGGCTCGTCGTCGTGTCGAGCGAGCGACGACTCATCGAGGCCGAGAGCGCCGACACCCGGGGCGCACTGTTGAGCGCGCTGGGACAAGTGCCCCTCGGGTTCTCGGTGGCCTCGGTCGAGGTCATCGAGGCCGCTGACGGGGTCGACGCGACGTGAGCCCCGACCGTCACCCGGCGTCGGCGCTGGAGGGGAGCGCGGCACACCAGTCGAGGGTCACGCCGTCGAGGCTCGCCTCGAGGGCGCCGGACGTGGCGTCGACGACGCTCACCAACGACGAGTCGGCCGTCCGCGTGGTGATCGCGAGGAACTGACCGTTCGGTGAGGGACAGACCGCGGTGACGCTGGCGTCGGACGGGATGTGGACCTGCAGGTCCGAGACGTGCTCGCCGTCGACGCGGACGAGTCGGGCGGCGATGGTCCCGTCCGTGCGGACGTCGCCGACGAGGCGGACGTAGGAGGAGCCCGTGAGCGCGCCGATCCGCCCCAGGTACTGCGCCCTGGTGCTCGCGGCCGGTGCCGTGAGGGCGGCCCGGTCGCCGTCGGTCAGGTCGAGCCGGACGATGGCGTCCCCGGTCTCCACGACGGCGGTCGTGCCGGTTCCCACGAAGCCGTGGACGTACGTCGCGGACCCGAGCCGCGCCGCGTCGGTCCGTCCGCTCATGTCCACGAGCACGAGGCCGTCATCGGTCGTCCTGACGAGCGCGCTCTCGGTCCGCGGGACGTACGCCCACTGGCGCACCGTCATCGGGGTGGCACCCGTGGTGGGCCTCCCGTCCGCCGCGATCGCGGTCGGCATGTGCGTGCCGGTGAGGTCGACGTCGTAGAGCCCGACGTCCTGCGAGCGACCCGTCGTCGTGTCGGCGTACACGAAGCCGAACGACGCGCCGTCGTCGGCGGCGTGGAGCGCCGACGCGTGCCCCCGTGCGGTGGGCATGGTGATGTGCTCGACCGGGACGGCCGGGTCCTGCCGCCCGTCGGCGAGCGGCACGATGTCGATGCTCGAGGTGCCGTCGGCCGTGTCGCTGAGCACGACGAGGGACCGGGCGAGGCGTGCGAACCCGGTGATGCCGGTGCCCTGGAACACGGTGTCCGTGCCCCCGGTGGCGAGGCCACGGCTGACGATGCGATCGTGTGCACCGTTCGTGCCCGGGACGAGCGCGAGGACGTCGGTGGTGCCCGTGTGGATGGTCGTGCGCAGGTCGGACGTCGCGGCTTGCCCGGGCGCCCGGACGTGCCGCACGACGACCGCGTAGGTGCGGTCGTACGCCAACGGGCCGTCGAACTGCACCGCGACCGTGTTCCCGCTCGAGGTCACCGTGTGCGCTGCGGCGGGGGACACGACGACGTCGGACGGTGCGACCCGCTGCAGTGCCTGGTTCGCGGTGAGGATCAGGCGCTGCGCGGGACGGGAGACGAGGTCGGTCGCCGAGTACGACACGGAGCGGAGGCGCGGGCCCTGATGCGAGCCGACGATCGCCGCCAGGGCTCCGATCAGCGCGAGCACCGCGACGACCGCGACGAATCGGCGTCGGAGGGGGCGGCCGGGGGCAGGAGTACCGCGGACGTCAGTACTCATACGGATCCGATGGTCGCTGCACCTGCTCGACCGTGGCGGCGCGGATCACCAGCGGTACGTCGGACCCGGCGTCCGGGTTCGCCGCGAGCGCGCCGGACACCGTCACCCACTGGTTCGCCGCCGGCACGGATCCGTCCGTGACCACGCCCACGCCGACGGGCTGGGCGTCGACGGCACAACAGCTGATCACGAACCGGGTCAGCGTGAAGCCGCCGTCCGTGTCGGGCACGACGAACCCCGTGAGGCGGAGGCGCTTCCCGACGAGGGCGCTCGTGTCCGTCGTCTGACGGATGAGCGCGGCCCAGTCCTTCACGCCGTACTCCGACGTGTCGACGGAGCCGCTGCCGAGCAACGCGACGGCGCCGCCGGAGCCCGTGGCGGTCGAGAGGCTGCCCGAGTCGACGCTGCGCTGCTGGGCCGTCCGCGCCGACAGCGTCGTCGGCGGGAGCACGAACATCGCCGTGCTGATGCCGACCGTGACGACCACTGCGACGGCGACCGCCACGACGCGCAGGGACCGTGCAGCACCCCGCCCGCTGCTGCCGTCGGGCACGACCGTCACGTCGTCCCCGTGCCCATGACCCCGTTCGAGGTGTGGGTGCGCGCTCTGCCATGCGACCGCCGACAGACCGGCCGCGGCGGCGACGACCGCGATGGCGGCGAGCACCATCGTGAACACCCCGTACCGCGGATTGATGTAGAGGTCGAGATGACCGGCCGCTCCGAGCCAGAGTGTGGCGACGGCGAGCGCGAGCACCGAGCCGAGCCCGAACAGCACCCGTCGACGTTCAGACGAGGACATCCATCACCAACCCCACCGATGCGGCGAACAGGACGCAGATGACGGCGAGTGTGCCGATGAACCGGGTGCGGAAGGTGGTGCGGAGCAGCGCGATCATCTTGACGTCGATGATCGGCCCGATGAGCAGGAACGCCGTGATCGACCCGGGCAGGAACGTCGAGGCGAACGAGAGCGCGAAGAAGGCGTCGACGTTCGAGCAGAGCGACACCGTCATCGCCAACAGCATCATCGCCAGGACCGACAGCACCGGGTCGCTGCCGATCGCGATGAGCGTGCTCCGGGGCACCGCGACCTGGATCGCGGCGGCGACCGCTGCCCCGACGAACAGCGCGGGCATCATCGTCGCCGTCTCGCCGCCGAAGTGCGATGCGCTCTCCGCCCACCGGCTCCCACGCGCCTGCCCGCCGGCCTCCACACGGCACCGGGCCTCGAACGCGGGCACCAGGAGCTCGGAGGGTCGGCGGTGCGCTGCGACGACCCATCCGACGACGTTCGCCACGACGAAGCCGCCGATGATCCGGACGGGCAGGATCCATCCCGACCACCCGAACGCCTGCGCCGTGCTGACGATGACGAGCGGGTTGAGGATCGGCGCCGCGACGAGGAACGTCGTCGCCTCCGCTGGCGAGAACCCGCGCAGCATCAACCCTCGCGCCAACGGGACGTTCCCGCACTCGCACACCGGGAAGAGCATGCCGATCAGGGAGATCACCGCCCGACGCGGGACCGGGCGTGCCGGCAGGACCCGTTCCAGCACGCCGTGCGGCACCCACACCTCGACGACGATGGACAGGAGGATCCCCAGCACCACGAACGGCAGCGACTCGACCACGACGCTGATCGCGAGCGTCAGGAAGTCCTGCAGCTCGTCGGGCAGCCCGGCCGTGCTGTCGCCGGTGGTGACCACCCGCGCGGCGAGGAGCGCACCGACGAGCACGAGCACGAGCACGGGGCCCGAGCCGGCCCGGGACCGGGACCGCGACCGGGGGACGCGGACGGGGGAACTCGTCACCGGGTCAGGATAGGCAGGCGGGCCATCCCGGCTCGGCAGAACCGCGGGCGGGCCGGACTCCGGCCGGCCCGGTGCTACCGCGACGTGGGCGGGTCGTGGTCGACGATCCGGTCGAGCCACTCGGCGAGCACGCCCCGTTCGGCCGACGAGAGTGCGCCGAGCTCGTCGATGGAGGCACGGAGGGTGATGGCGGCGGTCCGGACACCGGACGTGCCTCGGGGACCCTCGTCAGCCGGCTCCGGAGCCAGGACCTGCGTCATGACGGCGTCGAAGACGACGTCGGCCAACCGCGGGTCGCGCTCGTCCGCCGGCTCGTCCAGGATGGCGAGCACGGCGCCCAAGCCGGCCGCGTGCATGAGCCGGACCGCGTCCCGCTCGCGCACCGCGAGCCTCCCGGCCGCGGCGACCCGACGGAGGCGCTCCTCGAGCAGCCGGATCCCGGCGGCGACCGCGGGGGAGTCCCGCCCTCGACGCGGGTCGCTCATGATCACGAACAGGTCCGGGTTGGCGAGTCCGAAGGCGATGGTCATCGCCCACCCCGCGCGGAGGTCCGCGACGGGGTCGACACCGGTGACCGCGTCGACGGCTGCCGCCTTCGTCGCGCTGAACGTGGTCATCGCGTGCTCGGCGACCGCGTCGAGCAACCCGTCCTTGTCGCCGAAGAGCCGGTAGATCGTCGGAGCCTGGACGCCAGCTCGCTCGGCCACCGCTCTCGTGGTGACAGCGACGGCGCCTTCGTCGTGCAGGAGCTCGGCGGCTGCGGTCATGATGCGCATCCGCACGTCGAGGCGGGGCTCGGGGGCGTCGTCCACGTATCGACGATAACGCGCCGTTGCTTCCGACGTGATCCTGTTGCTACGGTGGTGGTGTTTCCACTGATACTAACAAAGCGTTTCCATCGATATGAGAGGGATCCACCATGATCACCATCACCGGGGCGACCGGCGCCCTGAACGGCGCGACCGTCGACCACCTGCTCCAGCACCTCCCCGCGTCGGAACTGACCGTCGTCACGCGCGACCCGGCGAGGGCCGCACGCTTCGCCGAGCGCGGCGTGACGGTCCGCCAGGGCGACTACGACGATCCGGCGGGGCTGCCGGCGGCCTTCGCCAGCGCGGACCACTTGCTCCTGGTCTCGTCGAACGACCCGGCGGGCGACACGATCAGCCAACACCGGAACGCCGTGGAGGCAGCGATCACCGCCGGGGTCGGGCACGTGCTCTACACCAGCCATCAGGGTGCCGGAGCAGCGTCGCCGTTCGTGCCGGCGCGACACCACGCTGCGACCGAGGACATGCTCGCGTCGTCCGGGCTGCCCTGGACGTCGCTCCGGAACGGCTTCTACGCCCACAGCCTGCAGTGGCTCCTGGGACCGTGGCAGCGGACCGGTGTGGTGTCGATCCCGGCCGACGGTCCGGTGTCGTGGACCGCGCGCGAGGACGCGGCCGAGGCGGCCGCAGCGATCCTGCTGCTCGACGAACCCGTCGAGGGCCCCGTGACCATCACCGCTCCGGAGGCGCCGACGTTCGCCGACCTCACCCGGACCGCCTCGGACCTCGTCGGGAACGAGGTCCGGTTCGAGGTCGTCGATGACGACGTCTGGGTCGAGCGTGCCGTGGCCGGTGGACAGCAGGAGCCGATGGTGCGGTTCCTGCTCGGCATGTACCTGGCGGCGGAACAGGGGTGGTTCGCGGGGACGGACCCGATGCTCGGGGAGCTCCTGGGCCGCGCGCCGAGGTCCGCGCAGGACGTGCTCCGGGAGGTCGTCACCGCGGCCAGGTGACGCTCGTCACCCTCGGCCGGCTGACGCTCGTCACCGCGGCCGGCTGACGTCGGGCCGGCTCGCCCGACCACGGTGTCGGTCGGCTCGCGCGGCCGCGTTCTCCTCATCATGTCCCTGCCGACCGTTCCTCGCCAGACGCATCTTCGGCCGACTTGTGAGCCATTCTCGCCGGTGCCAGGTTCATGCGCATGGACGACAACACCATCACCGCAACGACCTCCGGGTCGCTCAGCCGACGCGCACTCATCCTCGGGGCGGGCGGTCTCTCCCTCGCCACCGTGGCGGCCTTCGCCGGACCCGCCCAGCGGGCCTCCGCGGCCGCTCCCACCACCCCTGCCGACGTCATCACCCTCGCCAAGAGCTACGAGGGCAACACCCTCGCGCAGATGAACGCGATCTGGACATCGAAGTACGACACGAGCGCCGACTGGTGTGCCACGTTCGTCAGCTGGTGCCTCCGCGGGACCGACACCGGGTTCAGCCGCAGCTCCGAGGCGTTCTACGACCTCTGCACCCCCGTCTCCGCCGCGAACGTCCGCCAGGGGGACATCATCTGGTACTACGGAGTCGGTCACATCGGACTGGTCCGCTCCCACAGCGACGGACACATCCGCACCGTCGAGGGGAACGCCGGCACGGGCACCGCTTCCACCAACCACGTGAAGCTGTACGAGGACCCGTGGGACAGCACCGGCAAGTACAAGTTCGCTCGGCCGAAGTACTGATCCCGCTCGCACCGGGCCTCGTCGCCGCTCGGTGCGCGAGGACGGGAGGGCCCAGGACGGACGCCATCCGTCCGGGCAGGCCATGATCGGGACCATGTCCGACATCGACGTCAACAAGCACGCGCTCGTCGTCCGCGGCGGCTGGCCCGGCCACCATCCCGTCGCGGCGACGGACGCGTTCCTCCCGTTCCTCCGCGACACGGGGTACGAGGTGCGGATCGAGGACGACCCGGAGGTCTACGCCGACGAGTCCGTGATGGCTGCGGTCGACCTCGTCCTGCAGTGCGTGTCGATGGGCACCGCGAGCGACGCGGCCGTCCGGGGCCTCGCCGCCGCCGTCGAGCGGGGCACGGGATTGGCGGGCTGGCACGGCGGCGTCGTGGACTCCTTCCGGGTGAGCGCCGACTACCTGCACCTCGTCGGCGGGCAGTTCGCCACGCACCCGGGCAGACCGGTCGCTGATCGGCGGGACGACGGCGCCGACTTCTTCATCGAGCACCAGATCGTCATCGCGCCGGATCGCCGGGACCACCCGATCGTCGCCGGGCTCGACGACTTCACGCTGACCACCGAGCAGTACTGGGTGCTGACCGACGGCGCCTCGGACGTGCTCGCCACGACGACCCTGGCGGCCCGGCCGGGCGACCCGTGGCACCGACCGGTGACGTGTCCCGCGGTGTGGACCCGCGAGTGGGGCGCCGGACGGGTGTTCGTCGCGACACCGGGCCACGACCCCGAGGTCCTCGCGCACCCGAGCGTCCGGACCATCGTCGAGCGCGGCATCCGGTGGGCGAGCCGGTGACGAACGGGCGGCGGCAGGGAGCGGTCAGGCCCCGTCCTCGTCCCGCGGCGTGACCTCGGCATGGTCGTCCGCCCGGCTCTCCTGCTTGAGGATCCGCAGCGACGCGCCGAGGCCCTTCGCGAGCGCAGGCAGCCGGGTGGCGCCGAACAGCAGGACCACCACGCCGACGATGATGAGCAGGTGGAGTCCCGTGAGGCCCATGAACACAGGCGTTCCCTTCCGGTCAGCGGACGCGGCGGTCGCGCCGGGTCCTGCACGACGGTAGGTCCGCCCTGGGGCCGCGCCTGGCGTTCTGCCGGGGGTCCGGGCGTCAGCAGCAGGAGATCACCTGCCCCGTCACCACCGTCGGCAGCCGCCCGCTCGGCTGTCTCACCCGCCACGCGCGGCTCGCGCCCGGGGAATGCGCCGACGGACGACACGTTGCCCCAGGCACGGACGGTGCACCAGGAGTACACCGGACCGCGGTACCCCCGGGGCGTCCGTCGAAGACGGAGCACCCGGACCGTCGACGAGAGGGAGAACCCCTGAGCATGACCACCGCAACCGACTCGAACCGCCCCGCCGCAGCGAGCGGCACCTTCCGCATCGGCGGTGACCTCGAGGTGCACCGCCTCGGCTACGGCACGATGCAGCTGACCGGCCCCGGCGTCTGGGGACCGCCGAAGGACCACGACGAGGCGATCCGCGTCCTCAAGCGCTCCGTGGAGCTCGGGGTCGACTTCTTCGACACGGCGGACAGCTACGGTCCGTACGTCGCCGAGGAGCTCCTCCGCGAGGCCCTGCACCCCTACGGTGACGACATCGTCATCGCCACGAAGGCCGGCCTCACCCGGACCGGCCCGAACGAGTGGCCGCCGGTCGGTCGCCCGGAGTACCTGCGCCAGGAGGCCGAGATGAGCCTCCGCCGCCTCGGCCTCGAGCGCATCGACCTCTTCCAGCTGCACCGCATCGACCCGAAGGTCCCGCTCGAGGACCAGATCGGCGAGCTGGCGAAGCTCCAGGACGAGGGCAAGATCCGTCACATCGGCCTCAGCGAGGTCAGTGTCGACGAGGTGAAGGCGGCGCAGGAGATCGCCACGATCGTCACCGTGCAGAACCTGTACAACCTGTCGAACCGGTCCTCCGAGGAACTGCTCGACTGGTCGGAGGAGCAGGGCATCGGGTTCATCCCGTGGTTCCCGCTGGCGACCGGGCAGCTCTCAGGCGAGGGCAGCCCGCTGTCCGAGCTCGCGAAGCAGCACGACGCGACCCCGTCGCAGCTCGCGCTCGCGTGGCTGCTCAAGCGCTCGCCGGTGATGCTGCCGATCCCGGGCACGTCGAGCGTCGCCCACCTCGAGGACAACCTCGCGGGCGCGCTCATCGACCTGACGGACGACGAGTTCGAGGCCCTCTCGAAGGCCGGCGCGTAAGCGCGCTCCGCTCCAGGACGACGGACGGGAGGGACGGTGGCGGCTCGCCCCGTCCCTCCCGTCCGTCGTCCTGTCCCGGATCACTGCGTCACCCGCCGGGTGAACCGGTGGATGAGCGGCGGGGCGTGCCGAGCCGCCGTGGCGTGCGCCCGGACGCCGCGTGGCGCGCCGTCCGCTAGACACGTCCCGCCGGCGCGGAGGGCGCTGCAGCGTCGATGCCCGGCGGGGGAGCCGGGGACGGAGGGGGACGACATGGTGGACACGGACACGGACACGGACACGGACGCGGACGCGGACGCCGTCACCGCGACCCGCAGACGACCGGGGCCCGGACGACGTCGGCTCCTCCTCGGGGCCGCCTGGGGCCTCCCCGCCATCGGCGTCGTCGTCGCGACGCCGGCCCACGCGTCGAGCCCGACGCACACGCTCGACGTCATGGTCCCCGAGCCGACCACCCGCCCGACCGGAGCCGACCTGAGCGACGTGGCGCTGCGACTCACCCGCGAGGGCGTCCCGGTCGAAGCCGAGGTGCTCGCCGTGGTCGAGGGCGCCGGGCCCACGTTCGAGGACGGCGCCACCATCCGGACGCTCCGGACCGACGCGGCCGGCATCGCACGCTGCGCCGGACTCGGCGCGGGGACCGTGCCCGGCGTCTTCGCGGTCGTCGGACGGCACACGGCGTCCGGCTCGACCGGTCGGGGCGTGTTCACGGTGGTCGAACCGCCGCGCCCGCGCCCGTTCGTGCTCCGCGACGACGCGACCGGCGTCCACGTCGCGATCGGGCCCGACGGCGTCGTCGCCGCACGGGGTCCCCTCGCGGACGCCCTGGCGGCAGCGGCGTGCTTCCGGTTCCCGTTCGACCCGGGGCCGGTCGCCGACGCGATCGGGTCGATCCACGACGACGCCGGACGCTGCCTCACGCGCATGCGCCCGTCGAGCCCCTGGGCGAACCCGGTCGTCGACCTGCGGGACCCGGACGGCAGCGCGGACCAGACCTGGCACGTCGGGGCCGACGGGACCGCGGCGATCGGTGCTTCCGGCGTCGACGAGGTGTTCCTCGCGGACGCGGGCGGCGTGCGACTGACGGTCGTGCCGGCGGGTCGACCCGGCGTGCTCCGCATCGTGCTGCCGTGAGGCGCCTTCCCCGTCGTCTCCGGCCGCCCCAGCGGCTCCGGCTCCTGGGGGTGCTCCCGAGGCGTGGGGAGTAGCAAGGCCACGACGCCGGAGGCGCACGGACGGAGGGTCGACATGGATGAACACGACCTGCTCGCGCGGTGCTGGGCACCCGCGGTCGCGGACGCGCGCTCCGGGACGGACGCGCTCGGCGCGCTCCCCGTCGCCGAGCGCATCCGTGCGGTCGCCCGGGCCGGGTTCTCCGGCATCGGGTTGGGACTCGAGGACCTCCACGAGACGCGCGTCACGATCGGCCTGGAGGCACTGCGCCGGGTCCTCGACGACGTCGGCCTGGTCTGGGTCCAGCTCGGGACGCTCGAGGACTGGTGGACCACGGGGGACCGACGCGCCGTGAGCGACCTGGACCGGATGGTCGTGTTCGAGGCGGCGGCCGCGCTCGGGGCGGCGCAGATCGTCGTCGCCGCGGACACGACGACGCCCATGACCTCCCCCACCACGATGGCCGACGACTGGCTCGCCCTCGCCGCACAGGCGGAGCAGGTCGGGGCGCAGGTCGTGCTGTCGGCAGCCCCGACGTCGAACCTCGGCACCACGGAACGTGCGGCGCGGTTCGTCCAGCAGGCGGGGCACCCGAACGGTGGCCTCGTGCTCGACATCGCCCACGCCGTCGCCGGCGGCTCCACCGTCGCGTCCCTCCGCGCCGCCATCGACCCCGCGTTCCTGTTCGCCGTCGAGCTCTCGGACGCCGCCGGCCCCGATTCGGTGTCGACACGGGCCGGAGACCGACGCGCGCTCCCCGGCGGCGGCCTGGGAGACCTCCCCGCGTTCGTGCACGTCGCCCGCGAGCTCGGCCACGGTGAGCCCTGGGGCGTCGAGGTCCGGACCGCGGTGACTGACGGCATGTCCGCGGCGGACGCCCTGCGTACGGCGGCCGCGGCGAGCCGGGCGGTCCTCGACGCGGCCGACGCGATCGGGGCGCCCGCCGCGCCACCGATGCCCTCGTCGTCCGCGCCCGCCTCGGCGGTGGACGCCGACCTGCCGTACACACCGATCTGACGCGGGCGCGCTCGTCCGACGCGCCCGAGCGCGCCGACACGGGCACGGCCGTGTCGGCCCGCGTAGCGTCGACGGGGATCCAGACCGACGATCAGGAGGCCCACATGAGCGACGACCAGCACCCCGCCGAGCAGGCCGACGAGCGCCCGCTGCAGCGGAGCCAGGACGCCATCGACGACGCGAAGCACTTCGTCGCCGAACGGCTGGAGCCCACCGAGGACGACCAGACCGGCGACGACTCGGGACTGCCGGTGACCGGTGGCGGTGCCGCTGCGGAGGAACCCGCGCCCGGCGCCTGACCCGTCAGGACTCGCGGACCACGTCCCCGGGGTCCTTGTCCGTCCGCCATCCCCGCCACGAGGGCTGCCGCAGCCGGTCGCCGTTCGTCCACTCCGCGAACTCGACCTCGCCGACCCGGACGGGATCGACCCATCGCGCATCCCGGGCGTCCGCCCGGGGCACGTCGGCGAAGGGCGGGTCGGCCCGGGCCAGGGGGCCGAGGACCGCCTCGATCTCGTCGAGGTCGCGGTCCCGGAACCCGGTGCCCACCTTGCCGACGTAGCGCAGGCGGTCCCCGTCGGGGATCCCGAGGAGGAGCGAGCCCACCCCGCCCGCGCGGCGTCCGGTGCCGGGCTTCCAACCGCCGACCACGACCTCCTGCGTGGCGTGGTGCTTGATCTTCACCCAGGCATCGGAGCGGCGGCCGGTCGAGTAGCGGGAGTCGCGTCGCTTGGCGACCACGCCCTCCAGGCCGCGGCGACGGCTCTCGTCCATGGCGTCGTCGAGCGTTCCGTCGGCGGCCGGGGGGACGTCGATCGGGCCCCCGGGTTCGACGACGGTGGCCAGTGCCTCCCGGCGGTGGTCGTACGGAACGCGCGTCAGGTCGTGCCCGTCCGCCTCGAGCACGTCGAACACCTCGAACCGCACCGGGGTGGTGCGCATCCCGTGCTCGACGTCCCGGGCGCGCGACAGCCCCATGCGGTTCTGGAGGTCGCTGAAGTCCGGACGGCCACGGTCGTCCAGTGCGACGATCTCGCCGTCGAGGACCGCGTCGACCCCGACCTGGTCGGCGAGGGCACGGAGTTCGGGGTACTGGCTCGTCAGGTCGTTCCCGTTCCGGCTGGTCAGGCGGACGTGTCCGTCGCGGACCTCGGCGATCGCACGGATGCCGTCCCACTTCATCTCGAAGGCCCACCGGTCCGGCGTGAGCGCGCCCGGGGTCTTCGCCGGGCTCGCGAGCATCGGACGGAACCGCTCGGTCGCGTCGGTGTCCGCTGGCGGCGCCGTCGCCGCGGGCGGTCGGGAGGACCGGGGGGACTCCGGCGCGGACGTCGCCCCCACCGCGGCGTCGCCGTGGTCGAGCCCCTCGGGCTGCTGCTTCGTCCGGTGGATCAGCCAGTTCCGTTCGTCCCCGCCGCGCCCGCGGGTGTGCAGGAGCGCGAGTCGGCGGGTCCCGCGGCCGACGCCGTGCAGGGTGACGATGACCTCCTGGCCCTCGCGCCACTTCTCGAGCTCGTACGTGCCGTGGTCCCAGATGGTGACGCTGCCGCCGCCGTACTCGCCCTTCGGGATCGTGCCCTCGAAGCCCCCGTACTCGAGCGGGTGGTCCTCGGTCTGCACGGCCAGGTGGTTCTGGCCCGGGTCCTCGGGCTCGCCCTTCGGCAGGGACCAGCTGACGAGCACGCCGTCGTGCTCGAGTCGGAAGTCGTAGTGGAGCCGGCTCGCGTGGTGTTCCTGGATGACGAACGTCGGCCGACCGTCGGTGCGGACGGTCGGGGCGCCCTGCGGCACGGGCTCCGGCGTCCGGGAGGCGTCGCGCATCGAGCGGTAGGTGGCGAGGCGGTCCGGTGCCGCGCCTCCCGGCTGCTCGGTCCGGTGTGCGCGGTTCGGCTCGTCCTCCTTGAACGAGCCGTCCGGGTTCCGGTTGCTCTCCCAGTGACCGTGGTCGGGCCTCCCGACCGCGAGCGCGGCGGCGGCGACCGGGTGCAGGGGGTCGCCGATGGTGTGGAGGCGCTCGACGACCTCGGCCATCGTCAGGTGCCGGAGGTCGGGGTCGTCGAGCTCGTCCCAGGTGCGGGGCGCGGCCACCGTCGGCTGGGCGCGGCCACGGAGCGAGTACGGGGCGATGGTGGTCTTGTTGCCGTTGTTCTGCGACCAGTCGACGAACACCTTGCCGTTGCGGGCGGCGCGGGACATCTGCGACAGCACGAGGTCCGGCATGTCCTGTTCGAGTGCGCGGGCGAGTTCGTGCGCCACCTCACTGACCTGCGCGGACGTCGACGAGCCGTCGAGCGCCGCGTACAGGTGGATCCCCTTGCTGCCGCTCGTGACGGGCATCGGTTCGAGGCCGGCACCGTGCAGGAGCTCCCGGGCCGCGTGCGCCACCTCGACGCATTCGCGGAGGCCCACACCCTCGCCCGGGTCGAGGTCGAGGACCAGCCGGTCCGGGCGCATGGGCGTGCCATCGGCGTCGAATCGCCACTGCGGCACGTGGAGTTCGAGGGCGGCCTGCTGGGCGACCCAGGTCAGGGTCGCGACGTCGTCGAGCAGCGGGTACTCGATGTCGTGGTCCTTGTGGTGGACGACCCGGTGGCGGATCCAGTCCGGGGCGCTGTCAGGCAGGTTCTTCTCGAAGAACACGGAGCCCTCGACGCCGTTCGCCCAGCGCTTCCGGGTCAGCGGGCGGTCCTTCGCGTGCGGGATCATCCACGGCGCCACCTCGACGTAGTAGGCGATGACGTCGCCCTTCGTCGTCCCCGTCTCCGGGTAGAGCACCTTGTCCAGGTTCGTCAGCGTGATGCGGCGGTCGCCGACCGTGATCGTCCGGCCGCGCGTCGTCGTCCCGGCCATCGCTACAGCGCCATGCCCGTCGCCCCCGCGATCGTCAGCGTCGACCCGGACGTGTAGCTCGACTCGGGGCCGGCCAGGTGCACGTACGCCGCTCCGAGCTCGACCGGTTGGCCCGGCCGCCCGAACGGTGTGCCCTCGCCGTAGTGCTCGATCTCGGCGCTGTCGTACGACGCGGGCTGCAACGGTGTCCAGATCGGCCCGGGGACGATGCAGTTCGCGCGGATGCCCTTGCTCGCGAGCTGACCGGCGAGGCCGTTCGTGAAGGTGATGATGCCGGCCTTGGTCATGCCGTAGTCGAGGAGCCGGGTCTGCGGCTGGTACGCCGCGACGGAGGCGGTGGTGACGATGGTCGAGCCGGGGGCCATGTGTGGGACCGCGGCTCGGCAGAGCCAGAACATGGCGTAGAGGTTCACCTTGACCGTCAGGTCGAAGTCCTCGGTGCTCGTCGTCGTGATGTCCTCGTTGACCTTCTGGTGGCCGGCCACGAGCACGAGCGAGTCGAGGCCTCCGAGGGTGCTGACCGCCTCGGCCACGATCCGCTCACACGTGGCCTCGTCGGTGAGGTCCCCGGGCAGGATCACCGCCTTCCGGCCGAGGTCGCCGATGACGTCGCGGACCTCCTCGAGGTCCTCCTGCTCCTCGGGCAGCGCGTTCAGGGCGACGTCCGCGCCCTCCTTCGCCATCGCGATCGCCGCGGCCCGGCCGATGCCCGAGTCGGCACCGGTCACGAGCACTCGGTAGCCCGGCATCCGGCCGGTGCCGACGTAGCTGGTCTCGCCGTGGTCCGGCTTCGGGTCCATCGCGTTCGTGCCGCCCGGGAGCTCCTGCGACTGCGGCGGGTACGGGGGCTGGGGGAACTGTGTCCGGGGGTCCTGCTTGTCGAGCTGGCTCATGCGGCCATCGAACACGCCGGATGTGGTCGCTGCTCGGAGCCTCCGGCGCGATCGGTCGCACGACGGGGAGCGGGTGGCGCTCCGGCGTGTGCAGGACCGGTGGGGAGAGGGCGCGCCCCGAGTACGGTCGTGTCCATGCCAGAGCGTTCCGAGTACGGCGACGATCCCATGCAGTACGGCGTGTTCCACGTCGCCGAGGCCCCGGCACGCGGGACGGTCATCCTGATCCACGGCGGCTTCTGGCGGGGCACCCCGGACTACTTCGACGGACCCGCCCCGCTCGCCGAGGCGCTCGTGGGTCGGGGCTGGAACGTGTGGCGGATCGAGTACCGGCAGCTGCCGAACGGTGGCGGCTGGCCGGGCACGCTCGACGACACCGCGGCCGCGATCGAGCACCTCGTCGTCGTCGCCGCGTCACTGGCCGTCGACCCGGGACCGGTCCTGACGGTCGGCCACAGCGCGGGCGGTCACCTCGCGGTGTGGGCGCTGTCCCGCCCGGACGCCGTGCTGCCGCTCGAGGGCGCCGTCAGCCTGGCCGGTGCGCTCGACCTGCGGCTCGGCGAAGCGGACCGCATCGGCGGCGGCGCGGTGGTGGACTTCCTCGGCGGCACATCCGCGGCCCACCCCGACCGGTACGCGGCGGCCGACCCGGCGACGCGGGTCGTCCCGGACCTGCCGGTCCGCATCGTCCACGGCGACCGCGATGACGTCGTCCCCATGAACCAGTCCGACGCGTACGTCGCCGCGGCGCGAGCGGCCGGACAGGACGCCTCGGTCCGCGTGGTCCCCGGTGACCACATGGACGTCATCGACCCCGCGCACCCGGCCTTCGCCGCGCTGCTGGCGGTGCTCGAGGAGATCCGCGCGGCAGCCTGACGCGGGCGGAGCGACCCGGTTCCTCACCAGAGAGGTCTCTGCGGCAGCTGTCCACACCGCGGTGGAATGTGATGTGTCGGAATCGGCAACGGCCGCAGATAGCCTGGTGCCGAAACCCCAGAAGGACCGCGACGTGCCGGGTTCCTCCGGGAGCACGGGCGGGTGCCGCCGGGATGGCGCCGAGCGGAGGAGGAGGAACGACATGACGATCGCAGCGCATCCGGTCCGTGTCCTGCGGGCCATCGCTCGGCCCGACGGGGCGTGGTGGACCGTGGAACTCCCGGAGTTGACGTCGCCGAGCCCGCTGGGAGGCGAGCCGATCATCGCGCTGGGCCAGGTGGAGCGGGACGGCGACGTCGCGGCCGCAGCGCTCGACATCGCCGCCGTCTGGCTCAACGTCGACGAGTCGACGCTTGAGGTGCGCGTGGAGTTCGGCCGCCCGCTGACGGGCGACTGACCCTCGCGTCCGGTCAACGCTCCCTGCGGGCGACGTCGGCGCCACGGGGGAGCGTCACGAACCCGAGCGCCATCGCGAGCACGTACACGCCGGCCTGGACCTCGAGCAACGGCATCGTGCCGACGACGGCCTGGAGCGCTCCAGCCGCGAGCAGGCCGACGCCCTGCCCGACCGCGACGCCGAGACCGAGCGCGGCGAACACGGCAGGCCGTGCCGCGGCCGACGCCCCCAGCTGCAGCAGGCTCGTGAGCCCGGACCCCATGACGACCCCCGGAGCACCGACCAGGGCGAAGAGCACGACGTACAGCCAGAGCGCGTGCGTCGCGAACGACGCGTTCCAGGCGACGACGGTGAGTCCGGCGAACCCGACGAGTCCGAGCAGTGCGATCCGACGGACGCGGACCCGACCGGCGATCGCGGCGAGCACGAGGCCCGCGCCGATCGCACCGACCGCCTGGACACCCCGGAGCAGGCCGACGTCGGCGTCCGAGCCGCCGAGCCGGTCGCGCACGAAGAACACGAAGAGGACGACGAACATCCCCTGGGCGATGGATGCGGTCGTGACGACGGCGAGTGCGCCGCGCGTGGCGGGGTCGCGGAATGCGCGGAGGAGGCCCTGCGGACGACGCCGGGACGCGGACGACGTCGGGACGCGGACCGCCGCCTCCGCCGCACCGGCCGCCTCCGCCGCACCGGCCGCCTCCGCCGCACCGGCCGCCTCCGCCGCACCGGCCGCCTCCGCCGCACCGGCCGCCTCCGCCGCGCCGGCCGCCTCCGCCGCGCCGGCCGCCTCCGCCGCGCCGGCCGCCTCCGCCGCACCGGCCGCCTCCGCCGCGCCGGCCGCCTCCGCCGCGCCGGCCGCACCTGCCGCGCGGACGGCGTGGTCCGTCGTCGCCACTGCCGGCCCGGGTCGCGGGAGCCCCGCCAGCACGACGGCCGACACGACGTACGTGGCGAGGTCCACGCCCGCCACGAGCGGCAGGTCCCCGACGACGAGGAGCACGCCGCCGAGCGGCCCGCCGACCAGCCGACCGACGTCCTGGTTCAGCCCGACGAGCGCGTTGGCGGACACCACGCGGTCGGGACCGACGAGCGTCGGGAGCAGGGTGTTCTTCGCGGGCTCGAACACCGCACTGCACACCGCCTGCAGCACGATCACCGCGCACACGACGGTCAGCGCGGTGCCGGCCGGCAGGCCCTTCCCACCCACCAGGAGCAGCGGCACCAGCCCGCAGGCCTGGACGACGTTCACGGTCACCATCAGCCGCCGGGGGTCGGTCCGGGCGAGGATCCGCGGCACCACCGGTGCCAGGAGGATCGGCGGGAGCAGTTCGAGGAGGAACGCGACGGACGTCGTCAGCGCCGAGCCGCTCAGCCGGAGGACGACGAGCGGCAGCGCGACGAACAGGAGCCAGTCTCCGCCGTCGGACACGACGCCCGCGGTCCACAGACGTCGGAACGCGGGGACCGCGAGCGCGGAGCCCGCGAGGCGGCCTGGTGCCGGGCCTCCCGGCCGGGGCGCGGTGCGGGTGGTCATGCGGCGGGGCCGGACCGTGCGGCGGCTGGGTCGAAGCCGGGCCGCGGGAAGGCGGTGAGTGTCACGTGGACGTGTGCGGCGTCGGCGGGCGCGACGTCGCGGATCGGCGCGATGTACGGGCGCACGATCGCGTCGATCCTGGCGACGACGTCGGCGAGTTCGTCGGGGGTGATCCGGAGTCCGTACTGGGCGTGCACGTCCGCCGAGCGCCAGACCTCGGGGAGCGTGTCCCGAGTGCGGAGGTGCTCGCGCGCCAGCTGGTGGTCGAGCTGGAGCGCCGCGGCGAGCATCGCGTCGAGGCCGACACGGTCGGCGGGATCGGTGTCGTCGTTCGTGAACCCGGTGATCGTCGCGCGCCAGGGGCGTGTCCGGCCGTCGGTGGCGTGCGCAGGCTCGACGAGTCCGTGCGCGGCGAGGACGCGGAGGTGGTAGCTGCAGTTCGAGGGCGAGTCCCCGACCGCACGAGCGCACTCCGAGGCGGTCGCGGGTCCGGCGGACATGAGGTAGGCGAGGACGTCGAGGCGCACGGGGTGAGCGAGTGCGTCGAGGACGGCGGGGTCGCTGATGTCCGGGCGGTGTTCCGCCCTCGGGGTCCGGTCGGCCTGCTCGTGCTCGTCCACGTGTGCTCCGTCCTGGTCTGAAAGAGGCTTTCGGATCGTACGGTCCATCCCGCTGATCTGCAAGGGCCTTTCAGATCCCGTCCCGCTGGTGGTCCGCGGAGAACCGGTGCGCCCTGACCCGAGCACGGGCATCATGGCCCCATGAGGTCGATCTGGAAGGGCTCCATCGCGTTCGGGCTGGTCAACGTGCCGATCAAGGTCTACGCGGCGACGGAGACCCACGACATCGCGCTGCACCAGGTCCACGACGAGGACAACGGCCGCATCCGGTACAAGCGCGTGTGCGAGCTCGGTCACGACGTCGACTACGAGCACATCCAGCGCGCCTACGACGACGGCGACAAGACGGTCGTGCTCACCGCGGACGACCTGAAGACGCTGCCCGAGGAGCAGTCCCACGAGATCGAGGTGCTCGAGTTCGTGCCGAGCGACCAGGTGGACCCGATCTCGTACGAGAAGTCCTACTACCTCGAGCCGGACTCGCGGTCGCCCAAGGCCTACGTCCTGCTCCGCGAGACCCTCGATCGCACCGACCGGACCGCCATCGTGCAGTTCACGCTCCGGCAGAAGACCCGGCTCGGTGCCCTTCGGGTGCACGACGACGTCCTCGTCCTGCAGGGGCTGCTGTGGGGGGACGAGGTCCGCGCAGCCGACTTCAAGGCCCTCGACACGGACGTCAAGGTCTCGGCGAACGAGCTGAAGATGTCGTCCTCACTCGTCGACAGCATGTCCACCGACTACGACCCGAGCAAGTACACCGACGAGTACCAGGAGCAGCTGCAGCAGCTCATCGACGCGAAGCTCGAAGCGGGCGACGACGTCGACACCGCCGCGACCTTCGGTGAGCAGCCGGACGAGGACGAGGGCGACGGCGGTGACGTCATCGACCTCATGGCGGCGTTGCGCGCGTCGGTCGACCGGAACCGCGCCTCCCGGTCGAGCCGGGGTGGTCGATCGGCCGATGACGACGCGGCGGACGACGACGCGGCCGAGGACGACCCCGAGCCGCGGCGGAAGGCACCGGCCGGGAAGGCGGCCTCGAAGGCGTCGTCGAAGACGTCCGCCGCGAAGGCGTCGTCGAAGACGTCCGCCGCGAAGGCGTCGTCGTCGACCGCGGGTGCGAAGGGCGAGAAGAAGGTGCCTGCCGCTCGGTCCCGCTCGAAGAAGGCCAGCTGAGCGGTCCTTCACCCGACGGTCGCTCGCCCGAGGTCGGGCGGCAGCACTCCGCGCGTACGTTCGGCGGCGCTGGTCCGAGCGCCTGCTCGACGGCTCGACGGAGCGAGGAGACCGAGATGTTGCTGGACGGAACGACGATCGTGGTCACGGGTGGCAACAGCGGGATCGGCGAGCAGATCTGCCTCGCCGCGGCCGCCGAGGGGGCCAACATCGTCATCGACTACGTCGTGCACCCCGAGGCGACGGACGCCCTCATCGCGAAGATCGAGCAGGCCGGTGGCAAGGCCGTCGGCGTCGAGGCGGACATCACGAAGGCCGACGACCTGCACCGCATGGTGCAGACCGCGGTCGACACCTACGGGCGGCTCGACGTGCTCGTGAACAACGCGGGTGTCGAGGACCGCAAGTCCCTGCTCGAGGAGACCGAGGAGGGCTACGACCGCGTCATGGCGATCAACATGAAGAGCGCGTTCTTCGGCTCGCAGGCGGCGGCGAAGCAGTTCGTGGCGCAGGGCGGCGGCGGGCTCATCCTCAACATCTCGAGCGTGCACGAGGACTGGCCGATGCCGGGCAACCTCGCCTACTGCGTCGCCAAGGGCGGCATGCGGATGCTCGCCCGGAGCGGTGGCGTCGAGCTCGGGCCCCACGGCATCCGCATGGTGAACATCGCGCCCGGCGCCGTGGACACGCCGATCAACACCGCGACGACCTCGGACGCCGAGAAGCTCGCGCAACTCGACGCCGCGATCCCGCTCGGTCGCCTCGCCGAGCCGAGGGAGATCGCCGAGGTCGTCGTCTTCCTCGCGTCCGGCAAGGCCGGGTACATGACGAGCACCACCGTCACCGTCGACGGCGGGATCTCGCAGGGCAGCGTCGGGCTCTGACCGCGGGGCTCTGGCCGCGGGTCCGCCGCGATCAGCTCCGAGGCACCTCGCCGTCCTCCTGGTCGTCCTGGCGAGTCCGCCGGGCCGCCAGGGGCACCCCGATCCAGAGCACCGCGGTCGCGACGAACACGACGACGCCGCCGATCACACCCATCGTGTGTCCCAGGACGACGTCGAACACGAACAGGACCGTGCCCGCGAACAGCAGCGCGCTCATGACGAGACAGGCGATGAGGATCCGGTTGCCGAAGCGCACGAGGTCGTGCTTCTGCCGCTGCCCGAACAGGAGGCGGTGGGTCGAGACCGCGCCCAGCGCCAGGATCGTGATGCCGGCCGCGAGGATGACGAGCACGAGGTAGATCGCGATCTCACCGTCGTCGAGGATGCTGAAGCGCTGTTGGAACGGCAGCGTGAGCAGGAACCCGGCGAGGATCTGGGTGCCCGTCTGCACGATCCGCAGCTCCTGCTGCATGTCGCGCCAGTTCCGGTCGTACCGCTCCGACCGGGTCTCGTTGCGTGCCCGATCCGCTGCTCCGTCGTCGGTCGTGCTCATGGCCGACCAGGGTAGCCGAGGGGGAGCCCGCACCGGACGCAGCTGTGGGCTGGTGCCGACCCGCGGTCAGGACGCGACGCGCGCCGTGACCTCCGCCACCGCCTCCAGGACGTCGTCGACCGTGACCGCCAGGAGGGCCGGGTCGGGCTCCGTCGCGAACACGTCACCCCGGCGGACGCTCGCGTCCGTCAGCACGACGTGCGGACCAGAGGCCGGCGGGCCCCACTCCTCCGGCGGCGCCGGGCCGAACAGCACGACGCTCGGCACGTGGTACGCCGACGCCAGGTGCGCGGCGCCCGTGTCGACGGTCACGACGACGTGCGCGGCGGCGATGACCGCGGCGAACTCCTGCAGGTCGAGCCGGCCCGCCAGCACGGCGGCCGGTGCCAGGCCGGCCCCCTCGGCGACGGCGGTGGCGCGGTCGACGTCGTCCGCGCCTCCCGTCACGACGACGTCGAGTCCCTGGGCCGCGAGCGCACGGGCGACCGCGGCGAACCGCTCGACCGGCCAGTGCCGCGCGCCGTAGAACGCGCCGACGTGCACGACGGCGGCGTCCCGGACCGCGGGCTCGAGGTCCGGCACGCGGATGTCGACCTCGTCCGGGTCGCCCTCGATCCCGAAGGCGCGGACGAGGCGGATCCACCGCTCCCGCTCGTGCATGCCGTCGAGCCAGGGCAGCCCGTCCTCACCGTGCGCGGCGTGCTTGATGGTGTGCCGGGCCTCCAGGTGCGCGATGATCGCGCGGGACTCCCCGCCGGAGCCGTGCAGGTTCACCGCCACGTCGACGGTGCCGGGTTCGATCGGCATGTCGTGGTCGAGGCCCTGCTGCGCCAGGTGCACGTCGACCCCCGGCAGCAGCTCGACGATCGGGGCGAGCCACGCGGTGGTCGCGAGCGTCATGCGGTGCTCCGGGTACGCGCGGCGCAGTGCGTGCAGCGCGGGCACGGCGATGAGGATGTCACCGAGCTTGATCGCGCGGAGCACGACGAGCTCGGGGCGGCCGTCCGACGGCGGCAGGGCGGGGAGTGCGGGCACGGGTCGACGCTACCGGGCGTGACGGGCACCCGCCCGCGCCCCGCCTCGCTCGACGCGCCGGGCACGTGACGGGGACCGGCCGGACCGGGTACGAATCGGTGCATGAGCCTGCGCACGCACCGCCCCCCTCGCGCTGTCCTCTTCGACCGCGACGGCACCCTCGTGGTCGACGTGCCCTACAACACGGACCCGGACCTCGTGGAGCCGGTGCCGGGGGCCCGCCGCGCGGTCCAGGCGCTCCGTGCCGCGGGGGTCGCGGTCGGTGTCGTGACGAACCAGTCGGCGATCGCCCGGGGGACCGCCACCCGCGACCAGGTCGACGCGGTGAACGCCCGGGTGGACGAGCTCATCGGTCCGTTCGACGTGTGGGAGGTCTGCCCGCACGGTCCGGACGACGACTGCGACTGCCGGAAGCCCCGTCCGGGGATGGTCGTCAACGCCGCGGAACGCCTCGGCGTCGCGCCCGAGGAGTGCGTCGTCATCGGGGACATCGGCGCGGACATGGGCGCGGCGCGCAACGCGGGAGCGGCCGGCATCCTCGTTCCCACCGAGGTCACCCGGGCCGAGGAGATCGACGAGGCGGACGTCGCCACGGAGTCGCTCGTCGACGCGGTCGCGCTCGTGCTCCACTCGCTGCGCCACGGCCGCCAGGGTGACCTCGCCGCACGGGCGGAGCGCGCCGGGGCGGAACGCGCGGCGGCGGAACGCGCCGGGACCGGGCGGTGACGCGCCGGGTCCTCGTCGTCCGGCTCGACAGCTTCGGGGACGTCCTCGTCGGCGGACCCGCGGTCCGGGCCGTCGCGGCGGCTCCGGACACCGAGGTGTGGATGCTCTGCGGCCCGCAGGGGGCTCCCGCGGGGCGGCTCCTGCCGGGCGTGGACGAGCTCCGGGTCTGGGCCTGTCCCTGGATCACCGAGACCGACCGGCCGGTCGACGCCGCGATGCTCGCCGAGTTCGACGCGATCGTCCAGGAGGCCCGGCCCGACGAGGCCATCGTCCTCACCTCGTTCCACCAGTCGCCCCTCCCGGTCGCGCTCCTCCTCCGCCTGGCGGGGGTCGCGAGGATCACCGGGGCGTCGGTCGACCACGCGGGGGCACTGCTCGACGTGCGACTCCGGCCCGGCGAGGACTTTCCCGAGGACCAGCCCGAACCCGAGCGTGCGCTGGAGATCGCCCGAGCGGCGGGGTACGCGCTGCCGGACGGGGACGACGGTCGGCTCGCGGTCGTCCACGACCCGGCGGACCTGCCCCCGGAGCTCGACGGGCTCGGACCGTACGTCGTGGTCCACCCCGGCGCGAGCGTCCCGGCGCGGTCGTGGCCGGTCGACCTGCACGCCGCGCTCGTGGAGCGGCTCGCCGCCCTCGGACACACCGTGGTCGTGACCGGCAGCCCGGGCGAGCGTGACCTCACGGCCGCCGCCGCAGGGGCCTCGGGCATCGACCTCGGGGGCCGGACGAGCCCGGCGGCACTGGCGTCGGTGCTCGCGGGCGCCGAGGTCGTCGTCGTCGGGAACACGGGTCCGGCCCACCTCGCGGCGGCCGTCGGGGTCCCGATCGTCAGTCTGTTCTCGCCGGTGGTGCCCGCGGTCCGGTGGGCGCCCTACGGCGTGCCCGTGGAACTGCTCGGCGACCAGCAGGCGCCCTGCCGACTGAGCCGCGCCCGCGAGTGTCCGGTGCCGGGACACCCGTGCCTCCGCTCCGTCGACCCGGAGGCCGTGGTCGCCGCGTGCGCGCGCCTCGCTGGCTGGGAACGGGGCACGTCCGGGGTACAACACTCCTGAGAAGCAGTCCCACCGGGAGGCGAGCAGCAGGAGGAGTGCGTATCGTCCGAATTCCCGGCGTTCCCTCAGCCGGGGACGGACGAGCAGGAGGTATGGCGTGCGGATCCTGGTGTGGCACGTGCACGGCGGCTGGATGGACGCGTTCGTCCGGGGTCAGCACGACTACCTCGTCCCCACCACCCCCGCCCGTGACGCCTGGGGCCTCGGTCGCGCCGACCGGCTCTGGCCCGAGAACGTCGTCGAGATCGCGCCGGAGGCCGTGCGCGACGCCGACGTCGACGTCGTCGTCCTGCAGCGCACCGAAGAGTTCGCCGAGGCCGAACGCCTGCTCGGTGCCCGTCTCGGCCGCGACGTCCCGGTGGTCTTCGTCGAGCACAACGCCCCGCGGGTCGACGTCCCCGCGTCCCTGCATCCGCTGCGCGACCGGGACGACGTCCTCATCGCGCACGTCACGCACTTCAACGCCCTCATGTGGGACTGCGGCACGACCGCCACGACGGTGATCGAACACGGCGTCGTCGACCCCGGTCCGCGGTACACCGGCACGCTCGAGCGGTTCGGGGTCGTGGTCAACGAGCCCGTCCGCCGGACGCGCGTCGCCGGGACCGACCTCGTGCCGCGGTTCGCGGCGGTCGCTCCCGTCGACGCGTTCGGGATGGGCACCGACCAGCTCCCGGACGCCCTCGGACTCGGTCCGGACCGGCTCGGCGTGATGGGGGACGTCAAGCCCGACCCGATGCACACGCAGCTCGCCGAGCGCCGCGCCTACCTGCACCTCAACCGCTGGACCTCGCTCGGGCTGTCCCTGCTCGAGGCGATGCACATGGCGATGCCGGTGCTCGTCCTCGGCACGACCGAGGCGGCCCGTGCGGTCCCCGCCGAGGCTGGCGCGATCTCGACCGACGTCGAAGACCTCGTCGCCACCGCCCGACACCTCGTCGCCGACCCCGACGAGGCGCGTCGCCGCGGCCTCGTCGCCCGGGAGGCCGTGCTCGCGCGCCACTCCCTGGAGCGATTCCTCGGCGACTGGGACGACCTCCTCGACGGCGTGCAGGAGCGTCACCTCGCAGCACACCACCGATCCGCACCGGCCCCGGCACCGCTCACCGACCTGGTCGGCGCAGCCCCGGTCGCCGATGGCACCGACGGAAGGAACCGCGCATGAAGATCGCCATGGTCTCGGAGCACGCCAGCCCGCTGGCCACGCTCGGGGGCGTCGACGCCGGCGGCCAGAACGTCCACGTCGCAGCCCTGTCCGGGGCGCTCGCCGACCGCGGGCACCAGGTGACGGTCTACACGCGGCGCGACGACGCGACCCTGCCGCGCCGGGTGTCGCTCCGCCCCGGTGTGGACGTCGTGCACGTCGACGCCGGGCCGGCCGAACGCCTGCCGAAGGACGACCTGCTCCAGTACATGGGGCAGTTCGCCTCGTTCCTCGTCGCCGCGTGGACCGTCGACCGCCCCGACATCGTGCACAGCCACTTCTGGATGTCCGGGCTCGCGGCCCTCGACGCAGCACAGCAGCTCGGTGCCCACAGCGACGGACCGCGCATCCCCGTCGTGCACACGTACCACGCGCTCGGCGTCGTGAAGCGCCGCCACCAGGGCTCGGCCGACACCAGCCCGAACGAGCGCGAGTGGCTCGAACCGGAGGTCGGGCGCCGCGCCGACCAGGTCATCGCGACGTGCTCCGACGAG
The DNA here is from genome assembly GCF_003234815.2 of Curtobacterium sp. MCBD17_035. NCBI lineage: Bacteria > Bacillati > Actinomycetota > Actinomycetes > Micrococcales > Microbacteriaceae > Curtobacterium > Curtobacterium sp. MCBD17_035. Next base: position 3,128,583 of record NZ_CP126279.1, on the reverse strand, counting down.
GCGTTCGAGCTCAAGGCCCTCGGCATCCCGAACCGCAGCATCTCGGTCGTGCCCTGCGGGGTCGACGTCGACGCGTTCACGCCGGACGGCCTGACCGAGGTCCGCAGCCGACGGCACCGGGTCGTCACGGCCTCCCGGCTCGTGCAGCGCAAGGGCGTCGGCACGACGATCGACGCGCTCGCCCGCCTCGTGCACGCGGGCCGCGACGTCGAACTCGTCATCGTCGGTGGGGCGGGGACCGCCGGGGCCGACCTCGTGGACGACCCGGAGTACCAGCGTCTCGACGCCCTGGCCACCCGGCTCGGCGTGCGGGACCACGTGACGTTCCGCGGCCAGCTGTCCCAGCGCGAGATCCCGACCGTCCTCCGGAGTGCCGACGTCGTCGTGTGCGCCCCGTGGTACGAGCCGTTCGGGATCGTGCCGCTCGAGGCCATGGCCTGCGGCGTCCCGGTCGTCGCGTCGAGCGTCGGCGGCCTCATCGACACCGTCGTCGAGGACGCCACCGGCCTGCACGTGCCGCCGCGGGACGCCGCCGCGGTCGCCGAGGCCGTCGCCGCGATCCTCGACGACCCCGACCGTCGCGTGGCGTTCGGCCGCGCCGGCCGCGAGCGGGTCGAGTCCCGCTACTCGTGGGCGCGCATCGCCACCGACTCCGAGCGGGTGTACGACCGCATCACCGGTCGCCGTTCCACCCGTCCCGGACGTCGCCGTGCCGGTGCCGTCCCCACGCTCGACCCCGCCCCCCTGGGCACCGCCGGAAGGACCCTCCGATGACCATCGACCTGCCCGCCACCACCGCTCGGCCGACGTCGGACGAGCCAGCCTCGAGCGCGTCGCTCGTCCTCGACCACATCGCCGCGTCCGTCCCGGTCATCGCGTCCCTCGCCGAGCACGGCGACCACATCGCGGCGTGGGCCGACGACCTCGCGTCGCGGCTCGGCCGGGGCCAGCGGCTCCTCGCGGCCGGCAACGGCGGCTCCGCGGCGGAGGCGCAGCACCTGACGAGCGAGCTCGTCGGCCGGTTCGACGGGGACCGTCCCGCCTTCAGTGCGATCTCGTTGCACGCCGAGTCCTCCGCGGTCACCGCGATCGGGAACGACTACGGCTACGAACACGTCTTCGCCCGCCAGGTGCACGCGCACGCCCGCGCCGGCGACGTCCTCGTGCTGCTCTCGACGAGCGGCAAGAGCGAGAACCTGCTCAACGCAGCCCGTGCCGCCCGCTCCATCGGCGTCCGCACCTGGGCGATGACCGGATCACGCCCGAACCCCCTCGCCGAGGTCGTCGACGACGCGATCTGCATCGACGGGCCCTCCGCCAACGTGCAGGAGGCCCAGCTCGTCCTCGTGCACGCACTCTGCCGGGCCATGGAGCCCGCGCTCAAGGGACTCCGGGGAGGCCGCCGATGAACGCCCGCACGGACACCACCCGCACGCGGATCGTCGTCGTCGGCGACACCCTGCTCGACGTCGACGTCACCGGGACCTCGGAGCGCCTCAGCCCCGACGCGCCCGTGCCCGTGCTCGACGTGCAGGACGAGGTCCGCCGCGCCGGTGGTGCCGGGCTCGTCGCGACCATGCTCGCGCGCGACGGCCACGACGTCACGCTCGTCACCGTCCTCGGCCAGGACGACCGGGGCGCCGAGCTCCGGGACGGCATGCCCGGCGTCCGCGTCGTCGCCGGGGACTCCGGCGTCGCGACCCCCGTCAAGACCCGCGTGCGTGTCGGCGACCACGCGCTCGTCCGCATCGACGAGGCCTGCGCGACGCCGCCCGTGCCGGATGTGACCGCGGACATGACCGCCGCGCTCGAGGGCGCCGACGCGATCGTCGTCGCCGACTACGGCCGTGGCCTCGCCGCCGCTCCCGCGCTCCGGGAGGCCCTGACCCGCGTCGCCGAGACCACCCCCGTCGTGTGGGACCCGCACCCGAAGGGCGCGCAGCCGGTCCCGGGCATCGCGGTCGCCACCCCGAACGCCGCGGAGGCCCGGGGCTTCTCCGGCGCGACCGGCTCCGGCGTGCCCTTCGCCACGGCCGCCGGCGAGCAGCTCGTCGCCGACTGGTCCGCCCACGCGGTCGCCGTCACGATGGGCGAGAAGGGCGCGTTGCTCCGCACCGACGCCGGCGACTCCCGCTTCGTCCCCGCGCCCTCCGTCACCGCGGGCGACCCCTGTGGCGCCGGTGATCGGCTCGCGGCCGGCGTCGCCGTCGCGCTCGCGCAGGGCGCCTCGACCGAGGACGCCGTCGCGGCGGGTGTCGCCGACGCCTCCGCCTACCTGGCCGCGGGCGGCGTCGCGTCGCTCCTCGCGCCTCCCGCACCGGTCACCGTGCCGGGCAGTGACCGGGACGCCATCCGGGTCGCCCACGACGTCCGCGCCGCGGGCGGCACCGTGGTCGCGACCGGTGGCTGCTTCGACCTGCTCCACGCCGGCCACGCCCGCACCCTGTCAGCCGCCCGAGCGCTGGGCGACTGCCTCGTGGTCTGCCTCAACTCGGACAGCTCCGTCCGCGGGCTCAAGGGCCCCGACCGGCCGATCATGACGCAGGAGGACCGCGTCGAGCTCCTCCTCGCGCTCGACTGCGTCGACGCCGTCATCGTGTTCGACGAGTCGACGCCCGACGAGGCCCTCCGCCGCTTCCAGCCCGACGTCTGGGCGAAGGGCGGCGACTACTCCGCCGACGAGCTCCCGGAGTCCCGGACCCTCGCCGAGTGGGGTGGCCGCGTCGTCACCGTGCCGTTCCACCCGGGGCGCTCCACCACGCGGCTCGCTGCCGCCCTCGAACGCGTCGGGTAGCGCGAGCGCGCACCATCCCGACCACGTCCGGCCGGGAGGCGCGGCAGCCGTCCGCCGTCGCGCCTCCCGTCCGACCGCAGAACCGAAAGGAACACCCATGCCCATCCCCACCACGCCCATCGGCCGCGTGCTCGTCACCGGCGGTGCGAGCGGCCTCGGTGCCGCCGTCGCCGCCGCCGTCGCCGAGGCGGGCGGCACCCCGATCGTGCTCGACCTGAAGACCGACGCGGTCCCGAGCGAGTGGGACAGCGTGGCCGTCGACGTCACCGACACCGCCGCCACCGAGCAGGCCGTGCGTGACGCCGCCGAGCGTCACGGTGGCCTCGACGCCGTCGTCACCGCCGCGGGCATCGACAAGCCGGCCCCGATCGGCGGCATCTCGTCCGGCGACTGGGAGCGCATCGTCGGCGTCAACCTGCTCGGCACCGCCGCGACCGTGCGCGCTGCCCTGCCCGCGCTCGAGGCCTCGAACGGCCGCGTCGTCATCATCTCGTCCTCGCTGGCGCTCAAGGGCGTCGGCGACGGCACCGCGTACTCCGCGTCGAAGTTCGGCGTCCGCGGGTTCTCCCAGGCGCTCGCGGCCGAGACCCGTGGCGTCGTCGGCGTGACGAACATCATCCCCGCGGGCATGCGCACCGCGTTCTTCGAGGGCCGCACCGAGCAGTACAAGCCGGGGCCGGACGCCAAGCTCATCGAGCCGGAGTACGTCGCGAACGCGATCATCTTCGCCCTGAGCCAGCCCGCCGGGTGCGAGATCCGCGAGCTCGCGATCATGCCGGCCGAGGAGCCCAGCTGGCCGTAGCCCCGGCCCGGCCCGGCCGCGGCCTCCGGCCGCGGCCTCCGGCCTCCGGCCTCCGGCCCCCGGTTCCGCCCAGATCGCAGAACACGCCGTTCACCTTCCGAGGTGAGCGGCGTGTTCTGCGATCTCGCGGGGCCGGAGGCGCCGGGCCGGGGGCGGGGCGGTCAGGGACGAGGGTCAGCCGCGTCCGGGTTCGGCACGACCAGTCGGTGTCCGAGCGCGTGGAGCACGAGGGACACCGTCGCCGTCAGGACCGCCAGGCCGACGAACGCGACCCCGACGCCGAGCATCACGAAGCCCGCGGTGGCGTCCACCTGGTGGTAGGCGCTCCCGGTGAAGTCGAGGTGCGCCCGCACCCAGAACACCACCGCGGTGACGACGAGCGCCAGGGTGGTCGACCACAGCATGACCAGGGGTCGGTGCGCGAGGTACCGCGGCGGTGGGAGCGGTGTGCCGGGGGCCGGTAGCGGTGAGTTCCTCTCGGACATGACCGCATCCTGGCACGTGTGGCCCCCGTTCCGTTCCTCAGCGCCTGACCTGCGGGCGGCCACGCCGACATCGTCGAGATCGCAGAACACGCCGTCCACCGTGCGAGGTGAGCGGCGTGTTCTGCGATCTCGGCCGCGTACGGGGCGACCGGTTCACGCCGCGGAAACACGGGCGCGCGATGATCGTCGTCATGACTCCAGCCGAGCCTGGGGACGCCGTCACGCCACAAGCGACCATCGGCCTCCCCGTCACCGTGTCCATCACCCGCCTCGTCGAGCCCGACCGGATCCCGGAGGTCACCCGCTGGGTGCAGTCGGGCGTCAACCTCGCCAATCGCTACCCGGGGTTCCTCGGGTCCGGATGGGTCCGCTCGCATGCGACCTCGCGCGAGTGGCACATGCTCTACCGGTTCGCCGACCCGACGACGCTGGCGACGTGGGAGAACTCGGACGACCGCCTCCGGTGGCTCGACGAGGGCCGAGACCTCGTCGTGGAGTCCCGGGTGGAGAAGCGCACGGGGATCGAGGGGTGGTTCGACGTGCCGCGCGATGCGCCGTCCGACAGCGCACCCCCGCGATGGAAGCAGGCGGTGTCGATCTGGCTCGGGTTCTTCCCGGTGAACCTCGTGTTCACGCTCCTCGTGACCACGTTCGTGCCGTTCTGGTCGACGTTCCCGACCGTGCCGAAGGTCCTGCTGACGACGCTCGTCCTCACGCCGGTCATGACGTTCTGGGTGCTGCCGTTCGTGACGCGGCTCATCCGCCCCTGGTTGCTCGCGCCGCGCCGCTGACCACGGGCTCGGCGGCCGGGGCGGTCGTCAGCAGGTCCGCGACGTCGGCGAGCACCACCTCGACCCCGACCTCGGCCACGAACGACGGGTCGTGCTCGCAGCGCTCCGCGGTCCAGCCGACCTGGGTGACGTCGACGCCGCACACGGGGCAGTGCGTCGTGAAGCTCATCTCGACCCGGTGGCGCCCCCGGTCGAACGGCGCCGCGTTGACGACGTTGCCGAACCAGAAGATCCCGACCGTGCGGGTGCCGACCGCGACCGCGAGGTGCCGCGGCCCCGAGTCGTCGGCGACCATGACGTCCGCGATCGCGAGCGTCCCCGGGAGCTCCCCGAGGCCGAGCACCCCCGCGAGGTCGACGATCTGCCCGGGGCTGTCCGGACCCGCGATGTCGGTGGCCGAGCGCGCGATGGTGATCGCCGCCTCCCGGTCCGACTCGTCGCCGACGACGATGACGACGTCGCCCTGGGCCATGCGGGCGGCCGCCACCGCGGCGAAGCGTTCCGCGGGCCAACGGCGCCGGGGGTCCGTCGCGCCGGGGTGGACCGCGACGACCCGGCGCCCGGCGAGCGGTGCGCCGATCGCGTCCTCGATCCGGGCGACGGCGGCCGCGCGCTCGTCGTCGGACACGTGGACGACGGGATCGAGCACGACGGGTGCGGCACCGGCGAGCCCGGCGACCTCGAGCGCCCGGAGCACCTCGTGCTGGTAGTAGACGTAGCGGACCCAGCGCTCGAGGACCTCGGCGTCCTCGGTCGCGGTGCCGACGGTGTGTCGTGCGCCGAGGCGGAGCAGGAACGGATTGGAGTTCCGGCCGCCGCCGTGCACCTGGACGGCGAGGTCGAAGCGCCCGTGCAGTCGGGCGGTGAACGCGTCGACCTCGGCGGGGTCGGACTCCTGCCCGGCGACCTCGCGGACACCCGGCGCCACGGGGAGCACCTCGACGGCGTCGATCGACGAGGGCCGGTCGGCGAGCAGCGCGGCGGCCATGGGCGTGCCGAGGAGGGTGATGCGGGCCTCCGGGTACGCGGCGGCGAGCGCGTCGATCGCCGGCATGGCGAACAGCAGGTCCCCGAGTCCGCCGCCGCGCAGGACCGCGATCTCGCGGACGTCCTCGAACGCGGGCTGTGCTTGACCGATCGGGAACACCGGGCCTCCTCGTGGTGCGGCACGCCGAACGGCGCGCGGGTGCGTCCTCCTGTCTACCGGGAGGCGCTGGGTGGCGTTCCGCGCGCCGCGGTCACGTCGCCGGCGGGCGCCGCTTCCTGATCGAACCGCCCGATGCCGGTCGAACACCCGTGTTCCGCGGTTCGAACGGACGGGGCCGGTTCGAAGTGGCGCCGCGCGGTCAGGGCCGGAGGCCCGACACGAGCAGGTCGAGCAACCGCCCGACCTGCTCCTGGTCCTCCACGCCCGCGGTCGCGAGGAACACCCCGACCAGCGCGGCGGTGACGTCGTCGGCGGGGACCGCCGGGCGCAGGACGCCGAGGGCCGCCCCCGCGGCGAGGATCGTGGCGATCGCGGCGTTGACGCGCTCGCGGGTCCGGGCGCTCCCGACGGCATCGCGGAAGGCCCCGGCACGGAGGGTCTCGGCCATCCCGCGCTTCGTGACGACGAACGCGGCGTACCGGTCCATGAAGGTCCGCAGGGCGACGTCGGGCGTGTGGCGGGCGAGGAGTGGCTCGACGGTGGCGAGGACCGATGTGAGCTCGGTGTCGTAGACCGCGGCGACCAGGTCCTCGCGGGTCGGGAAGTGGCGGTAGAGCGTGCCGATCCCGACGCCGGCGGCGCGCGCGATCCCCTCGAGCGACGCGTCCTGGCCGGTGTCGGTGAAGGACGCGCGTGCGACCTCGATGATCCTGGCGCGGTTGCGCGCGGCATCGGCGCGCAGACGACGCGCGGGCGGGGGAGCGGACGACAAAGCGGAGGTACCTCCGGATCGGTGGTAGCGTCGCGGAGAGCGGAGGATCCTCCGTTTCCGACGACGACAGGAGCCATGATGGCAGACCACACGACGATCCCCGGAGGGACGGCGACGCTCGCCGGGCGCGCGATCGCTCGCATCGGGTACGGCGCGATGGCGCTCGAACGGTTCGACGACGACCGGGAGGCCGGGGCAGCGTTCCTCCGTCACGCCGTCGAGCTCGGGGTGGACCACATCGACACTGCCGAGTTCTACGGCGACGGGGTCGCGAACGACGTCATCCGTCGGGCGATCGGTTCCTCGGACGCCGTGGCGGTCGTCAGCAAGGTGGGAGCGGTCCGCGTCGACGCGCCGATCCCGCTCGTGCTGGCGCAGCGACCGGAGGAACTCCGTGCGCAGGTCGAGGCGAACCTCCGCACGCTCGGACGCGATCGACTCGACGTCGTCAACCTCCGCCGCCCCGAGATCGGCCCCGGTCTCACCGTGCCGGACGAGGACCTCGTCGACCTCGACGACCAGCTGGCCGAGATGACCGCGATGCGCGACGAGGGGCTGATCGGCGGGATCGGGCTCAGCGCGGTGCGGATCGAGAGCCTCCGGCGGGCGCTCCCGGTCGGCGTGGTCTGCGTGCAGAACGCGTACTCCCTCGTCGCCCGCGAGTTCGAGGCGATGCTCACGCTCTGCGTCGCCGAGGACATCGCCTGGGTGCCGTTCTTCCCGCTCGGCAGCGGATTCCCCGGCCTGCCGAAGGTGACGGACGAACCCGCGGTGCAGCGGATCGCGGCCGAGCTGGGGGCCTCCCCGGCGCAGGTCGGCCTGGCCTGGCTGCTCGGGCACGCGCCGAACACGCTGCTGATCCCCGGAACGGCGAACGCCGACCACCTCGCGGAGAACCTGGCGGCGGGCGCGGTGGAGCTCACGGCCGAGCAGACCGCTGCCCTCGATGCGCTGGCGCCCGCGGCCGGCGCGCAGCGCTGACCGGACTCACGGGCGCGCGGCCGCACCGTGCGCGGGTCGTCTCCCGCTCAGGGCGCGTCGAACAGCCGATCCAGACCGCCCTCGTCGTCCGCGAGGGCGAGGACCTCGTCACCCTCGTGCAGGACGGTGTCCCGCCGCAGCCGGATGAGCCGACCCTGCCGACGCACGACGCTGATCCAGCCGTCCTCGCCGTCGAGGAGCTCGTCGACGCGGCGACCGTCCGCCTCGGACCCGTGCTGGACGACATGGCGGTGCAGTCCCTCCGGTTCCGCCGTCAGACGCATGCCGACCGCGAAGGGCTCCGGCTCGCGCACCCGCATCGGGATGTGGAACCGCCGGGCGAAGAACGGGACGAGACCGCCCTGCAGCACCACCGAGCACACCACCACGACGAAGATGATGCCGAACAGCCGGTCCGCGTGTGCCACGCCCGAGGCGAGGATCGAGAGTCCGAGCAGGATCGGCACGGCCCCCTTGAGTCCCGCCCACAGCACGAATGCGCGCTCACCCCACCGCAGGCGCAGGGGGATGCTCAGCGCACCGACGAACAGCGGCCGGACGACGAGGATCAACAGGGCCGCGATGAGGAGCCCCGGCAGGAGGACATCGGGTCGGACGACCGCGGTCACGTCGGTGCTCAGGCCGAGCAGGGTGAACACGACGATCTCCGCCAGGTTCGAGAACCCCGAGCTGAACCGGTCGATCTCGCGCTTGAACGGCGCGCGGACGTCGCCGATCAGGATGCCGGCGAGGAACACGGCGAGGAACCCGGACCCGTGCAGGAGCGTGCCCACCGCGTAGAGCACGACCGCGAATGCGAGTGTCCAGATCGAGTGCAGCGCCTCGTTCGGCAACGCGAGGCGCTGCAGGGCCCACCGGAGCGTCAGGCCGCCGAGGACGCCCACGGCCGTGCCGATCAGGAGTTGCAGCACGAACGTCAGGAGGCCCTGGGTCACCGCGTCGAGGCCGGCACCGGTCGCGGCGAGCAGGCTGACCATCAACGCGATGCCGACCGGGTCGTTCGCGCCGGACTCACCCTCGAGGATCGTGCCGGAGCGGCCCGAGATCTCGCGCTTGCCGAGCACGGAGAACACGACCGCGGGATCGGTGGGGGCGAGTGCGGCCCCGAGCAGCAACGACTGCTGCCACGGGAGCTCGAGCAGGAGGTGTCCAGCGAGCGCGACCCCCGCCGCGGTCACGGCGGTCCCCGCGACCCCGAGCCAGGTGATGGGGCCGAGCGAGTTCCGGAACCGGGACCAGCCGATGTGCATGCCGCCGTCGAAGAGGATGAAGACCAGCGCGACGCTGACGACGTGTTCGTCGAGCACGCGCGGAACGGTCTCGAGCACGGGGAAGAAGGACGACGCCGCGACCGCGGCGATGAGGAACAGCGCGGGCGACGGGACGCGGATGAGGGTGCTGAGGCGACTCGAGACGACGGCCGCGACCGCGGCGAGTCCGGCGAGCCCGACCGCCAGGGTGAACGCGTCGTCCGCGCTCACGGGCAGCGCTCGGCTCGTGGGGCGAGTGACATGGGATCTCCTCGGGAGGGTCGGTCGACGGATCGCCGACCAGTCTTCCCGGCACACCTCACGCGAACGCTCGTCCACCGTACTCCTCGCCCGCGCACCCGCCGGATGCGGACTCCAGGGCGGGCCGTGGTCGGGGGACAGGCGAGCCGAAGGGAGGCCGCGATCGCGGACAGTCCCGGGACGGAGGAGCAGTGTGGGTACGTGCGGACCGATGCCCGCGCGCGTCGACGATGACGGAACGCCCAATGACCGTGCCCTCGGCCGGTCGTCCCCCTGACAGAGGAGCACCCTTGGCCCTGGACACCGCGATCGCCCCCTCCGAGCCCACCGTCGAGGACAGCCTCGCGCCCCGCGTGATCGAGGTGACGGACCCGCGCGACGGCAGCACCGCCTCCCGGGTCGAGGTCGCGAGCCCGGCGGAGATCGAGCAGGCGGTCGTGCGGGCGCGGACGGCGTTCGCGACCTGGTCCCGCACGGCGCCGGGGCAGCGTGGTGCGGTCCTCAAGGCCGCAGCGCTGCACCTGCAGGAGCGTGCCGAGGAACTCGCGGCGCTCAACACCCGCGAGACCGGCAAGGTCCCCGGCGACGCCCTCGGCGGTGTGCAGGCCGGCATCGACACGCTGATCCAGTACGCGGAGCTCGGCCCGCTGCACCGCGGCGAGGTCCTGCGGGGCTCGTTCGGCGCGACGGACACCGCCAAGCCGCACCCCCGCGGCGTGGTCCTCGCGCTGACGCCCTGGAACGACCCGGTCGCCGTCGCGTGCGGGATCCTCGGTGCCGCGATCGTCTCCGGCGACACCGTCGTGCACAAGGGGAGCGAGCGCTGCCCGGCCACGGCGGCCCTCCTCAACGAGATCCTGGCCGAGGCGCTGCCCGAGGGCGTCCTCGTCGGCATCACGGGTGACGCCGCGACGGGCGAGGCGCTGCTCGCCGAGCCCGGCATCGACGTCTACGCGCACGTCGGCTCGACCGCGACGGGTGACGTCCTCGCCGAGATGGCCCTGCGCACCCGTGCCCACGTCATCCGCGAGAACGGCGGGAACGACGCGCTCGTGGTCGACGCCGACGTCGACCCGGCGTGGGCCGCCGGTCAGGCCGCGCTCGGCGCGTTCGCCAACACCGGCCAGATCTGCACGAGCGTCGAGCGCGTGTACGTCCTCCGCGAGGTCGCGGACGCGTTCGTCACCGCGCTCGTCGCCGAGGCCGAGGCGAAGACCGCCACCGACGCCGACGGCTACGGCCCCCTGGTCGACGAGCGGATGCGCAACGTGGTCCAGTCGCACGTCGACGACGCGGTCGCCAAGGGCGCCCGGGTCCTCACAGGCGGCAGCATCCCCGACGGCGTCGGCACGTTCTACCCCGCGACGGTGCTCGTCGACTGCACGCCCGACATGCTCGTCATGCACGAGGAGACCTTCGGCCCGATCGCGCCCGTGCAGGTCGTCGACGACTTCGACGAGGCACTGCGCCTCGCCGCCGACGACCGCTACGGCCTCGCCGCGACGGTCCTGACGAACGACATGGAGCACGCGCTCCGCGCCGGCGACGAGCTCCCGGTCGGCACCGTCAAGGTGAACGCCGTGTTCGGAGGCGCTCCGGGCGGCAGCGCCCAGCCGCGTGGTGCGTCGGGTGCCGGCTTCGGGTACGGCCCGCACCTGCTCGACGAGATGACGACGACCACGGTCGTGCACCTCGAATCGGCGCCGCGCCGGAGCGACCGGTGAGTGGGGACCTCCGCGTCGTCCGGGAGGTCGTGGACCGCACCCGGGACCGGCGACCGCTCGTCGTCGTGGTCGGGGACGTCATCCTCGACCGCTGGAGCGTCGGTGAGGCCGAGCGGGTGAGCCGGGAGGCCCCGGCCCCCGTCGTGCGCGTCACCGAGGTCATCGACGTGCCCGGTGGTGCCGCGAACACCGCCGTGAACGCGCGGGCGCTCGGCGCGGAGGTCCGCATGGTCGGCCTGATCGGTGACGACGAGGCCGGGAGGATCCTCCGCGCCCGGCTGGCGGCCGACGGTGTCGACGTGTCCGGTCTGGTGCCCGTCTCGCACGGCGTCACGACCTCGAAGGCCCGGGTCGTCGGCGGGGACCGGATCCTCGTCCGCGTCGACGAGATCGCCGATCCCCCGACCGAGCAGGACACGATCGCCCTCGCCCGGGCCGTGACCGCCGGCATCCGCGGTGCCGACGCGGTCGTGGTGTGCGACTACGGGCTCGGAACGACCCCGGAGGCCGTGGTCCCCGCGGTGCTGCGCGACCGTCCGGCCGCCGTGGCCGTCGACGCGCACGACCTCGGCCGCTGGCACGACCTGCACCCCGACCTCGTGACGCCGAACTGTGGCGAGGCCGAGCAGCTCCTCGGCCGTTCCCTCGGGCAGGGGTCCGCACGCCCCGCGGTCGTCGAGGGCCTCCGCGACGCCGTCCTCACCGCGAGCGGTGCTCGGAACGCCATCGTCACGCTCGACAAGGACGGCACCGTGCTGCTGCCCGGCGACACCGCCGCTGACACCACCCCGGTCCGCACCCGCGCGACGCCGGCGTCCGAGCAGCAGGCGTCCGGCGCCGGCGACACGTTCTGTGCCGCCGTGTCCGTCGCGCTCGCCACGGGGACGCCCCTCGCCGACGCCGCCCGGTTCGCCCAGGCCGCCGCCGACGTCGTCGTCCGCGAGGCCGGCACCTCGATCTGCACCGCCGAGGCCCTGGTCGCCTCGGTCTCCGCCCCGGCCGACACGATCGTCGACCACGACGACCTGGCCGACGCCGTCGCCGCCGCCCGGGCCGCGGGCCGCCGCGTCGTGTTCACGAACGGCTGCTTCGACGTCGTGCACCGCGGTCACACCTCGTACCTGCGACAGGCCCGCGAGCTCGGCGACCTGCTCGTCGTCGCGGTGAACGACGACGACTCGGTCCGCCGGCTCAAGGGGCCGGAGCGGCCGATCAACACGGCGGAGGACCGTGCGGGCGTCCTCGCGGCCCTCGCGTCGGTCGACCTGGTCACCGTGTTCCCGACCGACACCCCCGTGCCGCTCATCGAGCGCTTGCAGCCCGACGTCTACGTCAAGGGCGGCGACTACTCGCCCGAGATGCTCACCGAGACCGAGGTCGTCCGTGCCTACGGTGGTGAGGTCGTCATGGTCGACTACGTCGCCGAGCACTCGACGACCGACGTCGTCCGCCGCATCCGCGAGTCCGCGCGAGCGGCCGCCGAGCGCGCCGCGGCCGAGACGGTCACCGACGCGGACGACGCCCCCACGGCGACGGAGGCGACCCCGTGACGGCCGCACGCTGGTCGGGCGAGTGGGGACGGGCCTCCCGGCCGGCACCGGAGCCCGTGGTCGACGTGCTCGTGCCGACCGCCGGACGGGTCACCGAGCTCGCCACGACGCTCGCCGGGCTCGCCGGGCAGGACGAGCCGACGTTCCGGCTCGTCCTCAGCGACCAGTCGGTCGACGGTGCGCCGCTCGCCGACCCGAGCGTGCAGGCGATGCTCCGCGTCCTGGAGGCCCAGGGCCGCCAGCCGCTCGTCCTGCGGCACCCCGAGCGGCACGGGCTCGCCGAGCACCGGCAGTTCCTGCTCGAGCACGCGACCGCGCCGTACGTGCTGTTCCTCGACGACGACGTGTGGCTCGAGCGCGACTCGATCGCCCGCATGCTCGACGCGATCCGGCAGCTCGGCTGCGGGTTCGTCGGGTCCGCGGTGCAGGGGCTGTCGTACCTCGACGACCGGCGACCGCACCAGCAGACGACGTTCGAGCGGTGGGACGGGCCGGTCGTGCCGGAGGTCATCCGGCGCGGCACGCCCGGCCACGACCGCTGGCAGCTCCACAACGCCGCGAACCTCGCCCACATCGCCGCGGACCTCGACGTCCCGCACGGCGGGTGGGTGCCCTACCGGGTCGCGTGGGTCGGCGCGTGCGTGCTGTACGACCGCGCGGTGCTCCTCGACGCGGGCGGCTTCGACTTCTGGCGGGAACTCCCGACGGGCCACGCGGGCGAGGACGTCGTCGCGCAGTGGCGCGTGATGGAGCGCGCGGGCGGCGTCGGCATCGTGCCGTCGGGCGCCGTGCACCTCGAGTCCCCGACGACCGTGACGGACCGGTCGGTCGACGCGCCGGACGTCCTCCTCCCCCCGATCGACGCCGAGCAGGCGCTCGGTGTCGGACGACGGGAGCCCTGAGCCGCACCCGGTCCCTCCCGGGTGACGAACGGGTGGTCGTCCGACCATCCGGTGGAACGAACGACGAGGAGAACCCCATGGCAACGCCGAACCCGATCCAGATCCAGAAGTTCCTGAGCGGGATCGACTACCCCGCCTCGAAGGACACCATCGTCTCGACGGCCGAGAAGGAGGGCGCCGACGACGACGTGCTCAACGCGCTCAAGCAGATCCCGGACCAGGAGTACGACGCGCCGACCGCCGTGTCGAGCGCGGTGTCGGACGTCGACTGAGGCCGGTCCGCTCCGCGAGGGTGCACGACGCGCCGCTGCCGCTCATGGCGTGCGGCGGGTCGTGCACCCTCGCCTGCGGCGCTGGTCCTCCGACCGCGCGACCGCCTGGCGGTCAGGCCGTGCGGGCCCGGCGTCCCGCGGCTGATCGGCGTGCGGCGAGGTACTCGATCCCGAACACGTCACCGTGCTCGGCGTACCCGACCCGGCCGTCCGACTCGTACCGCATGAGGCTCTGGTAGCAGACGTAGGCCGGGCTGAACTGGTGCCACGGGTACCCGCCGACGGCGCTGCCGTGGAACTCGTACCGGCGGCCGCGGACGTCCGTCGCCATGATGTGGTTGCTCACCGGCACCATGTCGACGCGGGCGGCCTCGACCGACGCGTCGGTCAGTCCGTGCAGCTCGCCGTCCTCGACGACGTAGCCGAACCGCATGCCGTCGTAGTGCACCACCCCGGCGTCGTCGATCGACATCGCCATCGCGACGTGGAGCGCGAACTCGGGGCCGAGCGTCACGTGGATCCACGCCGCCGCGGCGGTGCCGACCTCGGTACGAGGGCCCCAGCTCCGGTCCATGCCCTCCACGCAGTCGACCGCGTAGCGCTGACCGCGGAGCACGAGTTCGCCGGTCACACGCCCGACCGCGTCCATGTGCCCGTTGGCCCACACGTCGCCGAGGCCGGTGTCCATCGCTCCGTCGGGGACGACGAGGGGGTTCTGCGCGGGGTCGTGTGTGTCGAACGGGTCGGCGATCGCGGCGAACCGGAGGTCGAGCGAGCAGGCGCCGGGGGTGTTGCTCTCGTACTGGACCGAGAAGTCCCGCGGCGCTGCGTCCGCGTGCAGGGACAGCCCGCTCGGCAACGTGAAGTCGGAGAAGCGCTCGGGCGCCGGCATGTGCACCTGCGGGTCGACGAAGTCCATGTCGTGCGCGTGTGTCGCGAACCCACCGTGCACGACGACCGACGAGATCGCGGCGCCGACCTCGGGACGGACGAGCACGTAGGCGTTGCCGAGGATGCCCGCCTCGGGCACGCTGAACACGCACACGAGTGTCTCGGCCCAGTTCGTCGCGGACGGGTCGTGGGGGTGGTAGTCGAGGTCGCGGGCGGTGATCATCGCGTCGTGACCTCGCCGTCCGCCGGCACCGCGACGTCCCCGAACGAGCTGGTCGCCTGCCGCGCCAGGACCTCGGCGATCGACCCCACCGCGTGCGGGAACCCGGTCATGCGGGCCGCCGCGAGCTCGCGCTCGGTGCTCCGACGTGCGGCGTGCGCCATGAGGGCCCGTGCGGCGTCCGCCCGGTCCGTGGTGAGCAGGTCCCGGAAGCGTCGCTCCGCACGCTTCGCGGCCGCCGTGGTGCTCGCACGGAGCTCGTCGAGGTCGTCGGGCGCCTCGGTGTCGTCGGAGTCGGCGTCCCGCACGTCGCCGGTGTCGGCACCCGCGGACGGCGCGTCCGCGGACCCGAGCGCGGCGAGTGCCTGTTCGAGCGCGGTGGCGTCGGCGTGCTCGACGACGTCGTAGCGGTACTCCGAGGCCTGCACGTCGAGCACGCGGTCGAGCGTGGCGAGGATGAGCCCGGCCTGCTCGGCGGCGAACGGTTGTGCGGGGTCGATGGCGGGCAGCACGGTCGTGGCCATGGTCCGGCGGACGGCGAGGAGCTGCTGGGCGACGGACGGGATCACGCGGGTGCTCCGATCGGTTCGGTCGCGACGATCTCGTTGACGCGGTCGATGTAGTAGGTGCCGAGGCCGGTCAGGAAGTTGCCCATGACGGCGAGGTGTGTGAGCTCCTCGGCGGCGTTGCGGGGGAGCGCCGCCGTGAGCGCGACGATGGCCCAGTACATGTTGAGCACGAGGTAGTAGCGGAGTCGTTCGCGGTCGACGCTGAGGCCCGACCGTGCCTCGTACTGCGCGATGAGGTCGTCCTCGGTGACGAGAGCCGAGCACCAGAACGTGCCGGTGGCCTCGTCCCGCTCGCCCCAGCCCTCCATCATGATGTAGGCGAGGTCGTGGTGCCGGTCGCCGAGGTACGTCAGCTCCCAGTCCAGGACGGCCGTGACACGCCCGCTCTTCTCGTCGAACAGGAAGTTGCCGTTGCGGTAGTCCCCGTGCACGACCGAGACCGTGTCGACCGTCGGTCGGTTCCGCCACAGCCAGTCGCGGACGAGTGCCACGGTGGGGTGCGGCGCGAAGGCGTCGTCGTCCCACGCCCGGTCGATCGCCGCGAGCCGCCAGTCGAGCGCGTCGGTGGTCCCCGGACGCGGGCGTTCGAACGCCTCGAGCTCGTGCGCGCTCCAGTCCACGGTGTGGAGCGCGGCGAGGTGCTCGACGAACTGCTCGGCGAGCACCGGGCGGAGCCGCGGCCCGTACGTGACGCCGAGCCCGGACGCGGTGGTCGGAGCATCGGCGGGGCCGGTGACGCCGGACACGAACTCCGAGATGAGCGACGGGGCGCCGAGCTCATCGGCGTCGTCGGTGGCCCAGTGCAGCTCGGGGACGGGCAGGACACCGTGCACCATCCGCAGGACGTCGGCCTCCCGTCGACGCGAACTCTCGACCGGCGATCCGAGGGGGTCCATCCGGAGCACGAGGCGGTCGGAGCGGGGCTCGCCGTCGACGACGCGGTCGAGCGTGAACACGAACTGCTCCTTCGAGGCGCCACCCGGCAGCCGTTCGAGGTCCCGCACCGAGAACGTCCCGTCGACGCGGCGCACGAGGAACGCGTCGAGCCGTGCGGCGAGGTCGTCGAGCTGGCTCAGGACGTACGTCGTGGTGCCACGGTGTGCGCGCTTGCGGTCGAGGGCCGCCGCGACGGCGGGTTCCAGGTGGTGTGGTGCCCAGGGATCGGTGCTCATGCCGTGCTCCTTCCGGCGCGCTGCGTCGCGGCCTGGTGGTGGTTCGACACGGTACGCGTCATCGATTGCCTCGGACCGCCCGCACCCGCGTCGCCTGGGGGAGCCGGGCGCAGTACCGTCGGACCCATGGACCGGACCGACGACCGCACCGAGGAGCTCGCGGAGCGCCTCCGGGCGGCGATCGGGACCCTCGTCCGCATCGGTCGGGGTCGCGCCGACACGCTCTCGCCGGCCCACGCGGCCACCCTCGGTCACCTCGACCGTGAGGGTCCGATGACGACGGCCGACCTGGCGCGGCGCCGCGGCGTTCGCCACCAGGGCCAGAGCCGTACCGTCATCGAACTGGAGGCCCTGGGTCACGTCGCGCGCACCGCCAGCGCGACCGATGCGCGTGCGTCGGTCATCGGCATCACGGAAGCCGGACGGCTCGCGCTCACCGCGGACCGTCGGGCACGGACGTCGTGGATGGCGCGGGCGATCGACGCCGAGCTCGACCCGGACGAGCGGGCTGCGCTCGAGCGGATGCCCGAACTCCTCGCCCGCATCGCGCAGCACACCGACGGCTGACCCGCACCGCCCGCCTCCCCTCTGCGAGATCGCAGTCGTCGCCGCTTGGACGGTTGCCAGAACGGCGACGACTGCGATCTCGCGGAAGGAAGGTGTACAACATGGTTGTACACTTGACCGACGCCAACGACCAGGAGGACCCATGCGGCTCACGAAGTACAACCACGCGACCGTCGTGCTCGAGCAGGACGACGTGACGATCGTCATCGATCCCGGGACGTTCACGCCCGAGTCCGCCGAGCTCGTGCGCGGCGCGACGGCGGTGCTCGTCACGCACGAGCACTTCGACCACCTCGACACCGACGCCCTCCGCGCCGGACTCGACGCCGCCCCGGAGCTCCGCGCCTACGTGCCCGAGGGTGTCGCGGACCAGATCGGCGGCGACCACGACGGCCGGGTCGTGACGGTCGGCGCGGGCGACACGTTCACCGTGGGCACCGTCGAGGTGCGGGTGTTCGGCGAGACCCACGCCGTCATCCACCCGGACATCCCGACGATCCCGAACGTCGGGTACCTCGTCGACGGCATCGTCTTCCACCCGGGCGACGCCTACCTCGTGCCCGGGGTCGCCGTGCCGACGCTGCTCATGCCGACGAGCGGCCCGTGGTCGCACATGCGGGAGGCCGTCGACTACGTCCGCGAGGTCCGTCCCGAGCGCGCCATCCAGATCCACGAGCTGCTCCTCAGCGAGCCCGGGCAGCAGTCGACCGTTCAGTTCCTCGGTGAGGACGGCCTCGGCGGCGTGCCGATGTCGACCCTCCCGGTCGGCGAGTCGGTCGAACTCTGACCGGGGGACGACGAGCCTGAGGACACTGACGACGGGGACGACGGTCGAGGAGTTGGCTCGGAGCATGACCGACGACCCCACGACCGCCGTCCTCTTCGACATCGACGGCACGCTCGCCGACTCGAACTACCCCCACGTGGACGCCTGGTGGCGTGCCTTCCACGCAGCGGGGCAGCCCGTCGACGCCTGGCGCATCCACCGCTGCATCGGCATGGACTCGTCGAGCCTCCTCGAAGAGCTCGTGGGCTCCGCGGACTCGGACGTCGCGAAGCAGGCGAAGGAGTTCCACA
Source organism: Curtobacterium sp. MCBD17_035 (assembly GCF_003234815.2). Taxonomy (NCBI): domain Bacteria; kingdom Bacillati; phylum Actinomycetota; class Actinomycetes; order Micrococcales; family Microbacteriaceae; genus Curtobacterium; species Curtobacterium sp. MCBD17_035. Next base: position 3,110,335 of record NZ_CP126279.1, on the reverse strand, counting down.
CGGCGTACTACCGGGAGCACTTCCAGGAGCTGCACATCCTGCCCGGCGTGCACGACCTGCTCGAGGAGGTCGCCCGCCGCGGGCACAAGGTCGTCCTCGCGACGAGCGCGCCCGAGGCCGAGCTCGCCATCCTCCGCGAGCTCCTGCAGATCGAGGACACGATCGAGGTCGTGACGAGCGGCGGTGACGTCGAGCAGGCGAAGCCGGACCCCGGGATCATCCAGCTCGCGCTCGAGCGCTCCGGGGCCGATCCCGACCACGCGATCATGGTCGGTGACTCCAAGTGGGACGTCATCGCCGCGGGCCGTGCCGGCGTCGCCGCGATCGGCGTGCTGTCCGGCGGCATCTCCGAGGCGGAGCTCCGTGAGGCCGGGGCCGTGGCCGTGTTCGACGATCCGGCCGCGATCCTCGCCGGGATCGACGACAGCCCCATCGGACAGCTGGGGGCGTGACGACGTGACCGACGTCGACGCAACGCCGTACCCGGACGACCAGGACCCCATCGACGGGACCTCCCTCGCGGGACGCGCGGACCGCATCCTCGACCCGGGCGCTGACGATGTCGCCGTGACCCGGTCGGAGGAGCGGCTCGTCGTGCGCACGGAGGCCGTGCCGGTGCGCCGTGTGCGGATCCGCAAGGTGATCGTGTCCGAGGAGCGGACCGTCACCGTCACCGTGCGGCGTGAGGAACTCCGCGTCGAGGAGGAGCCGCTCGACGGGACCGACGTCGTCGACGCGGGCACGGTCCTCCCGATCGGCTCGGGCGACGCGATCGAGCTGGTGTTGCACGAGGAGCAGGTGGAGGTCGTCACCCGCGTCGTCCCCGTGGAGCGTGTGCGCGTGGTCACGGACGTGGTGACCGAGCAACGGTCGCTCACCGAGACCGTCGGGCACGAGGAGGTCGACGTCGTCGACGAGGACCTGACCGACCGCCGCTGAGCGGCGTGCGGGTCGGGAGGGCCGCCCGCACCTGCGAGGATGGTCCGTCGTGATCACCATCGAACGCGTCGCGTGGGAGGACCCGCGGGCCGTCGCGCTCCGCGCCGCCATGGACGACGACATGCACGCCCGGTACGGGGTCGGCGACGGCACCGAGGACCCGGCGCGCGCCGCCGAGCGGGAGCGTGCCCTCCACGTCGATCCAGAGACGGTCGTCACGGCGATCCTCGCGGTCGACGAGCGCGGCGAGGCCGTCGGGCACATCGCGGTGCGGTGGCTCGGGGACGAGCTCGAGCTCAAGCGCTTGATCGTGCTCGCGGCGGCGCGCGGGCAGGGTGCCGCCACGGCCCTCCTGGCCGAGTCGGAGGCCGTCGGACGCGAGGTCGGCGCACACCGGCTCGTCCTGCAGACCGGTGACAAGCAGCCCGAGGCCGTCGCCCTGTACGACAAGACCGGCTGGCGTCGGATCCCGATCTACTCCGCGGCGTACGCGCGCACGATGCCGTTCTCGATCTGCTTCGACAAGCAGCTGGACTGAGGTCGGCCATGCCCCAGAAGATCATCCTCGACTGCGACCCGGGCCACGACGACGCCGTGGCGATCCTGCTCGCCCACGGCAACCCCGAGATCGAGCTCCTCGCCGTGACCACCGTCGTCGGCAACCAGACGCTCGCCAAGGTGACGCGGAACGCGCTCGCCGTCGCGCGGATCGCCGGGATCACCGACGTGCCGTTCGCGGCGGGCGCGGACCGGCCGCTCGTCCGGACCATCGAGCACGCCGCGGACATCCACGGGGAGTCGGGGCTCGACGGGCCCGTCCTCCCCGAACCGTCGATCGAGCTCGACCCCCGGCACGCCGTCGATCTCATCATCGACACCGTCATGGCGCACGAGCCGGGCACGATCACGCTCGTGCCGGTCGGTGGTCTGACGAACATCGCGCTCGCCGTCCGCAAGGAGCCGCGGATCGTCGAGCGGGTCCAGCGGGTCGTCCTCATGGGCGGCGGCGTCCACGTCGGCAACATGACCCCCGTCGCCGAGTTCAACATCGCGATCGACCCCGAGGCCGCGCAGATCGTGTTCACGGCGGGCTGGGACGTCGTCATGGTCGGGCTGGACCTCACCCACCAGGCGCTCGCGACCCCCGACGTCGTCGCGCGCATCGCGGCACTCGGCACCCGGCCGGCTCGGTTCGTCGACGAGCTCATGGGGTTCTTCGCCGACGCGTACCGCGACGTGCAGGGGTTCGACGCCCCGCCCGTGCACGACCCCTGCGCGGTCGCGCACGTCATCGACCCGACGATCGTCCGGGCCGTGCGGATGCCCATCGCCGTCGAGACCACCGGCACCCTGACCACCGGCATGACCGTCGCCGACCTGCGAGCGCCGGCGCCCGAGGACTGCCGGACCTCCGCCGCGCTCGAGCTCGACCGCGACCGGTTCTGGGACCTCGTCGTCGACGCGCTCGAGCGGATCGGCGAGGGCGGCGTGGGGGACGCGGACCCGGTCGCCGTCGCCGACGGGATCGACGCGTGACGGGCCTCCCGGCCGACGGGGCGGACACGGTCGGCACCGCTGCTCCGGATCGGGACGTCCTGGAGGCCCGCGGCCGCGTCGTCGTGGTCGGCTCGCTCAACGCGGACCTGGTCGTCCGGACCGCGCGGTTCCCCCGCGCGGGCGAGACCCTGCGCGGCGAGGACCTGCGGATCCTGCCCGGCGGCAAGAGCGCCAACCAGGCCGTCGCGGCCGGTCGGCTCGGCGGCGACGTCGCCCTCGTCGGCGCCGTGGGCGACGACGCGAACGGCCAGCTCCTGCGCGGTGCCGTGGCCGACGCCGGCGTGGACGTCGCCGGTGTGCGCGTGCTCGAGGGCAGCGCGACCGGCACCGCGGTCATCACCGTGGACGCCGCCGGCGAGAACACCATCGTCGTCTCGCCCGGGGCGAACGGGCGGCTGTCCGCCGCCGACGTCGACGCCGCCCACGGGGCGTTCGCGGGCGCGGCCGTGCTCGGACTCTGCCTCGAGGTCGACATGGAGGTCGTACTCGCGGCCGCCCGCCGTGCCCACGCCGCCGGGACCACGGTCGTGACGAACCTGTCGCCGTTCGGGCCCGTGCCCGAGGAACTCCTCGCGCTGACCGACGTGCTGCTCGTCAACGAGCACGAGGCCGCGCAGCTCGTGACGCCGGCGGGATGCACCGCGGCGGACGCGGGGGCGGACGACGGCGCGGCGGACGGCGGTGCGGAGGACGTCGGGCGGCTCGCGGGCCTCCTGGCCGATCGCGGGGTCGACCGCGCGGTCGTGACCACCGGGAGTGCCGGGTGCGTCGTGCTCGACCGCGGCGCGGAGCCCGTCCGCGTTCCGTCCGTCCGCGTCGACCCCGTCGACACGACGGGCTGTGGCGACGCGTTCACCGGCGCACTGGCGATGCGGCTGGCGGCCGGAGACGACCTCGTGACCGCTGCTCGGTTCGCGGTCGTGGTCGGCGCGTTCGCCGCCACCCGGCTCGGCGCGCAGTCGTCCTACCCGACGATCGAGGAGTTCGACGCGTTCCTGGCCGATCACGCCTGAGGTCGCGTTGTCCCCCGGGCGCTCAGGCGGCCCCAGCCGGTTCGCGTAGACGAGCGGCATGACATCCAGGTTCCGAGGACAGGTCGTCGTGGTCACCGGGGCGTCGAGCGGCATCGGCCGCGCGACCGCCCACGCCTTCGCCGAGGCCGGCGCACACGTCGTGCTCGCCGCCCGGGGACGCGAGAGCCTGGAGGCCGCGGCCGAGGAGTGCCGGGCTCGCGGAGCCGAGGCGCTCGCCGTGCCCACCGACGTGTCCGACGCCGAGCAGGTCCGGGCGCTCGTCGCGGCGACCATCGCCCGGTTCGGACACATCGACGTGTTCGTCGGGAACGCCGCGCTGTTCGCGTACGGATTGTTCGAGCAGGTGCCGGACGACGCGTTCCGCCGGGTGGTCGAGACGAACCTGTTCGGGCACGTCAACGGGATCCGGGCGGTGCTCCCGCACTTCCGGGAGCGCGGACGGGGGACCTACGTGCTCGTCGGGTCGATCCAGTCGCTCCTGTCCGCGCCCTACCAGTCGGCGTACGTGACGAGCAAGCACGCGGCGCTCGGCCTGGCGGACGTCCTCGGCGACGAGTTCCGCGGGACCGACATCCACTTCCCGATGGTGCTGCCCTCGACGATCGACACCCCGATCTACCAGCACGGCGCGAACTACACGAACCAGAACTCGCACCCGATGCCGCCGGTCGTCGGTCCGCAGCGCGTTGCCAAGGCGATCATGCGGGCCGTCGTGCACCCGAAGCGGAACACGTACGTCGGGCTCGCGCAGGCAGCCCTCGTGCCGCTCGAGTTCGCGCTGCCGCCGCTGTTCCACGCGATCACGCGCCCGGCCGTCGAGATCTTCGCGCTCCGTGGGCACGGGGCCCCGAGCGACGGCAACCTCTACGGTCCCGACGACGCGTCGAACGCGACCGACGGCGGATGGCGCGCGAGTGCCCGGCGGAAGTGGGTGCCCGTCGTGCTCGGTGCCGCTGCCGTCGGGGTCGTCGCGCTCGCGGGCGGTCGTTCGCGGCGCTGACCGCGGAGCCCCGCCTGGATCGAGGCTGGTCGCGCCGGACCCTGACCCTCGGAATGGGGGTCCTGACGATCGTTCATGTACCCGTACTGTTCGGAATGTTCTCGCTGGGACGCGCGGGGTACGAAGGACGCGTCCGGCGATCGGGGTTCTGCCGATGGGGGCATCCATGCGTGCGTTCGGGTCGTTGTCTGTTCGGGGTCGGTTCGGCGCAGCGCTGGCGGTGCTCATCGCGTTGGTCGCGGCGCTGTTGGTGGCGGTGACGCCCCCGGCTCCGGCACACGCGGATGCGACGGACACGGGGACGGGTGGTCGGTTCGTGGCGGCGTCGGGCCGGATCTTGGACACGCGGAGCGGGACGGGTGGGTACTCGACGGCGATGCCGGCGGGTGGGTACCGGTCGATCCAGGTGGGTGGCAAGGCGGGTGTGCCGACGTCTGGGGTGGGTGCGGTCGTGGTGAACGTCACCGCGGTGAACATGACCCAGCAGGGCGAGGTGCGTGGCCGGCCGGACGACTCGACGGCGTCGGCGTTGATGCTCGTGTTCGACGGTGGTGGGTTGGGGACGACGTCGAACACGGCGACGATCGCGGTCGGTGACGATGGGACGATCCAGGTTGCATCGGACGTGGTGACGGATCTCGTGATCGACGTGCAGGGCTACTACACCGCGAACGACGATGGGACGGCGGCGGGCGGGTTCGTGTCGGTGCCGGGCACGCGGATCGTGGATTCCCGGAACGGCACGGGGGTGTCGAAGGCGCAGATCGCGGCGGGCAGTTCGGTGACGTTCCAGGTGACGGGCAATGGTGGTGTGCCGGCGGGTGCGTCGGCGGTGGTTGCGAACTTCATCGTGATCCCGGCGGCGAACGGCGGGTACATCACGCCGTATCCGGCGGGGACGAGCAAGCCGCAGCGGTCGTTGCAGTACGCGGCGGGGGTGCCGACATCGCTGACGGCGCAGGTGGCGTTGAGCAGTGATGGCAAGTTGACCGTCGCGGATGACGTGAACGCGATCGATCTCGCGGTGGATGTGCAGGGGTACTTCACCGCGACGAACGGCGGTGGGAGCGTGTTCACGCCCGCCGCAGGCACGGTCTATGACACGCGGGTCAGCCCGAACACCCCGATCGCTGCGAACTCGAGCCGCGCCATTCAGGTGTCCGGGCAGGCTGGCGTGCCTGCGGTCGGCGCCGGGGTGACCGCGGTGGCGTTGACGCTGACGTCGCTGCATGCCGCGAACAGCACCGGCGACGCGATCGCGTGGGCGGATGGCGCGACCAAGCCCGGAACGACGTCCATCAACTTCAGTGCTGATTCGATCCGGACCAACACCGTGATCGTGCCCGTCGGGTCCAACGGCAAGATCGATCTCTACAACCGGAGCGGGGACAGCACGGACTACGTCTTCGAGCTGCAGGGCTGGTACAACAACCTGCCGACCGGTCCCACGACCACGAACGTGACGGGGTCGCGGCCGTCGGCGACGAATCTGAGTTTCGGGATCGATGATCAGACGAGTGCGCAGGTGGACGTCGCGACGGGGAACCTGTTGGTCGGGAACAGCGGGTTGTCGCTGCCGGGGGTGAACGCGTCGACGACGATCGGTGCGGCGTACAACTCGCGGGGTTGGCAGACGGCGAGCAGCATCGGCATGGTGGCGAACCGGTGGCAGTACGCCCTCGACGGCGTCGGGTCGCTGTCGGCGGGTAGCACGGGTGTGATCTACACGGGTCCGGATGGGTCGACGTGGCTGTTCAAGGTCAACGCTGACGGTTCGTACACGACGCCGGCGGGCTTGCAGCAGACGCTGGCGAAGTCGTCGACGGAGTACACGTTGACGTCATGGACGTCGAAGCAGGTCGATCACTTCAATCTCAACGGCCAGCCGACGAAGGTGGTCGACGGGAACAGCAACGCCGTCGCGTTCAGCTACTCCGGTGCGACCTTGGCGAGCATCGTGTCGACGGCAGGCGCTGTCACCACGGACAGCAGCGGGAAGCCGATCAGCGGCGCACGGGTCGCGAACGTCGCGTACAGCAACGGGGCGACGACGTTCACGCAGACCAACGGCTCGGCGACGCGGTCGATCCGGTACAGCAAGGACGGCAACGGCAACATCGTCGGCTACACGGATGCCACCGGCGCGACGACGACGTTCGGGTACTCCGGCCAGGACCTGACCTCGGTCACGGCGCCGAACGGCGGGGTGACGACGTTCACGTACGACAGCTCGGATCGGGTCACCGAGGTCGACCAGCGGAACACGACGGCGGGGTCGCCGGGTACCGCGGTCACGCGGTTGTCGTACGTGTCGAGCACCCAGACGCAGGTCGCGGGTCCGGACACGGATTCGTCGCAGACGATGTCGGCGGTGAAGAACACGACGTACACGATCGACGCGTCCACGCATGATGTGACGAAGGCGGTGGATCCGGATGGGAACACGCGCAGTGCGTCGTACAACGCGGCGAACAACGCCGTGTCGCAGAGCCAGGTCGGCTCGGGGGACAGCACGTCGACCACGACCGGTACGTACACGTCGAACAGTGGCCAGTCGTTGGACAAGGTCGCGTCCTCGTCCGGCGCGTCGAGCTCGGCGACGTACGGGGACAGCACCAACCCGTATCTGCCGACCTCGACGACGGATGGGTCGGGGAACACGACGACCGTGACCTACAACGGGCAGGGCAACCAGATGACGTCCTCCACCGGCAGCGACACGAACGTGCAGGCTGCTGTGGAGCGGAACTCGGACGGGACGGTGAAGACCGCGACCGCGCCGGGGAACGCCGCCAGCGGCAGCACCCCGAAGAACCCGACCACCTACGCCTACGACGGCAACCACCAGCTGTCGACCGTGACGCCGCCGACGGGAACGACCCTGGGCGTGAAGACGTACACGTACGACGCGTTCGGGCGGCTCGCGTCCGAGACGGACGGCAACAGCCACACGACGTCGTTCACGTACGACAACGATGACCGGCAGCTGACGGAATCGTTCTCCGACGGCACCCACGCGGTGTCGAACCAGTACGACGGCAACGGGAACCTGACCTCGTCGACCTCGGCGACTGGCACGATCACGAACACGTACGACCAGCAGAACCGGCTCACGTCGACGGTGAACACCGCCGGCGGCGGGACAGTCTCGTACACGTACGACAAGGCCTCGAACGAGCTCACCGTGTCCGCCGGCGGTGGCACGGCGACCAACACCTACGACCCGGCCAACTACCTGCTGACCACGACGCTGCCGAACGCCTCCGGCACCGAGACACAGGTGTATGCCACCGACGACCACGGCCGGCGCACGGACACGTGGGTGAACGCGAACGCGGCGCACACGACGTGGACGGGCCGCACCCACACCGACTACGACACCTCCGGCCGGGTGATCCGGGTGCGGTCCTGGACCGGCACCGGGGATGCGAGCAACTCGCTCGTGTTCGACACCTCGTACTGCTACCAGTTCAAGACGGCGTCGGCGAGCTGCGACAGCGTCCAGGCGGCGAAGCCGACCGCGGCCAGCCAGCTCAACGATCGCAGCGAGCTGCAGCTGGCCACGGACAACATCTCGCATCAGACCACGACCTACGGGTACACGGCGGCGCGGCTGACCAGCGCCACCCAGGCAGGCGGCAGCAGCAACGTGACCTGGACGTACTCCTACAACAGCAACGGGGACCGCACCGGTGCCGCGGAGACGGGAAGTGCGACCTCGTCGCAGAACCTGACGTACAACGCGGCGAACCAGATCACCTCGAGCGGGTACACGTATGACGCAGCGGGCAACATGACCGCATCACCGGGCGTGACGTACACCTACAACGGGGCGGAGCAGATGACCAGCTCCACCATGGGCGGGAAGACCACCACGTACACCTACGCCGGCGCGGACCAAAACGAGCTGCTCAGCCAGACCACACCGGGCGGGGACTCGTACATGTACGTGTACGGCAAGAGCGGGCAGCTGCAGTCCCAAACCAGCGCCGGGCAGACGTCGTTCTTCTTCGACGACCCGACCACAGGACAGGTGTTGGACGCGATCAGCCCCGACTTGCAGGTCGGGTTGTACCTGGTGGACGGGATCGGGAACCCGGTCGGGATCCTCACCGACGACGGCCAGCGGGCGTACGCGGTGTCGTTCGATCCGTACGGGAACCGGACCGTGGTCAGTGGCGGTACGTCGCCGTGGTTCGAGTACTTGCCCTTCGGATACAAGTCCGGCATCCGGATCACCGGCGACGGGCTCGTGAAGTTCGGACAACGCTGGTACCTTCCCGTCGCGGGCGGGTGGACGCAGGAGGACACCCTCGACGCGCCCCTCGATCCAGGCAACGCCAACCGATACGCGTTCGTCGGCTGCGATCCCATCAACGGCTCGGATCCCACCGGTCGTGTTTCGCAGTGCGGCCATGCCGTCACCGGTCTCGTGTTCTCGAGCCTCGGGCTCATCGCCTCCGGTGTCGCAATTGTTGGATCGGTTGCCGCTGAGATCCCGTCCCTCGGATGGTCAACGGCGCTGGGAGTAGCCGGCGTCATTGGATTTGGAGCGTCAGCATACGGAGTGATAGATGGTATCGGATCGGTGGCCAGTGCCTGCTAACGGAAGGAAGCGCTATAACTCGATCGTGTGCGCAATCCTCACGCCAGTTCTCGTGATCCTCGCAGTTCTCACCATTACCTCTGTATCGACTGGGTGGGGTTCATGGGTTGCGTTCCTCACTGCGACGGTCGCGGTGGGAGCGGGGCTGACGTTCCTCCTCGTATTCGGGCCGGCGAAACTGAGGCGACGACGTTAGGCCAGAGTCCCAAGATGCAGCAGTCCCCGTTCGATCGCGGGATCAACCCGGACCTACACAGCCGAGGCCCCGGATCCGTCCGCACCCGGGGCCTCGTACTGTGCTCGGTCAGATCGTGGGCGAGTCCTCGTCCGGGTCCTCACCCTCGGCCTGCGAGGGCGCGTCCATGCCACCGTGCGTGGTGGCGTCCGCCTCGTCCTCGCCGCCGGCTTCCGATGTCGTGCGGGCCATGTCGGCCTCCTTCCGTGTGACGGGACGTGTGCCCGTCGAGGGTCACTGCGACGCGGCCGTGGGGGCCGCGTCACCATCCCGATCATGGCCCGGAGTGGTGTCGGTGCCCCGCAGTCTCGGCTCGTGCTCAGGGAGGCCAGGAACCGAGGGGGTCTGACCAGCGGCGACTGGCGAGCCCGGCCACCCGACCGCGCGGCTCGGGACCGCGGGTGCGCGGAGCATCGTGAACCCGCGCCGGAACCACCGGTACCAGGGGAGTCCGGCGCGGCCGTGTGACCCGAGCGTATGGAGCGCCTTGCGCGTGCGGACCACCAGCCCGCGGCGGTCCCGCAGCGGGTCGCTCGAGATCTCGGCGCGCAACCCCGGATCGACGACGACGCGCCATGCCGGGTCGAGGTGGAGGCTCAGGTCGACGTCGTCGTGGAGCGCCGGGTCACGACGCTCCACGCGTGCGGACACGCGGGTCCAGGCCGCGCGCGTGAACGCGGTGTTCGAGCCGAAGACCGGCGGTCGTGCGAGCGCGAGCCACATGAGCACGAAGTACGCCCGCATGTACGCGAGCTGCCAGAACGCGCGCGGGATCGGGCCGAGGTCCCGGAACCGCCCTGGTCCGGTCACCGCGACCACGCGCGGGTCCTCGAAGGCCCGGAGCGCACGGTCGACCCAGTCGGACGGCAGCACCGAGTCCGCGTCGACGCGGGCGATCACGTCGCCGGAGGCCGCGTCGTACCCGCGTGCCGCGGCCGCCGCGATCCCCCGGACCGGCTCGTGGAGCACGGTGGCACCGGCCGCGAGGGCGACGGCGACGCTGTCGTCGGTGCTGCCGTTGTCGACGACGATGACCTCGTCGACGGGCACGGTCTGCACCGCGACGGACGCGAGGCACCGTCGGAGCACGGAGGCGTCTTCGAGGACGGGGACCACCATCGACACGTGAGGTCGACGGTGGTCCCCGTCACGGCGGCGGCGTCGGCCGCCGGAGCGCGTCACTCCTTGTTTCGCCGGTCCTGCGACAGGGCGGCCTTCTGCTCGACCTTGTTCGGGGTCGGGGTGGTGCCGTAGTAGCGGGCGTCGACCAGCGTGGGCGGGGGCATCGGCACCGAGGTGGTGGGCCCGTCGTGGTAGGTGTACTCGCCCTTGCCGTCGAACGAGGGGCCGCTCGCCCAGCGTCCCTCGGCCGCGGCAGCGCCGTCGGAGAAGTTGAGGTACTGGTAGTTGACCTCCTGGTCCTCCTTCTTCTGCGCGAAGTTGCTCGGGACCGGGAAGTCCTCGTAGCCCTCTTCGCGGAGTTCGGCGGCGGCGGTCGCCCACATGTTCTGGTGCATGGTGTCGCGCGCGATGAGGAACGACAGCAGGTCGCGGATCCCGTGGTCGTCCGTCATGTGGTAGAGCCGGGCGGCCTGGATGCGTCCCTGCATCTCCGCGTTCTCGTTCGCCGTGAAGTCGGCGAGGAGGTTGCCACTCGCCGTGATGTACGAGCCCTGCCACGGGTTCCCGTTGCTGTCGACGGGGCGCGCGCCGGCACCGGCGACGATCGCGTGCTGGACGTCCATGCCTCCGATGACGGCGGCGACGGTCGGGTCGTCCTGCACGGCCTCCTTGGTGATGCCGAGCGGGGCCTTCTCGAGCAGCTGGGCGATCATCGTCGCGAGCATCTCGACGTGACCGAGCTCCTCGGCGCCGATCCCGAAGACGAGGTCCCGGTACTTGCCGGGGATGTGCATGTTCCAGGCCTGGAACTGGTACTGCAGCGCGACCGAGATCTCGCCGTACTGGCCACCGAGGACCTCCTGCAGCTTGCGTGCGTAGACGGCGTCGGGCTTGCTCGGCGTGGACTTGAACTGCAATTCCTGCTTGTGGAAGTACATCCTGTGTCTCTCCTTCAGCTCGCGTCGGTGCCGGGCGGGTCCCGGCGCTCACGACGCGTGGTCTGGACCGTAGGCCGCGTTCCCTCGCCACCCATGCAGGTTGTCCCCCTCGGACGGGAGGTGCGGTGCGGCCCCGCCCCGGCCCTCCCGTCCGGATTTCCGGGAGTCAGCGAGGCCCACCTGGGCGTCCGGGGGACGAACGGTGCGTGCTCCGGCCGCCCCCAGGTCGTCTGGAACACCCAGAACGGGGGACAACCTCCCTGGTCCGCCCCTGGGAGTCCGAACGCTCCCAGGCGAGAACGCGCACGGTGGGTGACACGCCAGACCGGGATGACGCCTGTCCTCCCGGACCCGCGAACAGGGAAGGAACGTCATGAGCACATACCCACCGGAGAACGACATCCCGAACGACACCCCGATCTACGACCGGGCCGTGCCGACCGGGTCGCTCGCCGACGACGACCTCATCGACGACGAGCTCGTCGTCGATGACACGACGGACACCACCTACTCCGGCGTCCACGTCCCGTCCTACGGAACGGACAGCGCGAGCGACTCCGGCGGCTCCGGCAAGGCCGACGCCGCCAAGGGCGCAGCCCAGAACGTCGCCGGTGACGCCAAGCAGTCGGCCGCGCAGGTCGCGGGCGTCGCCAAGGAGCAGGCGTCCCGAGTCGCCTCGGAGGCCACGGACCACGCCAAGGAACTCCTCGGCCAGGCGACGTCGAGCCTCAAGGACCAGGCGGGCCAGCAGCAGCAGCGCGCCGCCGGCGGACTCCGCACGATCAGCGACCAGCTCTCGTCGATGGCCGAGAACGCCGACGACGGCATCGCGGGCAAGGTCGTCCGCGACCTCTCGAACCGCGCCGGCAGCGTCGCGGGCTACCTCGAAGGCCGTGACCCGGGCTCGCTGATCGACGAGGTCCGCTCCTTCGCGGCCCGTCGTCCGGGCACCTTCATCGCCATCGCCGCCGGAGCGGGCATCCTCGCCGGTCGCCTCACCAAGGCGCTGACGACGGAGATCAAGCACGAGAAGGAAGCCGAGGCCTTCGGTGGCGCCACCGGCGGCGACTCGTCCTCGTACGACGCCACGTCGACGAGCACCTACTCGACCGCGACCGACACGGACTACGGCACGACCGGCGCTGCGTACGGCACGACGGACCCGGTCGAGACCGAGTACGATCGCGGCACGGGTGCCGGGTACGGCACCGGAGGCGTGGCATGAGCCAGACCACCCCGGGCGGCGTGCCGGGCGGTGTGCCCGGAGCGGGCTACACCGCCGGCGCCACCGCCGCATCACGACCGAACGAAGCCGCCGAGGAGCGCGCCGCCTCGACGCCGCTCGGCGAGCTGCTGACGGACGTCTCGAAGGACCTGTCGAACCTGTTCCGCCAGGAGGTCGCGCTCGCCAAGGCCGAGCTGACCGAGTCGGCGAAGAAGGCCGGCAAGGGCGCCGGGATGTTCGGTGGAGCCGGTCTGACCGCGCTCTTCGCCCTCCTCTTCATCTCCATCGCCGCGTGGTGGGCCCTCGGGTTCCTCGTGAACAACGCCTGGTCGGCGCTCATCATCGCGGTGATCTACGGCATCATCGCCGCGATCCTCGCGATGCAGGGCCGCAAGTCGATGAAGGAGATCCAGGGCGCCCCGCAGACGGTCGAGACCGCCAAGGAGATCCCCGACACCCTCAAGCCGCACACCAACGGGAGGAACGCATGAGCACCCCAGACGAGATCCGCGCCGAGATCGAGCGCACCCGTGGCAACCTCGGGTCGGACGTCGATGCACTCGCCGACAAGGTGAGCCCGTCGTCCATCGCCCACCGCCAGACCGAGAAGGTGCGCGAGCGCATCGGCTCCGTCCGCGACAGCGTGATGGGCACGGTCGACGCCGCCAAGAGCAAGGTCCAGTCCGGCACGAGCAGCGCCTCGGGCTCCGTCTCGGGCGCCTCCGACTCCGCCAAGGGCGCTGCCCGTTCGGCCGTCGGCAAGGCCAAGGGCAACCCGCTCGCCGTCGGCCTCATCGCCTTCGGCGCGGGCTGGCTCGCCTCGTCCCTCATCCCGGCCTCCTCGAAGGAAGAGGACCTCGCCGGCCAGCTGAAGGACCAGGCCGCACCGCTCGTGGACAAGGCCAAGGGCGTGGGGCAGGACATCGCCTCCGACCTCAAGGACACCGCGCAGGAGCACGTGCAGGACCTCAAGGGCACGGCGCAGGACGCCGCGTCGACGGTCAAGGACGAGGCGCAGTCCTCGGCCTCGGACGTCAAGGACAGCGCCCAGAGCGCCAAGGACGACGTGCAGAACGCGTAGTCGTCCCGACGCTCCACCCCCACGGACCGGCCCGGGTGCCGTGGTCAGACCGGATGGTCTCGACCACGGCCCCGGGCCGGTCCGTTCGTGTGTCCGGGACGGGCTCGACCTCGACGAGCCCCGCGGCGGCGAGTTCCCCGAGGAACGCCGCCACCTGCCCCGCCACCGTCTCCGGGTCGACGTCCGGGTACCACCGCGCCACCCGGGTGGCCACGTCCTCGACGGTCGTGCCCTCGTCCAGCTCGGACCAGACGACCGCAGCAGTGCCGGCGAGCACGTGCAGGTCGCACCGCGCGGGATCGGTGACCACCACCCGCTCGGCGTCGCCGACCGCCGCGACCCGCGCCCGTCGGCGGACCCAGCGACGGGGCGGCCCTGCCGTCCGTTCGTCGTCGTCCATGCGGACCTCCTCCTCGGCTGCGCATGCTAGCGCCGACCTCCCGGTCAGCCGTGGGCGCGCTCCGGGGGGTGAGTCCGCGCGCCGGACCCTCATCACGGCCGCTCCGGTGAGCGGACGACGGCACCCGGGCCGCGGGACGTGAACTGACGGGTGACCCGGTGCCGGGCCTCCCGGACGCCCATCGCGCACGCCCCTGATCGAGCCGCGTCGTGACCGTACGGTCACCGCGACCGACCCGATCGAGGAGGGGATCGTCGCGATGACCACACCGCCGTCCACATGCACACGGCCGTCGCCGTGGGAGCGTGCCGTGCCGCCCGAGCCGAGCGACGGGCGGACGCGTGTCGTCGTGGTGTGCGCGGCGAACCTCGCGCGCTCACCACTCGTCGAGCGTCTGCTGCAGGCCGGGCTCGACGCCCGGGCCCCCGGGCGCTTCGCGGTCTCGAGCTGCGGGGTGCGGGTGCTCGAGCGCGGCGCGATGGTGCCGGGTGTCCGTCGCATGTTGCGCGACCGGGGGCTGGACGCGTCCGGCCATCGGGCGTCACCGCTCCAGGCGACCCGGCTCCGGGGTGCGACACTCGTGCTCACGGCCGAGGAGGCCCACTCCGTCGCCGTGCTCGAGCGCGTGCCGGCGCTGCTCAACCGGACGTTCACCGTGCTCGAGTTCGCGGCGATCGCGCGTCACCACCGCGCACGGGGGCTCGACCCGGCGGGGCTCCTCCAGCGAGCGGGCTCCCTGCGGGCCGCGGTGACGGCGGAGGGCGGCGATCGCGATCTCATCGACCCGGTCGGTCCGGACCCAGCGCGTCTCGGGGCGCTCGAGGCACAACTCGGTGACGCCGTCACGGTGATCGCGGACGCACTGGCGGCGACCCGTGGCTGAGCGGCGGCGGGTCCTGCGCCGGGTGTCGTTCGCGG